>JAJTHZ010000153.1 GCA_021299185.1 Lysobacteraceae bacterium | reverse complement strand
TACACCCTCCGGCCCCGCCGTCCGGTTCGGTCGAAGCAGCGGATGTAGGAGCGCTGCGTGCAGCGCGATCGGGCTGCGGCAAGCCCGAAAGGCTCGCGGCGCACGCGCCGCTCCCACACCCTCCGGCCCCGCCGTCTGGTTCGGCCGAAGCGGCGGATGTGGGAGCGCTGCGTGCAGCGCGACCGGGCAGCGGCAAGCTCGAAGAGCTCGCGGCGCACGCGCCGCTCCCACACCCTCCGGCCCCGCCGTCTGGTTCGATCGAAGCGGCGGATGTAGGAGCGCTGCGTGCAGCGCGACCGGGCAGCGGCAAGCCCGCAAAGCTCGCGGCGCACGCGCCGCTCCCACACCCTCCGGCCCCGCCGTCTGGTTCGGTCGAAGCGGCGGATGTAGGCGCGCTGCGTGCAGCGCGATCGACGGTGCGCAACGCGAGCCCGAACCGATCCTCAGGGCTCGAAACTGTTGCGGAAGATGTTGCCCGAGATGTCGACCAGGCAGGTCGCGCGCGAGATGTCGTCGGCCATCTGGGTCAGCGTGCACGGCGAGAAGGTCGAGGAGCCGTTCAGCGAGGGGCTCATCAGCCAGTTGCCGGTCTGCGCCTGGCAGGCCGAGCCGGATTCGCCGTCGTGCGGGGCGCCGAAGTTGTGGCCCATCTCGTGCGCGATGGTCAGCGCGGTGGTGTTGTTGGCGGCCCGCACCTGGTTGACGCCGTAGCCGAAGCTGCTCGAGCACAGCACGCCGAGATAGGCCACGCCCACCACGTTGCCGTCGAAGTCCTTGCCGCTGAACAACTGGTTGAGCCCGCCCTTGGGGATGCCGCTGCCCGCGCCCGAGGTCATGAAGGTGCGGAACTCGCCCAGCAGGGTGCTGCCGCTGGTGGCCGCCATCGCGCCGTTGCTGGCGAGGTTGTTGACCGTGGTCGCGGTCACCTGCACGTCGAGCTGGCCGGTGTAAACGCCATCGACGAAGTTGACCCGCGAAGCCGTCACCGCGTCGCGATTCGCGCCGTGCACCGTGCCGTACTCGACGTCGGTGACCACGGTGAGGCGCAGTTGCCGCGTGGCACCCTTGCCGAGCCCGCTCGCCGCGGCGAGATGGCCGGCGAACGCGGCATAGTCGAGCCGCTTGCCGCCGGGCACCGGATAGTCCGGGTCGACCGCGATGACCTCGTCGAACAGGCTGGGCAGCAGCAGGTCGCTGAAGCGGTAGATGACCGTGCTGCCGGGCGCGGCGGGCGCGGGCAGCAGGTCTTCGACCGCGACGGCGGCATCCACCAGGTACAACTCCTTGCCGTCGAAGAAACCGCCGGTCCAGCGACCATCGATGGTCGACAGCCGCACCCACGAGCCGGGTACGCCATCCAGCGTGCCGCGCAGGAACTGGTTGCCGCCGGCGGTCGCGGCGGCGCGCACGGTGTCGGGCAGGGCATCCAGCAGCGACGCATTCGGCTCGGTCAGCAGGTCGAAGCGGCGGCCGAAGGCGGTCAGGGTGGTGCGCGCCGGCCCTTCGGCGCGCATCGCCGCCGGGATCTCGAGCGTCTCATAGCCGAGGATGCGCGCCTGCGGCGCGGCGGCGACCACGGCGGGCGCGAGCAGGAAGGCGAACAGCGCGTGAAGGCGGCGCATGGCGAACGTTCCAGGGCGACGACGCCGCAGCATGCAATGAACCGGCGTGGCACGTCCGTGACGTCGTGCACGAACGACGCCGCGCGGGCGACGGAAGGCGCGAGTCCTCAGAAGACCGCGTGGTCCCCGCGCTCGTCACCGATCTCGCCGCGCAGCATGCGTGCGTAGTGCTCGCGCAGGGGGTCGCGCCCGGTCGACGGCGTGGCGTCGGCATCGTAGCGGCCGCTGGCCGCATCGAGCACCAGCATCGATTCGGTGGCGTAGTAGCGGCCGATCCGCGCCAGCTCGGCCTTGTCGGCCAACGGCGGCACGAGGCGTCCGAACAGCGACAGCACGCCGATGATCGCGTCCAGCATCGCCACCGGCACGCGGCGCACGCGTGCCGGACGGTCGAGCAGTTCGAACAGCATGGCGGCCTGCTCGCGCGGGGTGATCGCAGGACCCGGCCCGCCGATCGGCAGCACCCGGCCGCGGCGCGACGGGTCGTCGATGCAGTCGGCCAGGAAGGCCGCGAGGTCGCGGTCGCTGATCGGCTTGCACGCGGTCAGCGCGCCGTCGCCGAACAGCAGGAAAGGCCGGCCAGCGCGCACGCGTTCGACCTGGCCGGACAGCGACTTGAAGAACGCGGTCGGGCGCACGATCGTCCATCCGAGGCCCGAGTCCATCAGCGCGCGTTCGAAGGCCAGCTTGGCGTGCTGGAACGCCAGCCGCGGCTTCTGCACGCAGATCGCCGACAGCAGCACGAAGTGCGCCACGCCGGCCTCGCGCGCGGCCTCCAGCGCGAGGCGCTGCGCATCGTGGTCGATCGCCCACGCGTCGCGCGGTGCGCCGGTGCGCGAGGCGAGGCAGGACAGCACCGCGTCGAACGACTCGCCGCGCAGGCCGTCGCGCGCGAACGCGCCGGGTCGGGTGACGTCGCCCTCGCGCAGGCTCGCGCCCGGCGGCAGGGGCGCACGCGCCTTGTCCTGCGAGCGGACGAAGCAGGCCACGTCGTGGCCGCGGCGCAGCAGTTCCGCCACCGTCGCGCGGCCGATGCTGCCGGTCGCGCCGAGCAACATCACGCGGCGCGGGCGCACGGATGTCGGCGGGGGAAGCGGCTGGGCGTCGGTCATGGGCATGGGCGGCGGATGCCGGCGGGCGCCCATGATGACCCAGAAGCCTGCGCCGCGCTCAGCCCACGGTGTCCGGGTCGGCGGCCACCGGCCGCTTGAGCAGCTTGCGCTGCAAGGTGCGACGGTGCAGGCCGAGCCGTCGCGCGGCGGCGGAGATGTTGCCGTCGCACTCGGCGAGCACGCGCTGGATGTGCTCCCACTCCAGGCGCTTGAGCGAGGGGCCGCGCTCGTCCGGCGCCGAGGCGGCCCCCGGTTCGGCGCCGACCAGCGCGGCCAGCACGGCCTGCGCGTCGACCGGCTTGGCGAGGTAGTTGGTGGCGCCGAGCTTGATCGCCTCGACCGCGGTGGCGAGGCTGGCATAACCGGTCAGCAGGAGCACGCGCAGGGCGGGACGCCGCTGCAGCAGTTCGCGCAGGGTCACGAGCCCGTTCTCGGTGCCGAGCTTCAGGTCCAGCACCGCATGGGTCGGTTCGAAGCTCGATACCGCGGCCAGCGCCTGAGCAGTGGTGAAGGCCACCGCCGTGGTCGCGCCGCGCCGCGCCAGCGAGCGGGCCAGCGTCGCCGCGAAGGCCTCGTCGTCGTCGATCACCAGCACGCGCGGGCTCACGCGGGCAGCAGCCGGTGCAGCGGCAGCGACACGGCCACCGCACCGCCGCCCGCGCGCGCGCGGGTTTCGATGCGGCCTTCGAAGTGCTCCGCGATCACCCGCGACAGGGTGAGCCCCAGCCCCAGCCCGTCCGGCTTGTCGCTGGCGAAGTCGGGCGGTTGCCCCTCGAAGCCGCGGCCGCGGTCCTCCACCAGCAGTTCCAGCGCGCCCGGCGAGCGCGACAGGCGCAGCCGCGCGCCGTCGCGGCCGGCCGCGCGCGATGCATCGAAGGCGTTGTTGAGCAGATTGAGCAGCAGGTGCTCGATGCGCGGATCGTCGCGCACCGCGGTGCCGGCCAGCGCGTCGAGCCCGTCGACCTCGGGCAGCGCGTCGGGGCGCAGCACCTGCAGGCGTTCGAGCGCGCGGCGCACCAGGGCGTCGACGCCGATGGCTCCGCGCTGCTCGCGCTCGGCATCGACGGCCAGGCGGCGCACCGCATCGCGGCAGACCTCGACCTGGCGGCGCAGGGTGGCGAGGTCGGGTCCGAGTCGCGGATCGGCGGCGTGCTCGTCGCCGAGGTCGGCGAGCAGGATCGCCATCGTCGACAGCGGCGTGTTGAGCGCGTGCGCGGTCGCCGCCGCCTGGGTGGCGACGGCGAGGATGCCCTCGCTGCGCAGCGCTTCCTCGCGCGCCCGCGCCAGCGCGCGGCGCTGGCGCCCGATCAGCGCCGAAAGCCGTCCCGCGAACACGGTGAACAGCGCGGCCGACAGCAGGAAGTTCACCCACATCCCGACCAGGTGCAGGTCGAAGAACGCCGCGTCGCCATGCTGGTGCGGGATCGGCACGTGCTCGAGCATCAGCAGCGAATAGCCACCGGCCGCGGTGAGCGCGACCGCCAGCACCGCCGGCGGGCGCAGCGCGAAGGCCACCAGCGCGATCGGCAGCAGGTAGAGCGACACGAACGGATTGGCGGGCCCGCCGCTCCAGTACAGCATCCAAGTCAGCACCCCGAGGTCGACCGCGACATGCGCGAGCACGGTGCCGGTGCCGACCTGCGTGCTTCGCCAGGCAGTCCAGGCGGCGATCGCCGCGAACACCGCCAGCACTGCGCAGCCGGCGTACAGCGGCCGCGGGTCCAGCGCGAGTTCCAGCAGCGCGGTGGCGGTGTACACCGCCGCGGCCTGGCCCACGACGGCGACGGCGCGCAGCAACGCGAGCGTGCGCAGCAGGGTCAGGCGATCACGATCCATCGCGTGATTCTACGGTCCACCGCCCTGCCGCGCCGCCCGGGGTGCGGCAATCGGTCGCAGGCGGCGACCGGCCGCGGCGCCATCGGCGGATGCCGGCCCCTTGCCGCGCGTCCGTTGGACGTCGTGCATTTCGATCGTCAGTGGCTGCGACAACGGGTCGCAGGCGCCGGCCCGCAGCGCCGGTTATCGTCGCCGCCTTTTCGACCGCCCGAGGATGTCCCGCGATGCCGATGCGCCATGCCCTGCTCCTCGCTTCCGTGCTCGCCGGGCTCACCACGGGCTCCGAGACGGCACATGCGGCGCCGACTGTCGACGCGCGCGACGAGGCCGCCGAACGCCGCCTGCCCGAGGTCGAGGTCGAAGCCGATGCGCCGGCATCCCTGGAGCGCAGCAGCAGCGCCGGCGGCCGCCTCGGCCTCTCGCTGCGCGAGACGCCCGCCAGCGTCGACATCATCGATCAGGAGGCCCTGCGCGCGCGCGGCGAGACCACTTTCGTCGAGGCCTTCGACAACGTGCCGGGCCTGTCGACCGGTGCCTGCTTCGGCGTGTTCTGCATCTCGGCACGTGGCTTCAGCAGCTCGCTGGCCTTCCCGATCCTGTTCGACGGCCTGCGCTACCCGGGGCTCGCCACCACGCCGCGGGTGACCTTGAACTACGAGCGCCTCGAAGTGCTGCGCGGCCCGGCCTCGCTGCTCGCGGGATCCGGCGCCGTCGGCGGCGCCCTCAACGTGGTGCCGTACCGGGCCGACGGCCGCGAGTCGACCCAGCTCTATGCGGCGTGGGGACGCTTCGGCACCAGCACGCTCGGCGTCGGCCGCGGCGGTTCGCTCGGCGGCGACGCGGTGCGCTATCGCGTGGACCTCGCCTGGCAGGGCTCCGACGAGCGCGGGTCGTTCGGCTACGCCGACCGCACCAGTTTCGGATTCCGGCACGCGACCGGCGAACTGGCGTTCCCGCTGTCCGATGCGCTGCTGCTCACCGTGGGCGGCGAGGTCTACGCCGATGATGCCGAGGGCTATTTCGGCACGCCGCTGGTGCTGGGGCGGATCGACGACAGCCTGCGCCGGGCCAACTACAACGTGATCGACGACCGCATCGACAAGCGCGTGCGCTGGGCGCGCGCGCGACTGGACTGGACGCCGTCGGCCACGCTGCGGGCGTCGCTGCAGGCGTGGCGGAACAGCGAGGACCGCGACTGGCGCAACACCGAGGCCTACACCTTCCGCCCGGCCACCGGCGACATCGCCCGCGCCGACTGGCTGCAGCTCCACCACGACCAGGGTCAGCGCGGCGCGATCGCCGACTTCTCATGGGATGCGTCCCTGTTCGACCTGCCGCACCGCCTCGCCGGCGGGATCGAGGCCTGGCACAACGACCACACGCGGACCACCAACTCGCCGTTCCGGTTCACCGACGCGGTCGCGTTCAGCGACCCCGCGCTGGGCGTGTTCCGCTCGCTGGACGCCTTCCTGCCGTTCGTCGACACCGACGTCGACCAGCGCGCGGCCTTCGTCGAGAGCCGGCTCACGGTGGCCGAGGGCGTGAACCTGGTCACCGGCTTCCGCTTCGACGACACCGAGGTCGACGCGCGCGCGCTGCGCACCAACACCGGGTTCTCGAAGTCCTACGATTCGCGCAGCGGCCGCGTGGGCCTGCTGTGGGACGTGGTCGAGGGCGGCACGCTGTACGGTTCCGTGTCCGCAGCGACCGAGCCGCCGACCCAGATCGTGACCCTGACCCAGGCCAACGCGCCGTTCGACCTGACCGAGAGCGAGCAGGTCGAGATCGGCTTCAAGCAGTCGCTGCCGCGCGGCGAGTGGACGCTGGCGCTGTACGACATCGCGCGCACCAACATCCTGACCCGCGATCCGGTCAACCCCAACCTGACCCAGCAGATCGGCGAGCAGTCGGCGCGCGGGATCGAGGTCTCGCTGGGCTGGTCGCTGGCCGCGGCGTGGCGCGTCGACCTGGCCGCTTCGGTGCTGGATGCGCAGTTCGACGACTTCAACGACCGCGTCGGCAACGTCGTGGTCTCGCGCGAGGGCCTCCTGCCACCCGACGTGCCCGAGCGCGTGGCCAGCGGCTGGCTGACCTGGGCGCCGGCCGAGGCCTGGCGCATCGGGCTCGGCGCGCGCCACGTCGGCGAACGCACGGCCAACAACGCCAACACGCTGTTCCTGCCGTCGTACACGGTGTGGGACGCGCACGGTTCGCTGGACACCGACTGGGGCACCTTCGGCCTGCGGGTGCGCAACCTCGGCGACAAGGTCTACGCCAATCGCTCGTACAACGGCGGCAACCAGGCGGTGCTCGGCGAGCCGCGTTTCTTCGAGGTGAATTGGCGCTATCGTTTCTGACGTGAACGCGCTGCCGCGAATGCTGGTGGGACTGCTCGCCCTCGCCGTCGACCTGCCGGGCGCGGTGGCGGCGGACGCAGCAGGGCTTGCCGTTGAACCGTTGGACCTCGGCGCAGGTCCGTCCACCGCGCAGCCCTCGGTGGCGGTCGATCCGGGCCGCGGGTTCATCGTCACCTGGCAGCGCCGCGACGGCGACCGGGCGACGCTGGAGTTCGCCGAGGTCGCAGCGGATGGCGCGGTGCGCCGGCGCGGCGTGATCGCCGACTCGGCGACCACGGGTGCCGATGGCGCGGCCGCGCGCTGGTTCGTCAACTGGGCGGACTTCCCCAGCCTGGTGGTGCTCGACAACGGCGACTGGATCGCACACTGGCTGCAGAAGACCGGCGAGAGCACCTATGCGTACGAGGTGCGCGTGGTGCGCTCCACCGATCGCGGCCGCACGTGGTCCACATCGATCGTGCCGCACACCGACGGTACCGAGACCGAACACGGCTTCGTGTCGATGGTGCCGGCCGGCGACGACCGCGTGCGGCTGGTGTGGCTGGACGGCCGCGAGACGGCGGGCTCGGCGGGCGGCCATGACCACGCGCACCACGACCACGGCGCGCACGCCGGCCGCATGACCCTGCGCAGCGCGGTGCTCGACCGCCGCGGCCGCCTGCGCGAGGAAGCGCGACTCGATGCATCGACCTGCTCCTGCTGCCAGACCGACATGCTGCGGGTGGGCGACCGCACCGTGGTGGCCTACCGCGACCACGGCGACGAGGAACTGCGCAACATCCACTGGCTCGCGCATCGACGCGGGCGCTGGTCGGACGAGCAGGCCGTCCACGACGACGGCTGGCGCATCGCCGGTTGCCCGGTGAACGGGCCTGCGCTGGCCGCGGGGCCGTCGGGCATCCTCGCGCTGTGGCCGACGCTGCAGGAGGACTCGATGGTGATCCGCGCCGCCCTCGGCGATGGCCGCGGTTTCGGCGCCCCGGTCGCGCTCGAGTCCGGCGTGGCCACCGTCGGGCGCGTCGATGCCGCCGCGTGGGGCGATGGCTTCCTCGCGGTCTGGCTGGGTGCCGGTTCGACGCCGGGCGCGACCACGCTGCGCGTGGCCGAACTCGACCCGCGGCTGGGCGTCCGCGCGACGCACGACGTGGTCGAACTCCCGCCGGGCCGCTCGACCGGCGTGCCGCGGGTCGCGGCGGCGCGCGGCGAGGCCGTGCTCGCGTGGGTGGAGGCCGTCGACGGTCGGCCGGGCGTGCGCGCGGCGCGGCTCACGCCGTCCACGGACTGAATGGGTGGCGCGCTGCGGCGCCGCGTTGCGGCTGCCGGGGGACGGCCTGCAGCGCCTCGGCGCGCCGCGGATCGGCCGTCCCACAGACGCTCAGTGCGGCCGTAGCGCCCGCGCCTTCGCCGGTGCGCGGAACAGGGCGTTCGCGAACAGCGGCGCGAGCCCGTCGAGGTAGGCGCGCACGTTCGGGTCCTGGGTGAAGGCGACCACCAGGCCCGCACCGCTCGGCTGCACGACGACAAAGGGCTTGTGCGCGAACTGCCGGCGGCTGTCCTCCCAGATCACGCCCGCCAGCCGCAGGCGCTCGGCGTCGGCGAAGCGCGCGACCGTGGCGCCGGTGTCGCGGCGCAAGGGTGCGTAGATGTCGGAGCCGACCGCCAGCACCGCGAGTTCGGGCGCGATGCCCGCCGCCAGCCAGTGCTCGCCGTCGACGTCGGCGCGCAGCAGTGCGCCGGACACCGGGGTCGGTGGCAGGTTCGGTGCGGCCTCCAGTGCGGCCCGCTGCGCGGCGTCGGTGATCTCCACGCCGGGCACCATGGCGGGGCCCGGCTTGTCGTCGGCGGGCTTGTCCTTCGACCGTCCCGGCTGGCCCTGCTTCGCCGCTTCCGCGGCGCTCTGCTCCAGCCGCAGCCCGACGAGGTTGACCTCCGGGTCGGCGGCGAAGCGCGTCGCGCTGCCGAGCGTCACCAGCACGCCGCCGCGCTGCACGAAGCCGCGCAGGTTGTCGATGCCCGCGCTGCCGAACGCCGCCTTGTAGGGCAGGCCCTCGGCGGGCAGCACCAGCACGTCGAAGCGCGACAGGTCGGTGCGCGCGAGGCGCCCGCCGCGCAGCAGGGTCACCGGGTGCTCGAACTCGCGCTCGATCTGGAACCGCGCCCAGCCGGCGGAGTAGCGCTCGGCGGGGTCGTCCCACAGCAGCGCGATGCGCGGCTGCGGCATGTCGATCACCCGCGGCGAGCCGAAGTCCGGGCCCTCGTCCACGCGTCCGCTCGCCACCGCGGTCGCCGTGGCGCCGCTCGCCAGCGCGGCGCGCTCGATGCGCGCCCGCGCATCGCCGGGATTGGCTCCCGCGCGCAACACCAGCGAGCCGGCCGGGTAGCGCGTGCCACCGTGCACGAAGGCCTCGTCCGCCGAGTCGACGTCGAGGCCCTCGCGCGTCGCGGCGGCGAGGAATCGCACGGCCGGCGTGTCGCCCCACGGCACCAGCCACGCCACCGCCTCGGCCGTGCCGACGACCTGGCCCGCGGTGCGCGTGTCCGGCCCGACCGGTGTGGTCGCGACCCGCGGCAGTGCAGCGCACGGCACCGCGCGCAGGCCATACATCAGCGGCAGCGACCATGCGGTCACGTCGTAGATCTCATCCGGCAGTCCGCGCGCGAGCCGGGCGCGCTGGCGCTCGACGAAGTCGGGGTCCATCGGTGTATCGGCATCGAGCAGGGTGCGGATCAATCGCTTGCCCGGTTGCGCGGCATCGACCACGTAGCTGCCCGCCGCGAAGCGTTCACCGCAGGCCTCGAACGCCGCCGTGGCGCGCCCCACCTCGATGCCGTTCCTCGCCAGGGTGCCGGCCAGGCGCAGGGCGGAAGCCGGGCGTGCGCCGGGCGCGACCACGTAGGCGCGCACGCGCTCGCTTCGCCCCTCGTCGATCGCCGCTCGGCGATAGGCGCGGAATTCGGCGAGGAAGCGCTGCCGTTCGCCCGCCACCGTCTCGATCCCGGACAGGCCGGCGATGAACTGGCTCTGCACGGTGTCGCGGAACGCCAGCCGCGTGCCGTCGCGGCGCTGCGCGAGCAGCCCGCGCGAACTGCCCTGCTCGTAGACCATCGCCACCATGCCGTGGTAGTTCGGCCAGCCGCTGCCATAGCCCGGGTAGAAGCTGTCGAAGATCTCGCCCGTGAAGTAGCCCAGCCCGAAGCGATCGAACCAGCGCGCGTTGTTGGCGCCGACCCGCGCCGCGCTGTCGAGCTGCGCGCGCGTGAGGTGCGGATTGGCGGGCGCGGCCTCCGGCGCGAAGAAGTAGGTCATGTCGGTGCCCATCTCGTGCACGTCGAGTACGAGCACCGGCATCCAGCGCAGCATCTCCGGCACCTGCAGTCGCGTCTCCGGCTGGGTGAGGGCGAACCAGTCGCGATTGAGATCGAACACGTAGTGGTTCATGCGCCCGCCGGGCCACGGCTCGTCGCGGCCGGCGGCGGCGAACTCCGGGTCGGGGAAGGGGCCGCGCGTGGCGCGTTCGGCGTGGATGAAGCGGTCGCGGCCGTCGGGGTTCTGCACCGGGTTGATGATCACCAGGGTGTTGGCGAGCATCGCCGGCACGCGCGCGTCGCCGCGGCTGGCGAGCAGGTGGTAGGCGGTGAGCATCGCCGCATCGCTGGTGCCCGGTTCGTTGCCGTGCACGCTGTAGCCGAGCCAGACGATCGCCGGCAGGTCGCGGATGATGTCCTGCGCGCGCGCGTCGTCGCTGATCCGCGGGTCCGCCAGTTCCCGCATCGCCGCGGCGATCGCGTCGGCGCGCGCGAGGTTCGCCGGCGAGCCGATCACCGCGTACCACAGCGGGCGTCCTTCCCAACTGCGCCCGTAGTCGACCAGCCGGACCTGGTCGGGCCGCGCGGCGGCGAGCGCCTCGAAGTAGCGGCGCACGTCGGCGGAAAGCGCCATGTCTTCGCCGATCGCGTGGCCGAGCACCGATTCGGCGGCGGGCACGGACGGGTCGTAGTCGGCATCCGGCCAATAGGCGAAGCCGGGCGGATGCGGAAGGCGCGTGGGCTGCGCGAGGGCCGCGAAGGCGACGCACAGCAGCCCGATGAACATCACAGCGACGCGCGATCCCGTCATGTTGCGGCCTTTGGCGTTCCGAGAAGGGCCCGCATGATGCCATCCGGCCCGTGCCGACGTCGTGCGCGTCCGCCGCCGCGTGATGACCATGTCAAGGCGACTGCGGCCGGTCGGGCGCAGGCCTTCGCAACGGGGCGCATCGCCGGTCGACCATCCGCGGGTCGATCCGCGCGCCGTCTCCGCGCCGCAGGCGCGCATGTTCCGGACCGGACGCTTCGCCGGCGTGATGGGCGGCCGCGGTCGCTTCACCGCCGATCTGTCGCTGGCCCTCGACACGCCGGATGCCGACATCGCGCTGGCCCTGCGCGCGGTCGGGCCGGGCGTCGCGATCACCGAATTCGGCTTCGACCTGCTGCGCGCGCAGTTCCGCCACGCGGTCGAGCGGCGCGCAGACCCACCGGGCCGCGTCATCCGGCTGCAATGGCGCGGACATACCGTCCGCGGATGCGCATCCTGATGCTGTCGGACGTCTACTTCCCGCGGGTCAACGGCGTGTCCACGTCGATCCGCACCTTCGCGCGCGAACTGCTGGCGCTGGGCCACGAGGTGTCGGCGGTCGCGCCGTCCTACGGCGAGGCGGCGGACGTCGCGCACCACGGCGAAGGCTTCGAGGTGCGCCGGGTCCCGGCGCGCACGATCTTCTTCGATCCCGAGGACCGCCTGATGCGCGTGGCCGACCTGCGCGCGCTGCACGGCCGACTGGCCGCGCGCGACTGGGATGCGATCCACGTCCACACGCCGTTCCGCGCCCACGGGCTCGGCGTGCGCATCGGCCGCCTGACGGGTGCGCCGGTGGTCGAGACCTACCACACGTACTTCGAGGAATACGTCGCGCACTACCTGCCGTGGCTGCCGCGGATGGCGACCCGGTTCGCGGCGCGCACGCTCTCGCGCCGGCTGTGCCACGAGGTGGACCACCTCATCGTGCCCAGCCGCGAGATGACCGGCGTGCTCGACCGCTACGGCATCCGCACGCCGTCGACCGTGATCCCGACTGGCATCCACCTCGACGAGTTCCGCGGCGGCGACGGTGCTGCGTTCCGCGCCCGCCACGGGATCCGTCCCGGCCAGCCGACCATCGTGACTGTGAGCCGGCTGGCGCAGGAGAAGAACATCGCCTTCCTGCTGCGGGTGGCGCAGCGCCTGGTGCCGGACTTCCCCGACCTGTGCTTCGTGATCGCCGGCGAGGGGCCCGACGCGCTGCGCCTCAAGCGCCTGGCCGGCGAGCTCGGGATCGGCGACAACGTGCGCTTCTTCGGCAACCTCGACCGGCGCAGCACCCTGCTCGACTGCTATCGCGCCGGCGATGCCTTCGTGTTCGCCTCGCCCACCGAGACGCAGGGACTGGTCCTGCTGGAGGCGATGGCGCTCGGCGTGCCGATCGTCTCCACCGCGGTGATGGGCACCGCGACCGTGCTGGAGGGCGCGAGCAGCGCCCGCGTCGCACGCGAGGACGAGGCGGACTTCGCCGCGCACGTCGCCGCCGTGCTGCGCGACCCCGCGCTGCGCGCGTCGCTGGGCGCCGCCGGACCCGGCGACGCCCAGCGCTGGAGCGCGCCGGTGCTGATGCGGCAGGTGGAAGCGCTCTATGCCTCTCTGGCGCCGCGCGGCCGCCGCGCGGCGGCCGCCTGAGCCGGGCGCGGGAGCGTCAGCGGGCCGTGGCGCCTTCGGCCGGCGTGCGCTGCGGTTCGACCGCGACGCGCGTGGCGAACGCCGCCTCGATCCAGGCGGTGGCGGCCGCCAGGTCGCGATCCTTGCGGAAGGCTTCGGCGCGCGCCAGGACGTCGGTCAGGAAGGCTTCCTCGTCGGCTGGATAGGCCAGGCGCAGCCCCGGTGCGGCGAGCGCGGCGTCCCAGCGCGCGCGCACCGCGTCCCAGAACGGCGCCGTTTCTTCCCAGTAGCGCTTGCCCGGCCCGAAGTCGTGGCCGCTCACGAGGCGGTAGTCGTTGAACCCGAGCTCGCGCACCAGCACCGCGTCGCGGCCCTCGGCGCGCATGACCTTGGTGTTGTCCTGCTCGTGCGTCCAGCCGGTGGGCGTGATGGTGTGGCGGTTTTCCACGTTGAGCAGTTGGTAGTCGTCGCGGGTAGTGTATTCGCGGCGCGGCAGCGGGCGCCAGGTGCGCTCCGAGGTCCAGGTCGACACGCCATAGCGATGGTTCCAGCGGCCGATGCCGGCGTAACGCGGGCCGTCGTGGACCTCGTAGACCGACTGCGTCCAGGTGCCATCGATCTCATCCGGCGCGCGTTCGCGGCGCGCGAAGCGCTGGTCGCCGATGTAGGCCCAGTGGGCGGGCGTCTCGTACTGCCAGTCCTGCCGCCAGTGCTTGATCACCATCCCGGAGGCGCCGACCAGGATGTGCTGCAGGACGATGCGTGTGCCGCTGTCTTCGACCAGCAGCACCAGTTCGTGGCCGCCGCTGTCCTTGTCCGGCTTCGGCGCATAGCCGGGTGCGAGCGCGACGGTCTCGTCGAAGTGGAACGACACCGCGTACTCGCCCTGCATGGCGAGGATGGCGCGACGGTCGCACTCGAAGGGGGCGTCCGGTGTCTCGCAGCGCGGCAGGATGCGCTGCGGTGCGGGCGGCTGCTTGGCGGCGGAGTCCGCTCGTGCCGCGGGCGCGTAGGGCGTGGTGGCGCAGGCGGCGAGACCGAATGCGGCGCCGGCCGCGAGGAGGGTCCTGGCGAGAGTCATCATGGCGGGATTCCTGAGGTTCAGAGTTCGAGGATCAGCGTGGCCTGCACGCTGCGCCCGGGGCGGGTGAAGCGGTCGAGGGCGACATCGGTGGCGAGCCGGCCGCGCACGTCGGCCCACTCCCAGTACGTCCGGTCGCCGAGGTTGTAGACGCCGAGGTCGAGCCGCAGCGCGTCGCTCAGCCGGTACTGGCCGAAGAGGTCGAACACCGCGTGGCCCGGCGGTCGGAACTGCACGCCGGAGGTGTCGTCGACGCGATTCGGGCGCGCCGCGGCAGTGGCGACCAGCTCCGCGTTCCAGCGTCCGTCGGTCGCGTCGTAGCGCAGCCCGGCCACGATGCGCCGCGGATCGACCGAGTTCAGCGGCTGGTCGGTCTCCTCGTCGGTGCCGCGCGCGGTCGACAACGCCGCGTTGAGTTCGAAGCCGTCGAGTGCCTGCCAGGTCTCGCCGAAGCGCCAGCCGGCACGCAGTTCCACGCCTTCGATCGTCACCGCGTCGACGTTCCGCGACTGGAAGACCAGCAGGCCGGTGGTGGGATCGGTGCCGAGCGGATGCAGGGATTCGATGAAGTCCTCGTACGCGTTGCGATACGCCGCGAGCGCCACGAAGCCCGCGCTGCCGCGCCAGCGCAGTCCCAGTTCGAGTCCGCGGCTGGTTTCCGATGCGAGGTCCGGGTTGGGCAAGGCGGTGTAGCCGAACTGCAGGTTGGTGAATCCGATGTTGGCGTCGTTGTAGGGCGGCGCGCGGAAGCCCCGGGCGTAGTTCGCGTGCAGCGACCAGCCGCCGTCGAAGGACCACGCGGCGCCGAAGCGCGGCGAGAGGTTCGACGCGTCGATCGCCACCGGCACGATGCCCGGATTGTCGGCGGCGAACACCGGGTCGGGCTGCGGTGCGAGGTCGAAGCGGTCCCAGCGCAGGCCCGGCACCAGGGTCAGGCGGCCACCGAGCAGGCTGATCTCGTCCTCGACGAACAGGGCCGTCTCCGTGGTCTCGCTGGGCGGGAAGTCGCGCACCGGAAAGACGTCCGGCGACACCACGTTGGTGACCACGCCGGTGATCCGGTTGCGCTGGGTGCCGTCGCGCAACTGCGCGGTGTCGGTGCGCAGCCATTCGCCGCCCCAGGTGAGCCGATGCGCCAGCGCGCCGGTGCTGAATTCGTGGCGGAAGGTGGCCTCGATGCCGGCCACGTCCTGGCCGAATTCGAAACGCCGCTCGTGCGTGACCGGCGTGCGCGCGCCGCTGGCGGCGATCGTGGTGCGGTCCTCGCGGGTGTCCTGGGTGTTGGTGCTCTGCTGCACGTAGGCATTCAGGCGGGCCCGCTCGAACCACGGCCGTGCCCCGAGTTCCCACACGAGGCTGGCGCGGTGCCGCTGGGCGCGGTCGAGGCCGGCGAGCGACTCGACGAGCACCGTGCTCGGGCCGAGCCGCGCGCTTCCGAGCGCGGACAGCACGTCGGTGTCCGTGCGCCCGCGCGTGCCATCCAGCGTGCCGCGCAGCAGGTCGCCGTCGCCGAGGTCGAGCACGCCCTTGAGCAGCAGGGCGTCGTCCTCGTACGCCTGCGGGTTGTTGACGGTGCGCGTGCCGTCGCGGCTCGCCACCGTGCCCTGGTTGTCGCCCTCGGTCCCGCTGCGATGGGTCCAGTGCAGCAGCGCGGAGAAATCGCCGCTGCGCCACGCGCCGGTGAAGCCGCCGTAGCTGCCGTCGTCGACCGATGCGTAGCCCACCTTGCCGCGCAGCGCGGCGGTGTCGTCGCCGTGCAGGACATCCAGCGGGTCCTTGGTCACGAAGGACACCACGCCGCCGAGCGCGCTCGACCCGTACAGCGACGACGCCGGGCCGCGCAGGATCTCGGCCTGCTTCAGCGTGTCGACGTCGACTGCGTCGCGCCCGGCGTTGGCGAAACTGCCGATCGAGAATCCGTCGGCCACGCGCACGCCGTCGACCCGCACCAGCACGCGGTTGCCGTCGAGGCCGCGGATGTTGAAGCCCGACAGGCCGAAGCGGCCGGGGTCGTTGCGCACCGAGACGCCGGGTTCGTATCGCACCAGGTCCTTGATGTCGCGCGCGCCCCGGCGCTCGATCTCGTCGGCGTCGATCACCGACACCGTGGCGACGGCGTCGCCGACCGCCACCGGCACGGCGGTGGCGGTCACGGTGATGCGCTCCAGGGCGCGCAGGTCGCCCGCGTCGGGTTCGGGTTCGGGTTGCGGGGCGGGGGCGCTGCGCGCGGCGCCCGCGGCGAGCGCGAGGCCGAGGGCGAGCACGAGGGGGCGAACGGGCATGCCAGACTCCAGGCCGCGGGGCGGCGACGGTGGGGGCTGGCGTGCGCCTTGCGGCGCGGCTGGCAGTGGATGGAACCGCCGGCGCGGGCGCCGGCATCACGATCACTTGGTGAGGATCAACTTGCCTTGTCGGGTGATGCGCAACAGGTACTGCTCGCCGCGGTGGTTGATCAGCAGGCGCTCGCCGCCGAGGAACAGGTCGCGGCTGTCGAACCGCGGCGGCTGGCGTTTCGGATCGGTCCCCTCCGCCGCGGGCGCGGCGTCGGGTCCCATGGGGCGGGGCACATCCACGCGCAGTCCATCGGGGCAGTCACTAGACGCGAATCATTCTCATTACGAGATGCCCGCCTGTCAAGCGGGGCGCCTCAGGCCCACAGCCACGGCAGCGCAAACGCGAAGACCGCCCCGACCGCGGTCGATCCCGCGGCGAGGCCCCAGGTTCAGTGCGAGATCCGGCGCAGCCGTGCGCAGGTCCGCGCGAGCGCCGGATCGGCCGGGCACGGCGCGTGGCGCGCGCGCCGCAGCAGCAGGCCCGAGACCGCGAGCGCGAGGGCCGCGGCGCCGAACACCACGCCCTTGTGCGCGCTCAACCACACCAGTTGCGGTACCGCGCTGACCAGTCCCGCCAGCGCCGCACCCGCGCCGAGCGCCACCATCACCGCGGGCAGCACGCAGCAGACCAGGGTGCCGCCGGCGGTGACCAGCGCCAGCAGCGAGGCACCGGCGCTGGCCTTCATCGGCGCGAGCAGGGGCTCACTCATCCGTGGCCCCCTGCGCGGCCTTGATCGCGTCCAGCGTCTCGACGCTGCGCGCGATCGACACCACGGTGTAGCCGGCGTCGGTCATCGCCGTGCCGAGGTCGGCGTCGGTGATGTCGCCGCCTTCCTTGAGTTCGACCGCGACCAGGCGGTCCTCGAGGTCGACGAAGACCTCGCCGGCGGCGGGATACTTCTCCAGCGCCTTCTGGATGCCGTGCGCGCAGAACGCGCAGACCAGGCCGTTGACCTCCATGCGGATGGTGCGCGGGGCCTCGGCGGCGGCGGAGCCGGCGAAGACGAGGGTGAGCAGCAGGGAAGCGAGCAGCGTGCGGATCATGGGGATTTCCTCCGGTTCAGAAGTTGAGCATCAGCATCAGGCGCGGATCGCCGTCGTCGTCGACGCCGGCCTCGATCCACGTGGTTTCGTTGAAGAAGCGCAGCATCACGGTGTACTCGGGCGTGCCCTGCAGCCCGCCGGCCTTGTTCTCCACCATGCCGACCAGCCAGGTCGCCCAGCCGCCGTAGCGGTGGGTGTAGGGCGCGAAGCCGAGCTGCGCGGTGTCCATGCGGTGGGTGAAGGCGCCGGTGTGCCACCACTCGCTCTTGACCATCGAGTAGAAGCGCAAGGTCTCGTAGTCGGCCTGGAAGCCGGCGTTGTACGCGGCCTGCGAGCCGTCGAAGTCGTTGCCGGTGGCGCGGCCGATGCTGCCCCAGGCGAAGATGTTGGCCTGCGCATTGGGCAGGTTCCAGCGCTTGAGCAGGCGGTTGCCGCGCACGTAGGCGATCTCGCGCTCGGTGGCGCCGTCCCCGCTCTCGAACGCGTGCCAGCCGCCGCCGGCGGACCAGCGGAAGGACGGCGCGTGGAAGACGCTGAACTCGCGCGTGTCGCTGCCGACGTCGGCCATCACGGTGGTGGCGCCGGTGTAGGCGATGGGGCGTGCGTGCGCGGGCGCGGCGAGGGCCGCGCCCGCCAGCACGAGCGCCGCGGCCAGTGCGCGGGGCATCGCATGCGCGCCGGGCGGCGCGTGGAACAGTTCGGTTCGCATCATCGGCAGCCTCAGGTCGGATCGAAGTCGGGATCGGTGCTCACGCGGCGCGCCAGCGTGCCTTGCGGATGGCGGTACCAGCCGGGGTCGCTGCCGTCGGTGGGCAGTGCATCGCGCACCTTGAGCACGGTGAACATGCCGCCCATCTCCAGCGGACCGAAGGGGCCTTGGCCCATCATCATCGGCAGCGTGTTCGCCGGGCCCTGCATGTGGCCCATCGCGGTGTGCTCGGCGTGCTCGGCCATGCCGGACTCGCCCATCGCCATGTACTCGGGCAGCAGGCGGGCGAGGCGCTCGGCGACGCCGCGCTGGTCCACGCCGAGCGGATTCGGGATGCCGTGGCCCATCGCGTTCATCGTGTGGTGGGCCTTGTGGCAGTGCAGGGCCCAGTCGCCCGGCTCGCGGCACACCACTTCGAGGTCGCGGATCTGGCCGACGCCGACGATCTCGGTCACCTCGCGCCGCCAGAGATTGCGCGGCCAGCGCCCGCCGTCGCCGCCGGTGACCTCGAACGCGGGGCCGTGCAGGTGGATGGGGTGTTCGTGCATCGACAGGTTGGCGACGCGGATGCGGATGCGCTCGCCGGTGCGCGCCACCAGCGGATCGATCGCCGGGAACACCTTGCTGTTGAACGACCACAGGTCGAACTCGGTCATCACCGAGGGATCGGGCCGCCAGGTGCCGGGATGCACGGCCCAGTTGTGCAGCAGGAAGGCGTAGTCGCGGTCGATGCGCTCGGGCTCGCCGTCCTTCGGGTGGATGATGAACAGCCCCATCATGCCCATCGAGATCTGCACCAGTTCGTCGGCATGCGGGTGGTACATGTGCGTGCCGTGCTGGCGCAGGGTGAATTCGTAGGCGTAGGTTTCGCCCGGTTTGATCTGCGGCTGGGTCAGGCCGCCGACGCCGTCCATGCCGTTGGGCAGGTCGATGCCGTGCCAGTGGATCGTGGTGTGCTCGGGCAGGCGGTTGGTGACGTAGAGGCGCACGCGGTCGCCCTCGGTGGCCTCGATCGTCGGCCCGGGCGTGCTGCCATTGTAGCCCCAGGCC
>JAJTHZ010000074.1 GCA_021299185.1 Lysobacteraceae bacterium | reverse complement strand
CGCCGCCTGCGACGCCGCCCTCGCGGCCGACCCGCGGCTGCTGCCGGCGCGCTCGCAGCGCGTGTTCATGCAGCGGCGGATCGGCGACTGGCGCGGCCTCGACGCCGGCTCGGCCGCGCTCATCGACGCCGTGCGCGCCGGGCACCCCGGCGTGGCGCCGTTCGCCTTCCTCGCCGAACCCGCGACGCCCGCCGACCAGCTCGCCTGCGCGCGCCTGCATGCCGCAGCCGTGCTCGCGGCCGCGGCCCCTGCCCTGCCCCCGGCGCCACCCGCGCACGGCGGCCGCGCGCCGCGCGTCGGCTTCGTGTCGTCAGGATTCAACAACCATCCGACCGCACTGCTGCTGGCCGACTTCGTCGAGCGCCTGCGCGGCACGCCGCTGGTGGCGATCGGCTACGCCACCACGCGCGACGACGGCGGCGCGATGCGGCGCCGGCTGCGCGCGGGATTCAGCGCCTTCCACGAAGTGCACGAGCTCGAGCCCGCGGCGCTCGCCGAGCGGATCCGCGCCGATCGCATCGACGTGCTGGTCGACCTGCGCGGCTACGGCGCGGGCGAGGTCAGCGCAGCCTTCGCGCGCCGCCCGGCGCCGGTGCAGGTGAACTGGCTGGCCTATCCGGGCACGTCCGGTGCGCCCTTCATCGACTACCTGCTGGCCGACCCGCAGGTCGTCCCCGCCGCCCAGCGCGCGCACTACAGCGAGGCGCTGGTGCGCCTGCCGCATGCCTTCCAGCCGTCCGACGCCACGCGCCGGATCGGCGAGCCGCCGCCGCGCGCGACGCTCGGCCTGCCGGCGACCGGCTTCGTGTTCGCCAGCTTCAACAACGCGTACAAGATCGGGCCGCCGGTATTCGCGGCGTGGATGGACATCCTGCGCCGGTCGCCGGGCGCCGTGCTGTGGCTGCTCGGCGAGCCGGACGGCGACTTCGCCCGCCACCTGCGCGACGCGGCATCGACCGCAGGCATCGATCCGGCGCGCCTGGTGTTCCAGCGCAAACTGGCGCACGACGCCTACCTCGCGCTGTACCGCCACGTCGACCTGTTCCTCGACACCTGGCCGTATGGCGCGCACACCACGGCCAGCGACGCGCTGTGGGCCGGGGCACCGCTGCTGACCGTGCCCGGCGACACCTTCGCCGCGCGCGTGGGCCTGTCGCTGCTGCGGACCCTGGGCCTGCCGGAGCTGGTCGCCGACGACGTCGCCGACTACATCGCGCGCGCCGCCGCGTTCGCCCGCGATCCGGCGGCCGCGGCCCGCGTGCGCGAGCGCCTGCGCGACGCGCGCGCGGCCACCCCGCTGTTCGACATGCCGCGCTTCGCCCGCGACTTCGCCCGCGCGATCGCCTGGATGCACGAGCGCGCGCAAGCCGGCCTGCCGCCGGCCGACCACGACCTCGCCGCAACCTGAAACGCCCGGCGCCGGCATACAATCCGGTGATGACCGCTTCCGACGCCTTCGTGCCGCTCCGCATCGCCCTGCTCACGGTGTCGGATTCGCGTACGCTCGACAGCGACACCTCCGGGCAGTACCTCGCCGACGCCCTCGTCGCCGCCGGCCACGTGCTCGCCGCGCGCGTCCTCCTGCCCGACCACCGCTGGAAGATCCGCGCGCAGGTCGCCGCCTGGATCGCCGACGAGGCGATCGACGGCGTGATCACCACCGGCGGCACCGGCTTCACCGGCCGCGACTCCACCCCGGAGGCGATCGAACCGCTGCTCGACAAGCCGATGCCCGGGTTCGGCGAGATGTTCCGCGCCCTGTCCTGGCACGAGATCGGCACCAGCACGCTGCAGTCGCGCGCGTTCGCCGGGCTCGCCAACGGCACCTTCGTGTTCTGCCTGCCGGGCTCGACCTCGGCCTGCCGCACGGCCTGGGAGAAACTGCTGTCCGCGCAACTCGACGCGCGCACCCGGCCGTGCAACCTGGTTTCGCTCCGTCCCCGCCTGCACGAACGCTGACCCGGAGGCCCCATGGCGAAGGAACTGAAGAAGAAGGAATACGCCGAGCACCTGCGCCCGCTGCAGGTGGAACTGGCGCAGATGCACCGCTGGCTGCAGGCCAAGGGACAGCGGCTGGTGGTGCTGTTCGAAGGCCGCGACACGGCCGGCAAGGGCGGCGCGATCAATTGCTTCACCCAGGTGCTCAACCCGCGCTACTGCCGTGTCGCCGCCCTGCCCAAGCCGTCCGAGCGCGAGCGCACGCAGTGGTACTTCCAGCGCTACATCACCCACCTGCCTTCGGCCGGCGAGATCGTGCTGTTCGACCGCTCCTGGTACAACAGGGCCGGCGTCGAGAAGGTGATGGGCTTCTGCACCGATGCCCAGTACAAGGCCTTCCTGCGCGACGTGGTCACCTTCGAGCGGCTGCTGGTGGCCGACGGCATCCTGCTGTTCAAGTACTGGTTCTCGGTCGACCAGTCGCAGCAGGAGGCGCGCTTCGCCGAGCGCATCGAGGACCCGATCAAGCGCTTCAAGATCTCGCCGATGGACCTCGAGTCGCGCAGCCGCTACGCCGACTACACGCGCGCCGCGGAGGCGATGTTCCGCCACACGCACATCAAGGAGGCGCCCTGGCACGTGGTGGACGCCAACGACCAGAAACGGGCGCGCCTGAACATGATCCGCCACCTGCTCGACGCGCTGCCGGACCACGACGTGCCGCCGGAGCCGATCAAGTTCCCGCCGCTCGCCAGCCGCCCGGCCCGGCACCGGGTCAAGGCGAAGGTCGTGCACGTGCCGGAGCGCTACTGATCGCGAGGCGCCGGGGTCCGCGTCGCGGCGTGGCGCGACGCCCCGCGTGCCGGCGCCTTCAGGCCCCGGCGACCACGTCGACGGCCTGGCCGTCGCTCAGCCGTTCGGCGCCGCGCACCACCAGCGGATCGCCGGGCGCGAGGTCGGCTTCGGTCTCGACCACCACCTCGCTGCCCCGCGCGGCACCGGGCATCACCGCCAGCCGCTGCGCGCGCTGGTCGTCGCCGACGCGGTAGACGAAGGCCGCGCCGTCGCGCAGCACCAGTGCGTCGCGCGGCACCAGCAGGGCCTCGCGCGCCGCTTCCGCCGGCAGCAGCACCTCGACCGCGCCGCCGGCGGTCCAGCCCCCGCCATCGAGCGCGATCCGCAGTTCGACCTGCCGCGAGGCGGCATCGCCGACCGGCACCCGCGCGCGCAGCGTCGCCGGCTGCTCGACGCCCGCGGCGCGCACCGTCACCGGCAGGCCCGGCTAGAGCCGACCGAGCAGCGCCAGCGGCGCGGTGGCGCGCACCTCGAGCCGTCCGGTGTCGACCAGCCGCGCGACCGGGGCGCCGACCTGCGCGTACTCGCCACTGCGCAGCGCGCGTTCGGCAACCACGCCGTCGAACGGCGCGCGCACCACGGCGGCGGCGACGCGGCGGCGGCTCTCGGCCGATCGCGCGGCCGCCTCGGCACGGCTGGCCGCGAGCACGTCGCGCGCGCTGCGCGCCTCGTCGAGCTGGGTCTCGGCGACGCTGGAACGACGCTCCAGCGACGACAGCCGCACGACCTGCCGCTCGGCGAGCGCCAGTTGCGCATCGAGCCGCGCGAGCGCGGCCCCGTCCTGCGCGGCCTGCAAGCGCAGCGGCGCGTCGTCGAGTCGCGCCAGCGGCTCACCGCGCGCGACCTGGGCACCGACCTCGGCCACCCACAGCACGCGGCCCGCCAGTTCGGTCGCCACCCGTGCATCGTCGCGGCTCTCGACCGTACCGGTGACCCAGGTGGTGGGCGCGACCGCTTCGCGCAGCGCGGGCGCGACGGCGACCGGTGCCGGCGGCGGCGAGGGCGCGGTTTCCGTCGCCGCGGCGGGACGCGCCACCGGCCAGGCAAAGACTGCGACCAGGCACGTCAGCACGGCGACGGCGAACAGGCTGCGCAGCGGCCAGCGCGCGAAGGGCGATCGTTGCATGGGATTCTCCGGGTCAGGATGCGGGTCAGAGTTCGGATCAGGCGGCTTCGGGCGCCGGCACGCGGTCGGGACCCGTTCGGGCGGCGCGGCCGACCGCACCGCGCAGGCGCAGCGCCGCCGGCACAACCAGCGCGGTGAACAGCAGGCTCACGCACACGCCGCCGACGCTCACCGCCGCCATGCCGCGGTAGATCACCGCGCCCGGGCCGGGGCTCAGGGCCAGCGGCAGCGCACCGAGCACGCCGGTCACCGCGCCGATCAGGATCGGCCGCAGGCGCTGGTCCAGCGCCTGCGCGACCGCGGCGTCCAGCGTCGCGCCCTCGGCCTGCGCCGCGCGCGCCTGCGCCACCAGCAGGATGCCGTTGTTGATCACCATGCCGAGCAGCATCACGAAGCCGATCATGGTCAGGAGATCGAGCGGCTGCGGCGCGAACAGGCCCAGCACGCGCAGCCCGAGCACGCCACCGAACAGCGCCAGCGGCAAGGTCAGCATCACGATCGCGCTGTCGCCCAGCGAGCGGAACATCGCCGCCATCGCCACGAACAGCACCAGCAGCGCCAGCGCGAGGTTGCCGCCCATCGACGCCAGCAGGCCATCCAGCGCGTCGGCCGATCCGGCCATGCGGACCGCACCATCGGCCGGCATCGCCGCGCGCAGCGCCGGCAGCACGTCGGCCTCGAGCGCAGACAGGGCCTCCTCCAGCGACATCGACTCCGGCGGGTCGACGCTCAGCGTCACCGTGCGGCGACCGTCGACGCGGCGCAATTGCCCGGCCGCCGGGACGACCTCGACCGATGCCACGTCACCCACGGTCACCGTGCCGCCGCGCGGGGTCGCGAGCGCGAGGCCGCCGATTTCCTCCGGCGTGCGCCAGCCACCGCCGCGCAGCACCACGTCCATGCGCCGGTCGCCGTCGAAGTACTCGCCCAGCCAGGCGCCGTCGCCGAGCGCGCGCACGACCGCGGCGAGGTCCTCGCGCCGCCAGCCCACCTCGGCCAGCCGGCGGTCGTCGGGCACGAAGCGCAGTTCCGGCGCCGAGGGCTCGACGCTGGGATAGGCCTGCACGTTGGCGCCCGGAAAGCGCTGCTGCAGAAGGGTCCGGCCCTGCTCGGCGACGCGCGCCAGCGCCGGAAGATCGCCCGACTGCAGGTCGATCGCCACCGCACGCGTCGATCCGCCGAAACCGCGGAACAGCTGGCCCTCGGCCGCGAACGCGCGGGTGTCGGGCAGGCCGACGAGGATCTCCTCGCGCACGATGCGCTCGAGGTCGCCGATCCGGGCGTCATCGACCACGCGCGCCCCGAACGAGGCGCTGCCCGGCCGGAAGGTGATGAACCAGTTCCTCAGTTGCGGCTCCTTCTCGCCGTTCATGTAGGGCGCCATGCGCTCGCGGATCAGCGCGCCGATCTCGCGATCCGCGGCCGACGGGGGCATCGCCGGCGGCGTGCTGATGAAGGCGTCCACCGCCGCCCGCTTCACCGGGGGCAGGTAGTCGAGCGGCGGCAGCAGGACCGTCGCGATCGCCAGCGGGCCCACCACCAGCAGGAGCAGGCAGGCGACCTGGCGCCGGCGCGTCGCCGTGGCCTGCATCACCCAGCGCGTGATGCGCCGGTAACCCGAAGCATCGGAGCGCGCCGGGCGCGCGCGCAGCCAGCCGCCGGTCGCGGCAGGCAACACGAACAGCGCGACCGCGAGCGAGATCCCGACCGCGATGGCGATCGTCAGCGCGAGGTCGGCGAAGATCATGCCGGCCGCGTCGCGCAGGAACATCACCGGCGCGAACACCGCGATCGTGGTCGCGGTCGACGCCAGCAGCGCCGCGGACACCTCGCGCGTGCCGCGCGCTGCCGCATCGACCGCCGCCAGCCCGCGCTCGCGCAGGCGCACGATGTTCTCCGCCACCACGATCGCGGCATCCATGACCATGCCCACCGCAAAGGCCAACCCCGCGAGCGACACCATGTTGAGGCTGCGTCCGCCCAACGCGAGCACGATCGCCGTGGACAGCAGCGAGATCGGGATCGCGCTCGCGATCAGGAGCGTCGCGCGCACGTCGCGCAGGAACCACCACAGGCAGCCGATGGCCAGCAGCACGCCCGCGCCGAGATTGCCGCTCAGCAGCCCGACCGCGCGGCGGATGAAGAGGCCCGAGTCGAAACTCTGCGCGATGCCGAGGCCGCGCGCGGCGAGCGGCCCTTCGCGCAGCGCGTCGACCACCTCGCGCACGCCATCGAGCGTCGCCAGCACGTTGGCGCCAGGCTCGCGGAACACGCGCAGGCCGATCGCCGGGTTGCCGTTCTGCCAGGTCAGGAAGGCCGGCGCGGCGCGGCGTACCTCGACCGTCGCCACGTCGCCGAGGGTGACCGCCCGCCCGTCGCGCCAGGCGAGGATCATGTCCTCCATCTGCTCCGCGGCGTAGCGACCAGCGAGGCGCAGCGTGTACTGCCGGCGCCCGACGTCGCGGAAACCCGCCGACACGTCGCGCGACCCGCCGGCCAGTGCGGCGATTTCGGGCAGGCCGACGCCGTACTGCGCCGCCCGGTCCAGATCGACGTCCACCACGAGCTGCTCCAGCGCCCCTCCGTCGACCCACACACCGGCGACACCGGGCACGGCCTCCAGCCGCGGCTCGACCTGGTCGACGACGAATCGATAGTGGTCGTTGATGGACCCGGCCGTGCCGGGCAGCAGTTGCACGAAGTAGTAGGTGAGCGTCTCGTTGGCGTGCTGCGAATCGAGACTCACCACCGGTGGTTCGGCGTCGGCCGGCAGCGGCGGCATGCGGGCGAGCCGGCCGACGATGTCCACCATCGTGGCCTCCAGGTCGGTGCCGAGCGCGAACACGAGCTCGACCCAGGCCGACCCCGGGCTCGCATTGCCCTCCAGCCGCTCGAGCCCCGGCATGCCGGCGAGCACGTCCTCCAGCGGATCGAGGATCTCGGATTCGATCTCCTGCGGCGACGCCGCGCGCCAGACGGCGTACACCGAAATGCGCGGCTCCTCGGTCTCCGGGAACAACTGCAGCGGCAGCCGCGCCGCGGCCAGCGCGCCGAACACCAGCAGCAGCGCGACCAGGGCGGCCACGGCCACCGGATTGCGGATCGACGCCTTGATCAAGTCCATGCGGCACCTCGTCGTGACGGCGCGAGGTTGCGCCGTCGTGCGAGGAGCCAGATGGGCCGATGGTCACGAACCGCGGCGAACCGTAGTCGCGGCGCGCCGAAGCGAGCGACCCGTTCAGCGCAGCAGGTCGAGCCGGTCGCGGTAGCTGCGCGACAGCTTGAGTTCCTGGCCCGAATCGAGGATCACGAAGTACTCGCCGTTGATGTGCGCGCGCAGCTCGCGCACGCGATCCACGGCGACGATGGTCGAGCGGTGGATGCGCGCGAAGCGCCGCGGGTCGAGCCGCTGCTCGAGCTCGCGCAGGGTCATGCGCACCACGTGCGTCTCGCGCTCGGTGTGGATGCACATGTAGTCGCCCGCGGCGTCGACCCAGCGGATCTCGTCGGGCTCGACGCGCACGATCCGCTCGCCGTCGCGGAACGACAGCCACGCAGGGCGCGACGCACCGCCGAGTCCTCCATCGAGGGCCTCGTCGAGCGACAGCGCGGGCCGGCCGGTCACCTCGCCGAGCAGGCCGAGCAGGCGGGCGCAGTGCGCCTCGGCCTGGCGCTCGCGGCGCTGCTGGCGCACGCGGAACAGCGCCTGCTGCAGCCGCGAATCCTCGATCGGCTTGAGCACGTAGTCGACCGCCGCGGCCTCGAAGGCGCGGATCGCGTAGTGGTCGTAGGCGGTCACGAAGACCACCATCGGCATCCGGCTCGCCGGCAGCGCACGCAGGGTGGCGAAGCCGTCGAGCCCCGGCATCTGCACGTCGAGGAACATCAGGTCCGGTTCGTGATGGGCGACGGCGCGCAGCGCGTCCTCGCCGTTGGCGCACTCGCCGACGATGCGCACGTCGGCCTCGCCCGCCAGGCGCAGCACCAGCCCGCGGCGCGCCAGCGGCTCGTCGTCCACGATCAGCGTGCGCAGCACGACCGGCGGCTCCGCGTTCACTCGCGCGCCGCCCCGCTGCGCTCGAACGGCAGGCGCAGCACGACCTCGGCGCCCTGCGGCGCGCGATTGCGCAGCACGAAGGTGGCGCGCCCGCCGAACAGCACGCGCAGGCGTTCGCGCGCGTTGCGCAGGCCCACGCCGCGCCCCTCGGGCAGGCCATCCGCGCCGAGCGGGCCGAAGCCCGGCCCGTCGTCGCGCAGGATGATCTCGAGCTGGTCGCCGTCGATGCGCGCGACGATCCCGATCTCGCCGCCCTCGATCCGGCGGGCCACGGCGTACTTGATCGCGTTCTCGACCAGCGGCTGCAGGATCAGGCTCGGCACCGCCGCCGCGTAGGCCTCGGGCTCGACGTCCACCGCCAGCCGCAAGCGCTCCGCGAAGCGCAGCTTCTCGATGCCGAGGTAGAGGTTGATCGCCTCCAGTTCCTGCCGCAGCGAGACGCGCTGCATCGGGTCCGCGTCCAGCGAGTGGCGCAGGAAGGCCGACAGGCTGGTCACCATGCGATTCGCAGTGGCGTTGTCGTGGTCCAGCACCAGGGTCGAGATCGCGTTCAGCGTGTTGAACAGGAAGTGCGGGTTCAACTGGTAGCGCAGCATCTTCAACTGCGCCTCGTGCGCCATCGCCTGCGCCGCCAGCGTGGCTTCGGTCTGCTGCTGCAGGCGCTGGTGGTTCTTGATGCCCCAGTACAGCCCGGACCAGGCCAGCACGACCCAGATGAACGAGCCGACGTACGCCGCCCATCCGATCACGGTGTCGGGACGGCAGTTCTTCGGACAGAACTCGACCAGCGCGAACACGTAGGCGACGCCGATGCCGAACGCGACCAGCAGCATCGGCAGCAGCGCGGCGGCGAAGAAACGCAGCGGCGACAGGCCCGCCAGCGCCCGCAGCACCTGGCGCAGCAGCAGGGTGAGCGCGAAGCCGGCGATGCTGGTCGCCGCCGGCACGATCCAGTACTCCAGCGGCTTGCCGTGCGCCAGCGAGACCACGAAGGAGAACACGAAGTAGCCGCTCCAGCCGGCGCCCTGCAGCAGCCAGAACAGGCGCGGACCGTTGGCGGCGCGGGCGACGGGTGCGGTGGTGGGCGACGACATCGCGGCATCCTACCGAAGCGCGCCCAAGCGTTCCCTGTCCCGCCCTCGCCACGGCGCAGCCCGGGCTCGTTTCGGCGCAGGCCGACCAGTGGATCGGCCGCCGGCGCCCGCGGCCCCGCGCCGCCGGGCGCGGGCGCAGCGCCGGGGGGCGGTGGTGGATTCGGGCCTCAGGGTCACTAGTAACAGGCGCCGCCGGCGCCGCGCAGCAGGGTCGCCTCGCCACGCGCGATCGCCGCGCCGTCTTCGCCCGGCCCGTCGACCCGCGCGCTCGCCTCGATCGCGCCACAGACGCCGCGGAAGCCGTACGACAACCGCACCTCGCCATCGGCGCCCGGCAGCGCGACGACCGCGTCGCCAGCGCGCCGCTCCCCGCGCCCCAGGCGCCAGGTGGGCAGGCCGTCGCGGTCGAATTGCAGGAACAGCACGCGCTCGGCGCCATCGGCGCCATGGCCGTCGGACTGCACGGCCATGCCCCAGGCGCCGTCCGGCGCCATCCAGATGCCCGATCCGTCGACCGCCGGTCGCTGGCGCTCCCGCGCGGCGAGTGGCTCCAGGCAGGCCGTCCAGGCGTCGTCGCCGATGCGCACGTCGACCACGGCGAGCGCCCAGGCGCCGTCACGTCCGGCGCATTCGCGGTCGGCCCCGGCGGCGCCGAAGCGGATCGTCATCCGGCCCAGGGTCTCCGCCTGCAGGCGGCGCTCGTCGTCCATGCGGTATCGCAGCAGGCCGGTCGAGTCCTCGAACGTGCCGTTCCTGACCTGCCCGCCGGCGGAGTACCAGCGCGGCTGCCGGTCGCCGTCGATCCGGTGCAGCAGCGCGAGCCAGCCGGCGCGCGTGCGGTCGAGGAACAGCCCCACGTCAGGCGCGTGTCGATCGACCCAGGCGCCGGTCGGCATGCGCGGCTCGCCCAGCGATCCGCGCCACAGACGGGGCGGATCGCCGGCGGTCAGCGCGTACACCACCGTGCCGGCATCGACGACGAAGGGCGAGGCCACCATCGCGCGCAGCGTCGCATCGGCGCCGCTCGCACCCGCCGGGTCGCCGGCGCGGCCGTAGGCGTAGTGCCCGCCCGCCTGGCGCACCACGTACCAGCCTGCGCGCGGCGGCTCGCGCGGATCGTGCAACGCGATGCCGGCGACGTGCACGCGGTCGCCGCCATGCGGCTGGTGCAGCGCCTGCATGGGTGCCGCCCACGCCCGCGGTATACCGGCATCCCGCCCCCAGCGGTGGCGCAGCGCTTCGCGCAGGTCGGCCTCGATGACCAGGGTGCCGCGCGCGGGATCGAGCCGCACGGCCGAGCCGTCGTCGAGCACACCGATCGCGGCGTCCGCTTCGGGCGCGAGCGAGGCCAGCGCGGACAGCGACCCCCGCGCGGCTTCCCAGGCGACCGCCGTGACCCAGGCCCCGGCGGCGCCGCCGACCCGCCGCAGCAACCGCCCCCCGCGCGGACCGTGCACCGCCAGCAACGGCACGCCCGCATGCGCGACGAGGCCGGTGATGCGCTCGCCGTCGGCGAGCGCTTCCGTCCCCAGGCGACCATCGGCGCGCAGCCGGAACACGCGCGAGGCCGCATCGGCGTCGACCGCGACCAGCAGGCCGGCGCCGCCGCCCGCCGCATCGGGCAAGGCGACCAGCCATGCCGCCCGGGCCCGCACGCCGCGCGGATCGCCGAGCACCCGCGGCGGGCCCCAGCTGCCGGAGGGATCGCGCAACCGCAAGGACCAGCCCGAGTCGCCCGCCGTTACCAGCGCGAGGCGCACGCCCGCCGCGGTCGCCACGCTGCCGAAGTGCAGGACGCGTGCGGCCGGCGCGGACAGTTCGCGCTGCCATGGCGCCTGCGCGGAGCCGCGGCGCCACACCGACAGCGCCGCGCCGTCGGCGGCGACGAACAGTGCACCATCCAGCGCGGCGATTGCCGCCACCGGTGCGGCGTCCGGCAGGTCCTCGGCCTCGGCGTCGAAGCGGATCGATTCGAAGCGCGGCACGCGCGGCATCGCCACCGCGGGCAGCCAGTCATGCAGCACGGCGGCGATCGATTCGCCGCCGACGCGCGCCTCGCGGCCCTCGACCGCTTCCGCCGCGGCGCCGAAGCCGCGCCAGCGCTCGGCGATCCGCGCCGCGCCGATCCGCGCGGCTTCATCGCCTGCCGGCGCGACCAGCAGCAGCGACGGCAGGGCGAGCGCCGGCGGCGGCGCGCCATCGGCGTCGGCGGCCGGCGCGCCGGCGAGGACCACCGCGCGCAGGCTGCCCTCCGGCACGCCGGCCCCATGCAGTGGCGCCGGATCGCGCGCGAGCGCCAGCAGCGCGTCCGCCGCCTCGCCCGCGGCCACCACGTCGAGGCGGGACGAATCGGCGCCATAGGTCGGACCGCGCCAATAGAGGAACGCGAGCGCATCGGCCAGCGCCTCGCGCCGCGCGACCTGCCCCGGCGCGAGCAGCGCCACCACCCGACCGCGCGCGGCGAGCGCGCGCGCGACCAGTTCACCGTCCGGGACGTCGACCACCACCAGCAGGGGGTGCGGACCCGGCGCCGCAGGTGCATGTACGTCGAGCCGCCGCGGATCGTCCGGCAGGCCACCCGCGCCCCACACGATCCCGGAGAACACGCGCGCCTGCACCGCAGGCGCGAGCAGCAATGCCAGCAGGAACGCGATCGCCAGGCGCTGGGCTGGCGATGCCCTCATCCGGTGTGGAAGCCGTCGTGCCCGACCAGGGGCGCGTCGCCGCGCGACACCCGCTCGACCCGCGCCAGCGGCGGCCCGGCGCGCAGCGCATCGTGCAGCGCGTCGAGCGCCGCGGCCGAGCCGGACGCGAGCACCTCGACGCTGCCATCGGGCTGGTTGCGCGCGTGGCCACGCAGGCCGAGTTCCAGCGCGCGCCGCCGCGTCCACGCGCGGAAGCCGACGCCCTGCACGCGCCCCTCGACCACGAAGCGCGCGCCCGCCTCGCTCAAGGCGTCGCACCCGCGGCGTCGATCGCCTTCGCCAGTTGCGCCGAGGTCACCGGGCCGATGAAGCGCTGCGCGAGCCGGCCCTGCGGATCGACCAGATAGGTCGTGGGCAGCCCGCGCGGCACGTCGAAGTCCTTCGGCGGGTCGTAGACGTCCACCACCGCGATCGGATAGCCGGCAGGATGCTTGGCGAGGAAGGCGTCGAGGTCGGCGCGCTCGATCTCCTCGAACGCGAGCCCGATCACCTTCACGTCGTCGCGCGCGGCGTCGAAGGCGCTGAGGTCGGGGATCTCCTTGATGCACGGCGAGCACCACGTGGCCCAGTAGTTCACCACCACCCAGGAGCCACGCTGCTCGGCGAGGTCGAAGCGGCCGCCGTCGATGGTGTCCACCACCAGGGTCGGGACCTGTGGCTTGGCCGGCGGCGGCGCGGTGGTGGCGGGCGCGACGGCGAGGGCGGCGGCGATCAGCAACGACAGGGGCATGGACGGACTCCGGCAGGCGTAGGGCGGCGAGTATCGGGCATTCGTCGTTGGGACCGCGTCAGCCGCCGCGGGTTCAACCGGGCAGCACCGACGACGCCGGGCGCGCGAGCACCGCGGCCTGCGCGGCCGCGCCGTCGGCCAGCACCGCGGCAACCGGCGCCGCCGCCTCGCCGCGCGACACGCGCGCCAGTTCGCCGGCATCCGGCCAGCGGTAGGGGCCGCCGCCGAACAACTCCGCCAGCGGCACCCCGGCCGGATCGCGCAGCAGACTGAACGTGCCGAGTTCGCTGCGGTGGATGCAGCGCGCGCGGCCGAGTTCGGCCAGGAAGCGGTCGAGTTGCCCGTCGCTGAGCGCGGGCTCCGCGGCCGCCAGGGCGTTGCGCGTCGGCGGCTCGCCGGCGCGGCTGGCGCTGGCGATGCGGCCGTAGATCCGCAGCAGCGCGCCGAACTCGAGGCCCGCGGTCACCGCGCGATCGTGCGGCACGTAGCGGAAGGCCGAAAGACTGGCGGTGATCGACGCGCCGATCAGCACCACCACCCACGACAGGTAGATCCACACCAGGAAGATCGGCACCGCCGCCAGCACGCCATAGACCTGCTCGTAGCTGGCCTGCGCGAGGTACTGCGCGAAGCCCTGCTTGGTGGCCTCGAACAGCAGGCTGGCGAGCAGGCCACCCAGCGCCGCGTGGCGGAAGCGCACCGGCGCGTTCGGCACCACCAGGTAGGCCAGCGCCAGCGCGCCCCAGGTCACGAGGTAAGGCAGCAGGCGCAGCAGGCGCTCGCCGAGATGCAAGGCATCGGCACGGCCGTCCAGCCCGGGCAGCGCCAGCAGGTAGGAACTCACCCCCAGGCTGGCCGCGATCAGGATCGGCCCCAGCGTCAGCACGGTCCAGTACACCACGAAGCGCGCCAGCCGGCGCTTGCGCGGCGGCGCGCGGAAGATGCGGTTGAACGACTCCTCCACGCTGGCCATCATCAGCAGCGCGCTGACCAGCAGCGCGATCGCGCCGGCCGTGGTCAGCCGCTGGGCGTTGCCGGCGAAATCGAGCAGGTAGGCCTGCATCGCCTTCGCCGCGGCCGGCACGAAGTTGGCGAACACGAAGTCGCTGAGCGCATCCGACCACTGCTGGAACACCGGGAAGGCGGCGAGGATGCCGAACACCGCGGTGGTCAGCGGCACCAGCGCGAACACGGTGGTGAACGACAGCGTGCCGGCGGCCGAGAAGCACTGCTCGTCGTCGAAGCGGTGCCAGACGAAGCGCGCGAACGCGAGGGCGCGTTCACGCAGGTTCCGCGACAATGCGCGCCAGTCGTCCATCCGTCCGATCTTACCGAACGCCGGAGCCGCGTCCCCATGCCCGAGGTGCTGGTCCTGTACTACTCCCGCCACGGCGCCTGCGCCGAACTGGCGCGCGCGGTCGCGCGCGGCGTCGACGAGGTGCCCGGCATGGCCGCGCGCCTGCGCACGGTGCCGGCAGTGCGCGCCGCCACCGACCCGGGCGTCGACCCGGCGGTGCCCGCCGAGGGCCCGCCCTACGCCAGCCGCGCCGACCTCGCCGAATGCGCCGGGCTGGTGATGGGCAGCCCGACCCGCTTCGGCAACATGGCGGCACCGCTGAAGTACTTCCTCGACGGCACCGCCCCGGAATGGCTGTCCGGCGCGCTGGCCGGCAAGCCGGCGGGCGTGTTCACCTCCACCGCGTCGATGCACGGCGGACAGGAGAGCACCCTGCTGACCATGATGCTGCCGCTGCTCCATCACGGCATGCTGCTGGTCGGCATCCCGTTCAGCGAACCGCTGCTCTCCACCACCCGCGGCGGCGGCACGCCCTATGGCGCCAGCCACGTCGCCGGCAGCCGCGGCGAGATCCCGGTCGGCGACGACGAGCGCACGCTGGCGCGCGCGCTGGGCCGCCGGGTCGCCGGGTTCGCACAGCGCCTCGGCGGGGGCTGACCATGGACCACGCGACCCTGCGCCGCCTCTCGTTCGCCTGCCTCGCCGCGCTGCCGCTGCTGCTGGTGGCCTGGTACGGCTGGTGGGCCCCGCCGCGCGCACTGCCGCTGGCGCTGGTGCTGGCGGTGGCGCTGGCGCCGCTCGCGCTCGCGCTGGCCGCCTGCGCGTTCGAACTGCGCTTCGGGTTGCTGCTCGGCGGCATCTTCGCGCTGTTCTACTTCTCGCACGGCGTGATGGAGGCCTGGGCCTCGCCCGGGGAGCGCCTGCCGGCCGCGCTGCTCGCCGTGCTCTCGGCGGCGCAGATCGTGCTGCTCGGCGCGGCGGCCAGCGCCGAAAAACGCGCGCGGCGCGAAGCAGCGGCCGGCGGCTGAGCCACCGCGCCGGCCGTCGGCTGGCCGCGCGCCCACGTACGCCGTAGCGTTGCCGCGCGCGGTCCTTCGTGGCACAAGGCTCCGACCCCTCCGGAGCACCACCATGGGCTTCACCCAGCAGGGCCCCCTGCTCGACAACCAGTACCTCGAGGACCGCCTGCTGCGCTCGCTCCTGCGCCGCGTGCTGCCGCCCGCCACCCTGGCCGCCATCGAACCGGGCCTCACCGAGTTCGGCGAGCTGGTCGCCGACTGGTATCCGGCGCAGGTCGCCGCGCACGCGGAGCAGCCGGTGCACGTGCCGTTCGACGCCTGGGGCAACCGCGTCGACCGGGTCGAACTCGGCGCCTTCTGGCGCGAAGCGCCCGCGATCGCCGCCCGCCACGGGCTGGTCGCGGCCGGCTACGAACGCGACCACGGCCCGCATGCGCGCCTGCACCAGTTTGCGCTGGCCTACCTGTTCACCGCCTCGAGCGAGATCTATTCCTGCCCGCTGGCGATGACCGATGGCGCGGCGCGCTGCCTGCTGGATGCCGGCAACAAGGTCCTGATCGAGCGCGCGGTGCCGCACCTGACCAGCCGCGACCCGGCGCAGTTCTGGATCTCCGGCCAGTGGATGACCGAGACCACCGGCGGCTCCGACGTGGCGGGCACCGAAACCATCGCGCGGCCCGACGAAAACGGCCGCTGGCGACTGCACGGCCGCAAGTGGTTCACCTCGGCCGTGGTCTGCGACATGGCCCTGACCCTGGCGCGGCCGGAGGGCAGCGGGCCCGGCGGCGACCACCTCGCGCTGTTCTACGTCGAGCCGCGGCGCCCCGACGGCCGCTACCGCAACCTCACCATCGACCGTCTGAAGCCCAAGCTCGGCACGCGCAAGCTGCCGACCGCCGAGATCACGCTGGACGGCACGCCGGCGCACCTGGTCGGCGAGGCACGCCACGGCGTGCGCCGCATCGCGCCGATGCTCAACATCACGCGCCTGTGGAACGCGGTGGCGGCGGTCTCGCTGTTCCGCCGCGGACTCGCGCTGGCGCGCTCCTACGCCACGCGCCGCGTGGTGTTCGGCATGCCGCTGCTCGACCACGGCCTGCACCAGGAGACGCTCGCCGACCTGCAGGCCGAACTGGAAGCGGGCTTCCACCTGACGTTCTTCATCGCCGAACTGCTCGGCCGCAGCGAACACGGGCACATCGACGACGCGCACGCGCAGTTGCTGCGCCTGATGACCCCGGCGGCGAAACTGATGACCGGCAAGCAGGCGGTGGCCGGCCTGTCCGAAATCTGCGAAGCCTTCGGCGGCGCCGGCTACATCGAAGACACCGGCATCCCCACCCTGCTGCGCGACGCCCAGGTGCTGCCGATCTGGGAGGGCACGACCAACGTGCTCTCGCTCGACGTGCTGCGCGTGCTGAACCAGATCGGCTCGCTGCAGCCCTGGCTGCTGGCCCTGCGCTCGCTCGGTGCCCAGATCACCGCCCCCGAACTCGACCCGGTGTCGCGCCTGATCCGCGAGACCGCCAGCCGCGCCGGCGAGTGGCTGGGCCAGCACGGCGGCGCCAAGGACGCCGCCGCCGCCGGCGCGCGCGGGCTGGCGATGACGCTGGCGCGCACGCTCGCGCTGGCCCTGCTCGCCCGCCACGCCGACTGGACCATGCGCGCCGAGAGCGACCCGCGCCCGATGGCCGCCGCGCGCCGCTTCGCCCGCCTGGGCATCAATCGGCTGGTCGATCCGGCGGCGGTCGAGGCGCGGATGCTGGCCACCGACATTTACGCGTGAGGGGTAGAACGAGGGTATAGGGCCCAGGGTATAGGGCCCAGGGCCCAGCCGAAGGGGTGCAAGGCCACGTTGTTGTCGAGCGTGGAAGTGACCGCCGCCGTTTGCGGATGCACCCCGACATTGCGCTCGTGGCGTCGGTCATCCGCTGCCCGGCGCGCCGCGAAACGAACCGACCGCTACCTATACCCTGGGCCCTATACCCTCGGCCATCGAGGGCGCGACCGCAGCCATCCCCACGCGCCCCTCATCGAAGCACCTGGGCCCTGAGCCCTGCGCCCTCGCCGCCACATCGAAGCCTCAAGGCGCGATCACCCCATGCCCCGCTAGAATGCACGAATGAACCACCTGACCATCATCACCACCGGCGGCACGATCGACAAGATCTACTTCGACGACAAGTCGACGTTCCAGATCGGCGCGCCGCAGATCGGCGAGATCCTCGGCGCGATCGGGGTCGGCTTCTCGTTCGACGTGATCCCGGTCCTGCGCAAGGACAGCCTGCACCTCACCGACGAGGACCGCGAACTCGTTCGCCGCACGATCGAGGCGCAGCCCTCGCGCCACGTGCTGGTGACGCACGGCACCGACACCATGGTCGAGACCGCGCGCGTGCTGCGCGCGATCTCGGGCAAGGTCATCGTGCTCACCGGCGCGCTCAATCCGGCGCGCTTCCAGGGCTCGGACGCGGTGTTCAACATCGGCTGCGCGGTCGGCGCGGTGCAGGTGCTCGGCGAGGGCGTCCACATCGCGATGAACGGGCGCATCTGGGACCCGATGCACGTGCGCAAGAACGTGGCCGCGAACCGCTTCGAAGCCGGCTGAGCGCGGGGTTCAGTCCTCGGCGCGGACCCGCACGGCCTCGCGCCGCATGCGCGCCGCATCCGATTCCCGCCCCACTGCCTCGTAGGCCTCGGCGAGCAGGTCGTGCACGTCGGCATCGGACGACTCCAGCGCCAGCGCGCGTTCCAGCGGCGCCAGCGCGCCGCTCGGGTCCCCGCTGCGCAGCAGCGCATAACCCAGCATGAAATGGTTGACGTAGTCCTCGTCGTCGAGAACCGTTGCCTCGCGCAGCGGCGCGACGGCGTCGGCGCGGCGGCCGAGGTGGAACAGCGCGGACCCTTCGTAGTACCAGCCCTCGTCGTACGCCGGGGCCTGCTCCCGCAGCGCGATGCCGGCGGCCAGCACCGGTGCGAAGCGGTCGCGGAGGTAGTGTTCCTCGAAGGCGTCCTTGCACTCGCTGCGCGCCAGGCGGGCGCAGGCGCGCCAGGCATCGACTGCGCCGTCGGGGTCGCCCGTCGCATGCAGGGCGAAGCCGAGGTGCGCCTGCACGAACGCGCGCCGGCGCGTGCGTTCATCGAGGTCCTCGTCGCCCGCGCCCTGTTCCAGCAGGTCCAGCGACCGGCGCAACGCCGGCAGCGCCTCGTCGGCACGGTCCAGGAACAGCAGGCTCGCGCCGAACACGAACCACGCTTCGTGGTCCTTCGGTTCGGCCTCGGTCCAGGCCACGGCGGCGAGCGCCGACACCGCGTCCTGGTCCGCGGTGTACCAGCGCGAGACCACCTCGCCGTAGACCACCCCGTCGAGCGCCAGCGACCGGGACCAGGCCTCGAGCGCCGCATCGCGGTCTCCGGCCAGCAACTCGGCGCGGCCGAGTTCTCCCCAGTTGTAGGCATCGTCCGGCGCGAGGTCCGTTGAGCGGCGCAGCGGCCGCACGGCTTCGTCCGCGCGGTCGAGCGCGAGCAGTGCCATGCCCTGCATGTACCAGGCATCGCCGGCGCGCGGTTCGGACTTTGCCCAATCGCGCGCGGCCTCCAGCGCCCGTTCGTACTCGCCGGCCTCGTAGTGCGCCGTGGCCGTGTCGGCGTCGCGCGCAAACGCCGGCACCGCCGCGAGCAGCAGCACCAGCAGCAGCAGCGGCGGTCGAAATCGGTTCATGTCGATCTCCGGTTGGCCGGCGGGCAGAGGCCGCGCAGGCAGCATGCCGCAATCGGCGCAGCATGACCCGGGCAGGTCGCCTGCGAACGAACTGCAGGACGCAAAAAAAAAGGCCCCGGCTCGCGCCGGGGCCCCGCTCCCACAGAACCGCTGCGCCGCGATCTCCCCAGCCGCGTCGCACGCATCCCTGTCAGAACCCTGCGACCGCACGCAACCGCGCGGCACCCCGTCGGGGCGCCGTGGCGGCGGCAGTCCTCATCGTTTCGACCTGAAGGTGTCCCCCACCTCGTCCCGCGACCCACCGCGCCGGCGCATCATGCGCCGCCGCGACCACCCGGCCCATCCGCCGTGCGGCGGACTGCGGTACCCGGCGCCCTTCCTCGTGCGGCGATATGCCGCGCGTGCCGTGACCGCGGGGACCCGGGATCGCCAGCGCGCCCCATGCGGCGCGACCTCCCGGGCCAGGCCCCCTGTCCGCGGCCGATCACCGCGGACGGGTTCGAAACTATCGTCGCGTCAGGAGACCGTCAACGGGCCAGCCGCCACCGGATCGGTTGCCGTTGCAACCATTGATGCCGCGGCGCAACACGCCTGTCCGGACAAATTCAGCGCACCACGAACCACACGGCGACCGCGAGGAAAACCGCCGCGGCGACCACCAGCACGATCGACACGATCCAGCGCTGCGTGGTCCAGCCTGCGCCGGACGCGGGCGCCGCGAGCGCCGCGGTCGGCGCGGTCGGCG
>JAJTHZ010000131.1 GCA_021299185.1 Lysobacteraceae bacterium | reverse complement strand
GGGCGACCGGGCGAGGCCGTCGCGCGTCGAGCGGATGCGCCGGTGGCGGCGGTCTGGGAGCGCTGCGCGCAGCGCGATGGGGGCACCGGCGGATCAAAGAGTATCGCGGCGCGCGCGCCGCTCCCACGGCAGCGCCGCCCTGTCGGGAGGATTCGCCGATGCAGGAGATGTGGGAGCGCTGCGTGCAGCGCGATGGAGGCCCCGGCACGCCGAAAAGCATCGCGGCGCGCGCGCCGCTCCCACAACAGTGCCGCGCTGTCGGGAAGATGCGCCGATAGGCGCGGTGTGGGAGCGCTGCGTGCAGCGCGATGGAGGCCCCGGCGCGCCGGAAAGCATCGCGGCGCACGCGCCGCTCCCACAACAGTGCCGCGCTGTCGGGAGGATGCGCCGACAGGCCCGGTGTGGGAGCGCTGCGTGCAGCGCGATGGAGGCCCCGGCACGCCGAAGAGCATCGCGGCGCGCGCGCCGCTCCCGCAGGGGTTCGGCAACTGCGCGATGTCGCGGTGAGGTGCGGCGACCGTTCAGCCCATGGAGGCGCGCAGCGCCTCGGCCGAGCGGCGCGCCGCCTCGACGAGGTCGGGTTCGGGCACGCGGCCGGCGAACCACAGCAGCACGCCGTTGTCTTCCGCCACCAGATGCAGGCGATCGTCGCCCGGCAACTGGTACACCCAGCCGTCGCGCCACGGGCCGGGCACCGCGCCGACGAGCGTGGCGCGGCCGGAAACGCCGTCCATCCAGCGGCGCGCCTGCGCCGCGGTGTCCGCTTCGCCGGCCGCGGCTTCGGCAGCGAACCAGGCGCGCGACTTGACGGCCACGCTGACCGGGCCGCGCGGCGTGGCGACGTCGCACATCGGCACCGCGCCGAGCAGGTCGCCGAGCGGCGATGCCGCGCCGGGCATGCGCACCTCCACCCCGCCGGCCGGACCGGCACCGAGCGCGCCGCACACCGGCGGCTTGGCGTCCGCCGCCAGCGGATGGCTGCCCGCGGCGCGCTGCAGGAACCACAGCGAGCCGCCCGCCACCGCGACGATCACCGCGATGCTGGCCCAGCCGACGAAGCGCATCAGGGCCGCGCCGCGCCGCGCTTGCGCACGATCAGCATCGCCAGTTCCAGCGACTGCTCGTAGTTGAGCCGCGGGTCGACCGTCGAGCGGTAGGCGCGCGCGAGGTCGGCCGGCGCGAGGTCGCGCGCGCCGCCCAGGCACTCGGTGACGTTCTCGCCGGTCAGTTCCAGGTGCACGCCGCCGAGCCGCGTGCCGGCTGCCGCGTGCGCGTCGAAGGCCTGCTCCAGTTCGCCGGCGATGTTGGCGAAACGACGCGTCTTGACGCCGTTGTCGAGCGACTCCGTGTTGCCGTGCATCGGATCGCAGACCCACAGCACGGGCCGACCCTCGCGACGCATGGCCTCCAGCAGCGGCGGCAGCACGCTGGCGATCTTCGACGCTCCCATCCGGTGGATGAAGGTCAGGCGTCCGGGCTCGCGGTGCGGGTCGAGCGTGTCGGCCAGCCGCAGCAGCATGTCCGGCGTCACCGAGGGACCGACCTTCACCGCCACCGGATTGCGGATGCCGCGGAAGTACTCGACGTGCGCGCCGTCCAGCGCGGCAGTGCGCATGCCGATCCACGGCAGGTGGGTCGACAGGTTGAACCAGCCCCACTGCCGCGGGACCTGGCGCGTCACCGCCTGCTCGTAGTGCAGCAGCAGGGCCTCGTGCGAGGTGAAGAAGTCGACCCGCGTGAACGAGCCCAGCGGCACGCCCGCGAGCGTTTCCATGAAGCGCACCGATTCGCCGATCGAGGCGACCATCTCGCGGTACTCGCGCGCCAGCGGCGAGTGCTCCATCCACGCGAGGTCCCAGTACTCGGGGTGGTGCAGGTCGGCGAAGCCACCGTCGATGAGCGCGCGCACGAAATTCATCGTCATCGCGCTCAGCGAATGCCCGCGCACCAGGCGCGCGGGGTCCGGGATGCGCGCGGCGGCCGTGAACTCGGGCCCATTGACGATGTCGCCGCGGTAGCACGGCAGGGTCTGCCCATCGCGGGTCTCGGTGTCGGCCGAGCGCGGCTTGGCGTACTGGCCGGCGAAGCGGCCGACGCGGATCACCGGCAGTTTCAGCCCATGGATGAGCACCACGCTCATCTGCAGCAGCACCTTGAGCCGATTGGAGATGGTGCCGCTGTCGCAGTCGGAGAACGACTCCGCGCAGTCGCCGCCCTGCAGCAGGAACCGCTTGCCCTCGGCGGCCTCGGCCAGTTGCCGCTTGAGCGCGAGGATCTCCCACGAAGTGACCAGCGGCGGCAGCGCCGACACCTCGCGCAGCGCGGTGTCGAGCGCCGCGGCGTCCGGATACTGCGGCTGCTGCACGGCGGGACGCTGCTGCCAGGATGCCGGCGACCAGTCGGCGGCTTCGTGGACCGGTTGGACCGTGGGGTGTGCCATCGAACGCTCGAGCCTGTGCATGCGAACCTCGTCGTTGCCCTGCCGCCTGTCGTCCGCAGGCTCAGGACGGACGGAAGGTTGCGTCGACTGGGCCTGGATGCGCGTTATCTGGGCGCGTAGTTGCGAAAACCGTAATACAGCGCGCCGAGCACGAAGACGCCGAACCAGACCAGGGTCCACTCGGGCATCGACAGGCCGGCGAAGGTCCAGTCGACCTTCGCGCACTCACCGGAGCCGGTGAACAGCATGGTGAGCGTCTTCGACAGCGGGAAGGCTTCGAGCATGTAGTCGAGGCCGGGACCGCAGTCGGGCACCTGGTCGGCCGGCAGGTGCTGCAGCCAGACGTGGCGGCCGGCGATCCCGGCGCCGATGCCGGCCGCCAGCAGCGCGAGCGCGCCGTCGGCCTTGCGCCCCGCCCCACCCTTCGGCGCATGGATCGCGGCCACCACGCAGACCGCGAACAGGGCGATGAAGGCCACCCGCTGCAGGATGCACAACGGACAGGGCTCCAGACCCATCTGGAACTGGGCGTAGTAGGCGAACGCGAGGAACGCCGCGATGATCGCGGCGGCGACGGCAAAGGCGGTGCGGAAGTCCCAGGACAACGGATTCATGATGCGGGTTCTACCGGAGCGGGTGCCGCGGTGCAACACGACCTGCGGCGGGCATGGACCGGCGTTGGGACCCCGGGGACGGATGGGAGTTCCGTGGCGTGACGGGTGTCGGACGCCGCATCGGGCCTGCCCGCGAACGGATACACGGTCTCCGACGGCTGCTGCCGCGTCTTCGCTTCGCGAATTGGTGCCGGTGAAGAGACTCGAACTCCCGACCCACGCATTACGAATGCGTTGCTCTACCAACTGAGCTACACCGGCACGGTGCAATCGCGTCGCCTTGCGGCGTGAAGCGGGCCGGGGGCGCCGGCTGGGCTTGCGCCCGGGGTCCCGGATGGTGGGCGGTAGTGGGATCGAACCACTGACCCTTGCCGTGTGAAAGCAATGCTCTACCGCTGAGCTAACCGCCCCTTCCGAGGGCCGCGAAGTTTACGGGGCATGGGGATGGAAGGTCAACCCGAGGCGGGGCAAGCATTGTCGCCAGGATGTAGGAGCCCGCTTGCGGGCGACCCCGGCAACCGGCCTTGGCGTTGGCGCCTACGTGGCGGTCGCGCGCAAGCGCGCTCCTACAATCGCGAGCCGCCCGCGACACCCCGGCTCTTCCCTGGGCCCTATACCCTGGGCCCTATACCCAGGGCCCTGGGCCCCGGGCCCTCACTCAACCATGATCAACCGCAATTCCTTCGGCAGCGCAAAGACCATGTTCTCCGGCTGCCCCTCTAGATCGCGCACGCCGGTCGCGCCCCATTCGCGCAGGCGCTCGACCACTGCCTGGACCAGGCTCTCGGGCGCCGACGCGCCCGCGGTGACGCCGACTTCGGCCTTGCCCTCGATCCACTCGCGGCGGATGTCCTGCGGGCCGTCGATGAGGTAGGACGGCACGCCCTGCCGTTCCGCCAGTTCGCGCAGGCGGTTGGAGTTGCTGCTGTTGGGCGAGCCGATCACCAGCACCACGCCGCAGCGCGAGGCGAGCTCGCGCACCGCATCCTGGCGGTTCTGCGTCGCGTAGCAGATGTCGTCGTGGCGCGGTCCCTCGATCTGCGGGAAACGCGCGCGCAGGGCGGTGATCACGTCGCGCGCCTCGTCGACCGACAGCGTGGTCTGGGTCGAGAACGCCAGTTTCGCCGGATCGTTCGGCGTGATCTTCGCCACGTCATCCGGCGACTCCACGAGGTGGATGCGGCCGGGCGCCTTCGGGTCCCACTGCCCCATCGTGCCCTCGACCTCGGGATGGCCGGCGTGGCCGATCAGGACCACGTCGCGGCCCTGCTTGGCGTGGCGGGCGACCTCGATGTGGACCTTGGTCACCAGCGGGCAGGTGGCGTCGAAGATGCGCAGCTCGCGCTCGCGCGCCTCGGCCCGCACCGCCTGCGAGACGCCGTGCGCGCTGAACACGACCGTGGCCCCGGCGGGCACCTCGGCCAGTTCGTCGACGAACACCGCGCCCTTGGCGCGCAGGCTCTCCACGACGAAGCGGTTGTGCACGATCTCGTGGCGCACGTAGATCGGCGCCCCGAAGGCCTCCAGCGCGCGCTCGACGATCTCGATCGCGCGGTCGACGCCGGCGCAGAAACCGCGGGGATTGGCGAGAAGGACCTGCATGATGCGGATGTTAGCGGCTGGTGGGGGCGGTGGCTAATTGCGGGGATTGACGGCGCTTGCTGGGGCGAATGGCCAATGGCGAATGGCGAATGGGAAAGCGCGCGTGCCCCGTTGCTCCGGCTCTCCCATTCGCCATTCGCCATTCGCCGCCCCTAAAGCCATTCGCTACTTGCCGCTCTCCCGGAACCCCGCCACCACCAGCAGCACCGCCCCCACCACGATGCACGAATCGGCCACGTTGAACGCCGGCCAGTGCCACTCGCGCCAGTACAGCAGGATGAAGTCCACCACGTGGCCCAGGCGCACGCGGTCGACCACGTTGCCGATCGCGCCGCCGATCACCAGCGCCAGCGCGAGCGCGCTCCAGCGGTCCGCGCGCGGCAGCCGCGTGAGCCAGACCGCGAATGCGACCGACACCGCGGTCGCAAACGCCGAGAGCAGGAAACGCTGCAGGTTGGCGCCGTCGCCGAACAGGCTGAAGGCCACACCCTCGTTGTAGGTCAGGGTCCAGTCGAAGAAACCCGGCACCACCGGCACGCGGGTGAATTCCGGCACGGTGGCGAGGAAGTACAGCTTGCTCGCCTGGTCGGCGGCCAGCACCACCAGCGACAGCAGCAGCCAGCGCAGGCCGGCCACGCCGGCTCGATCAGCGGCGGCCATCAGAACCAGGCCCGCGTCTCGCCGGCGCCGGCGACGTTGTCCACGCAGCGCCCGCACAGCTCGGGGTGGTCGGCATTCGCCCCCACATCGGCGCGGTGGTGCCAGCAGCGCACGCACTTGGCGTGGTCGGTGGCGCGCACCAGCACGCGGGCCTTGCCGTCGAGCAGCGCGACCTCGGTCGTCCCGGCCTCGCCTTCGAAGGCCGCCTCATCCGCCGCACCCAGCAGCACCACATCGGACGTGATGAAGAAGAAGCGCAGTTCCGCCGCGCAGGGGTCCAGCCGCTCGCGGGTGGCGGCATCCACCACCAGCGCGACCTCGGCCTCCAGCGAGCCGCCCAACTGGCCGCCGTTGCGCAGCGTCTCGATCTGCTTCAGCGCCGCCGTGCGCAGCGCGGCGAGGTCGTCGAACAGCACCTGGTCGTGGCCGTCGATGCCGAAGCCGCGCAGGTGCGCGAGATCGTCCCAGGTCGCGTACAGCACCGACCCGTGGCCGCGCGCCGGCAGCTGCGCCCAGATCTCCTCGGCGGTGAAGGCCATGATCGGCGCGAAGGCGCGAACCAGGATATCCAGAATGGCGTACATCGCGCTCTGCGCCGAACGCCGCGCAGGGTGGTCGACCGGCAGGGTGTAGAGCCGGTCCTTGGTCTGGTCGAGATAGCCTGCCCCCATGTCCACGGTGGCGAAGCGCATCAGTTCCTGCGCCAGCAACTGGAAGGCGTAGGTGTCGGGACCGAAGGCGATGTCGTCGGCGTTCGCTTCCGGCCCGTAGACGCGCCGCGCGAGATGCATCAGGCGCACGGCCTGCGCGAGCGCCCAGCGGTCCAGCGGCAGCATCTTCGCCGGCGCGACGAGATGCTCCGCGGGATCGAAACCGGCGAGGTTGCCGAGCAGGAAGCGCGCGGTGTTGCGCAGGCGGCGGTAGGAATCTGCGGCGCGCTTGAGGATCTCGTCGGACAGCGCCATCTCGGCGCTGTAGTCGGTGGACGCGACCCACAGGCGCAGGATGTCGGCGCCGAGCGTCTTCATCACCGTCTCGGGCGCGACCACGTTGCCGAGCGACTTCGACATCTTGCGGCCCTGCGCGTCCACCGTGAAGCCGTGGGTCAGGACCTCGTCGTAGGCCGCGTGGCCGTGCATCGCGGTCGCGGTGAGCAGCGAGGAATGGAACCAGCCGCGATGCTGGTCGGAACCTTCCAGGTACATCACGCCGCGCACGTCGCCGTGGGCGCGCGAGAGTTCCTCACGCGCGTCCAGCACCGCGGCGTGCGTCACGCCGGAGTCGTACCAGACGTCGAGCACGTCGGTGACCTTGTCGTAGTGGGCCGCGTCGGCGCCCAGCAGCCTCGCCGCATCGAGGTCGAACCACGCGTCGATGCCCTCGCGCTGCACCAGGTCGGCGACCTGCCCCAGCAGTTCCACCGTGCGCGGGTGCGGCTCGCCGGTCTCCTTGTGCGCGAAGATCGCGATCGGCACGCCCCAGGTGCGCTGGCGCGAGATGCACCAGTCCGGGCGGTTCGCGATCATCCCGGAAATCCGCTCCTCGCCCCAGGACGGCAGCCACTTCACGTCCTTGATCGCGGCCAGCGCCCGCGCGCGCAGCCCCGCCTTGTCCATGCTGAAGAACCACTGCGAGGTGGCGCGGAAGGCCACCGGCGTCTTGTGCCGCCAGCAGTGCGGGTAGCTGTGGGTGAACTTCTCGGCATGCAGCAGCACGCCGCGCTGGCGCAGGGTGTCGATGATCTTTTCCTGCACCTTCCACACGTGCTCGCCGGCGAACAGCTCGGTGCTGGGCAGGTACTGGCCGTTGCCACCGACCGGGTTGAGCACCTCCAGGCCGTACTTGCGGCCGACCTCGAAGTCCTCCACGCCATGGCCCGGCGCGGTGTGCACCGCGCCCGTGCCCTGGTCGGTGGTGACGTGGTCGCCCAGGATCAGCGGCACGCGGCGCGCGTAGAACGGATGCTGGAGCAGCAGCCCTTCGCAATCCGCACCCTTCGCGCGGCCGAGCACGGCCACGCCGTCGACCCCGTAGCGATGGGTCGCCGCGCCCAGCAGCGCCTCGGCCAGCACCAGCAGCACCCGACGGCCGTCGCGGCGCGGGCCGTCGACCAGCACGTAGTCGAGCTCCGGGCCCAGCGTCACCGCCATCGAGGCCGGCAGCGTCCACGGCGTGGTGGTCCAGATCGGCACGGCGACGATGGCATCGCCCGCGTCGACGCCGAACCTCTTCGCCAGCGCGGCGGGTTCGATCGCGTCGTAGGCCACGTCGATCGCCGGCGAGACCTTGTCCTGGTACTCGATCTCGGCCTCGGCCAGTGCCGAGCCGCAGTCGAAGCACCAGTGCACGGGCTTGGCGCCGCGCACCAGGTGCCCGTTGGCGACGATGCGCGCCAGCGCGCGCAGCATGTCGGCCTCGAAGGCGAAGTCCATCGTGCGGTAGGGCTGGTCCCAGCGGCCGAGCACGCCGAGCCGCTTGAAGCCTTCGCGCTGGATGTCGATCTGCTTCGCGGCGTATTCGCGGCACTTCTGCCGGAACGCCCGCGCGTCGAGCTTGGTGCCGACCTTGCCGTGCTCCTTCTCGACCGCGATCTCGATCGGCAGGCCGTGGCAGTCCCAGCCCGGCACGTAGGGCGAGCGGAAGCCGGCCAGCCACTTGGCGCGCACCACCACGTCCTTGAGGATCTTGTTGACCGCGTGCCCGATGTGGATCGGCCCGTTCGCGTACGGCGGGCCGTCGTGCAGGATGAAGGCCGGGCGTGCGCGCGTGTCGGCGAGCAGCTTCTCGTAAAGGCCGGACGCCGCCCAGGCGGCCAGCATCTCGGGCTCGCGCCGCGCGAGGTCGCCCTTCATCGCGAAGGACGTCTCGGGCAGGTGGATGGTGTGCTTGTAGTCGATGGTCACGCGTCGATGCTCACGAGGTCAGGGCCTCTTCGAGGTTCGGACCGCGGGCGAGGATGTCCCTCGCCTGCGCGGCATCGCGGTGCATCTGCTGCACCAGGGGGTCGAGGCCGTCGAACTTGAGTTCGTCGCGCAGTTTCGCCACGAACTCGACCGACAGCACGCGGCCGTAGAGGTCGCCGTCGAAGTCGAACAGATGCGCCTCGAGCAGGGGCTCGACGCCGGCCACGGTCGGCCGCGTGCCGAGGCTCGCCACCGCCGGCCAGTGCGACAGGCCGGCGCCGTGGACCCGCACGGCGAAGATGCCGTGCACGGGCGCGCGGCCCCAGCGCATGCGGATGTTGGCGGTCGGATAGCCGAGCCGGCGACCCAGTTGCTGGCCGCGCACCACGTGGCCTTCGATCGCGAACGGGCGGCCGAGCAGGGTCGCCGCGGCATCGAACGCGCCGGCCGCCAGGGCGGCGCGGATGCGGCTGGAACTGATCCGCTCGCCGTCGTGCGCGTGCGGCTCGATCGAGCCGGCGCTGAAGCCGGCGACGGCGCCGAGTGCCTGCAGCATCGCGAGATCGCCGCGCCGCTCGTGGCCGAAGCGGAAGCCCGGGCCGACCCAGACCTCGCGGGCGGCAAGGCGTTCGACCAGCACGCGCCGCACGAAGTCCTCGGCGCGGGTCTGCGCGAGCCGGTGGCCGAAGCGCAGGAAGCCCACTGTGTCGGACTGGCGCAGCAGCAGCGCCAGGCGCTGTCGCGGCGAGGTCAGGCGCGGCACGGCATCGCGGCCCTGGAAGTGCTGCCGCGGCAGCGGCTCGAAGGAGAGAACGACCAGCGGCAGGCCGCGCGCCTGCGCGCGGCGCCGCGCGTGCGACAGCAGCGCGGCGTGCCCGCGATGCACGCCGTCGAAGGCGCCGATGCACACGACGCTGCCCTGCGGCGCGAGGCTGGCCCCGTCCGCGTCCCGGAAAAAGCGCTTCATAGAGGCCGTGGAGTATAGCGAAGCCGACCGCTCAACCCGCAGGTGCGGCCGGCTCGCGCAGGTGGCGCGGGCGCATGCCTGCGGCGAGCAGGGCGAGGCCATAGGCCAGGGCCCCGGCCGGCACCAGCCAGGCCAGGTGCAGGACCCGCGCCCGCGCCCGCAGCGCGGTCCACGGACCCACCCACTCCTGTGCGGCCCACAGCACCGCGGCCAGCGCCAGCAGCGCGAATCCGACCCGCAGCAGGAAGCGCGGCCAGCCCGGCTGCAGGCGCAGCGCCACCTGGCCACGCCGCAGGTAGCGCCACAGCAGCCACGCGTTCAGGGTGCCGGCGATGGCGGTCGCCAGCGCGATGCCGGCATGCGCGCCCTCGACCTGCCAGTGCCACAGCGGGCCCACGATGGCGACGCAGAGCACGATGTTGGCGCCGACCGTCCACAGCGCCGCGCGCACCGGCGTGCGGGTATCCTGGCGCGAGAAGAACGCCGGCGCGAGGATCTTGGCCACCATGAAGCCCGGCAGGCCGAGCGCCAGCGCCATCAGGGCCAACGCCGCCATCCGGGTGTCGTAGGCGGTGAACTTGCCGTACTGGTAGAGCGTGGCGGTCAGCGGCTCGGCCAGCAGCAGCAGGGCGAGCGCCGCCGGCAGCGCGACCAGCACCGCCATCCGCAGGCCCCAGTCCAGGGTCTGCGCGTAGCCCGCCTCGTCCTTCGACGCGAAGCGCCGCGACAGCGCCGGCAGGATCACGGTGGCCAGCGCCACCCCGAACAGGCCCTGCGGGAACTCCATCAGGCGATCGGTGAGGTACAGCCAGGTCTGGCTGCCGGTCGCCAGCAGCGAGGCGAAGATGGTGCCCACCATCAGGTTCACCTGCGCCACCGACGCACCGAACAGGGTGGGCAGCATCAGGCGGAACACCCGCCGCACGCCCTCGTGGCGGAGGTTCAAGCGCAGCCGCGGCAGCACGCCGAGCCGCGCCAGCGCGATCCACTGCACCACCAGTTGCACCAGGCCGGCGCCGAGCACGCCCCAGGCCAGCGCGGTGATCGACATGTCCATCAGCGGCGCGAGGTACAGCGCCGCGCAGATCATCGCCAAGTTGTGCAGCACCGGGGTCAGCGCCGGCACCCCGAAACGGCCATGGCTGTTGAGCACGCCGGCCGCCAGCGCGGTCATCGAGATGAACCACAGGTAGGGGAAGGTGATGCGCAGCATCTGGGTGATCTGCGCGTACTTCTCTGGTTCGTCGAGCGATCCCGGCGCGAACACCGCGGCGATCAGCGGCGCGGCCAGCATGCCGAGCGCGGTGACCAGCAGCACCGCCGCGCACAGCGCCCCCGCCACGTGGTCGAGCAGGTCGCGAAGCGCCGCCTCGTCGCCGCGCTGCTTGTACTCGGTGAACACCGGCACGAAGGCGGTCTGGAAGGAACCTTCCGCGAAGATGCGGCGCAGGAAGTTCGGGATGCGGTAGGCGACGAAGAACGCATCGGTCGCCGCCGAGGCGCCGAACACGCCCGCCTGCACCACGTCGCGCACGTAGCCCGCGATGCGCGAGAGCAGGGTCAGGCTGGAGAAGACGAGGGTGGAGCGGAGAAGGCGCAAGGGACGGACCGTGGGCAGGACCGTAGGAGCGCGCTTGCGCGCGACCGCGACCTGGGTGCTCGCGGCGGGCGCCGGACGCAGCGGTCGCCCGCAAGCGGGCTCCTACAGGCGGATGGGCTTCAATGGAAGAACGCGGCTGATGGTCGCCGTTTTGGCGCCGGCTTCATAGCCCCCGGCGCGGGCGATTCCGTGGAGATACAGGGCCTTGGCCTGATCCGGAGTCGCCGATTTGACCCTGCGCCGGGTCGTCTGGGATACTGCTGCCCCCTTTTCGGCACCCCGACCGGTACGGAGATTTCCCTTGGCCAACATCAAGTCCGCGAAGAAGCGCGCCCGCCAGGCGGTGAAGCGCAATGCCCGCAACGCCAGCCAGCGCTCCATGGTGCGCACGGCGGTGAAGAAGGTCGTCAAGGCCATCGAGTCCGGCGACAAGGCCGGCGCCGAGACCGCCCTGCTGACGGCGACGTCCCTGCTCGATCGTTACGCCGGCAAGGGCCTGATCCACAAGAACAAGGCCAACCGCCACAAGAGCCGTTTCACCGCGCGCATCCGCGCGATGGGCTGAAGCCGGAACCGGGGTGCCAGAGAAAGGCCGGCGCAAGCCGGCCTTTTTCGTTGGGGCGCCCGCCAAGGCCGCGGGCGCGAGACCGTGGCAGCGAGGCTGCGGGAGCGAGGCTGTGGGAGCGAGCAACGCTCGCGACTGCGGCATCCCGGTCTCATGGCACATCCCGAGGCTGCGGTCGCGAGCGTTGCTCGCTCCCACACAAGCCTGCAGTCGCGAGCCTTGCTCGCTCCCACAGGCGGCCGCGCGTCAGGCCGGGGGAGGCGCCTCGCGCTCCGCGCGGCGCAGCTCGTCGAGGAACTCCATCACCTTGAAGCACACCTCGCGGGTGCCCTCGCCAGTGGCGGCGGAGACGAGGAACCACGGCCCCTTCCAGCGCAGCCGCCGCACCAGGTCCTTGCCGCGCGCCTTCGCCTCGTCCGGCGGCAGCAGGTCGGCCTTGTTGAACACCAGCCAGCGCGGGCGCGTGGCGAGGTCGGCGTCGAAGGCCTTCAGTTCCTTGACGATCGCGCGCACCTGTTCGGCAGGGTCGATGGATTCGTCGGCCGGCGCCACGTCGACCAGGTGCAGCAGCAGGCGCGTGCGCATGACGTGCTTGAGGAACTGGATGCCCAGCCCGGCGCCCTCGGCCGCGCCTTCGATGATCCCGGGGATGTCGGCCACCACGAAGCTGCGGTCGGTCTCGATGCGCACCACGCCCAGGTTCGGGTGCAAGGTGGTGAACGGATAGTCCGCCACCCGCGGGCGCGCGGCGCTGATCGCGCGGATGAAGGTGCTCTTGCCGGCATTCGGGAAGCCGAGCAGGCCGACGTCGGCGAGCAGTTTCAGTTCGAGCCGGATCAGGCGCTCCTCGCCGGGATAGCCGGGGGTGGCCTTGCGCGGACCGCGATTGGTGCTGCTTTTGAAGTGGACGTTGCCGCGCCCGCCGTCGCCGCCGCGCGCCACCAGCAGGCGCTGGCCGTTCGCGGTGAGGTCGCCGATCTCCTCCTCGGTGCTGACGTTGACCACGCTGGTGCCGACCGGCACCCGGATCACCTCGTCGGCGCCGCCGGCGCCGGTCATCTGCCGGCCCATGCCGTTCTCGCCGCGCCGGGCCTTGAAGAAGCGCTGGTGGCGGAAGTCGATCAGGGTGTTGAGGCCCTCGTCGGCGACCAGCCAGACGTCCCCGCCCTTGCCGCCGTCGCCGCCGTCCGGACCCCCGAGCGGAATGAACTTCTCGCGGCGGAAACTGATCGCGCCATTGCCTCCGGCGCCTGCGGTGACGGTGATTTCGGCTTCGTCGACGAATTTCATCTGCGGAGAGGGTCCAGGGTATAGGGCTCAGGGTACAGGGGCGGCTGTCGCCGCCCGAGGTTGCGAAGGGATCGGCCCTGCACCCTGGGCCCTGTACCCTTTTCCCTCGCCAGAAACGAAAAGCCCCGCACGCAGCGGGGCCTTCCGAACCGCTTCGCCGCCGGGATCAGCCAGCGCGCACGTTCACCGTGCGGCGCTTGGCGGGGCCCTTGACGGTGAACTCCACCGTGCCGTCGACCAGCGCGAACAGGGTGTGGTCGCGGCCGACGCCGACGTTGACGCCCGGATGGAACTGGGTGCCGCGCTGGCGCACGATGATGTTGCCGGCGTCGACGGCCTGGCCGCCGTACAGCTTCACGCCGAGGTACTTCGGGTTCGAATCGCGGCCGTTACGGGTACTGCCGCCTGCCTTTTTATGTGCCATGACGTTTTCTCCTCAGCCGCCCGAGATGTTGGTGATCTCGATTTCGGTGTAATGCTGGCGATGGCCCATCTGCTTGCGATGGTGCTTGCGCCGGCGGAACTTGACGATGAACACCTTGTCGTGGCGACCGTGGCCGCGCACCTTCGCGCTGACCTTGGCGCCCTTCACCGTCGGCGTGCCGATGGTGATGTTTTCGCCGTCGCCGATCATCAGCACCTGGTCGATGTCGACCGTGCTGCCGGCTTCGGCTTCCAGCTTTTCCACCCGGATCACTTCGCCGGGCACCGCGCGGAACTGCCGCCCGCCGGTCACGAACACTGCGTACATGACTGATTCCTCTGTAGTTATTTTTCCCGCCAGACTACGGCGAGCCGCGTATGTTGTCGCAGAACCCCATCTGCGTCAAGGCGTTGCGCTCGTTTCTGCAGCGCGCCGGGGTCCGCATCGGGGGATGGGGACACCGCCGTATCATCGCCCGACCGGTCCGAGCGTTCCCCAGCCTGTGCAAGACCCCAGCCCGCCGACCGATTTCGCGTCCAGCCTCACCCGGCTGCGGGCGGGCGACCGCAGCGCCTTCGACGCCCTGTTCCGGCTGCTGTACGACGATCTTCGGGCGGTCGCCCGCCAGCAGCGGCGGGACGTCGCATGGCTTTCCACGCTGGGCACGACCGCCCTGCTCCACGAAGGGTTCCTGCGGCTGCAGGGCGCGGACGGTCGCGCGCTGGCCGATCAGGACCATTTCCTCGCCCTCGCCGCACGCGCGATGCGCAACGTGGTGGTCGACTACGTGCGTGCGCGAACCGCGACCAAGCGGGGCGGCGGCGCGGTCGCTGCGCCCCTGGACGAGCGGGTCGCCGCCGAGGACGCCACGCACGAGGACGTCCTCGAGCTCACCCAACTGCTCGAGCGCCTCGACGCAGTGAGTCCGCGGATGGCCCAGGCCCTGACCTGGCGTTTCCTCGGCGGGCTCGAAGAAGCCGAGATCGCGGCGCTGCAACAGGTGACGCCCCGCACGGTCCGCCGTGACCTTCAGCGCGCCCGACTGTGGGTACACCACTGGCGCGCATCAGGGCCTGGGAACCCCACGTCGTGACCCGCCCGGACGCGCGGCTCGCGCGCGTGGACGCGTGGCTGGAAGCCGCACTCGTGCTCCCGGGACCGGAACAGGCCGAGTTCGTCCAGCGCTGCCATCGCGAGGACCCCGATGCCGCCGCGGAACTCGCCGTCCTGCTGGACGCGGCCGCGCGCCTGGCCGACTTCGACGAGCCACCGCGCCCGCCCTGGCTGCCGACCGACGAGGCGATGCCAACGCCGGCACCGCTCGGCCCGTGGCGCTTCCTGCGCCCGCTGGGCAGCGGCGCCACCGCCGAGGTCTGGCTCGCGCAGCGCGACGACGGCGTCGAGCCGACGCTGGCCGCGATCAAGCTGCTCGACCCGCGGCTTCGCCACGTCCGCCTCCGCGAGCGCCTGCAGCAGGAGGGCGCCCTCCTCGCGCGCCTGAAGCATCCCCACATCGCCGGACTGCTCGAGGCCGGCGTGGCGGCGGACGACCGCGCCTACCTGGCCTTGGAGTTCATCGACGGCGAGGACGTGCTCAGCCACTGCCGGGCCCGCGATCTCGACGCGCACGCCCGCGTTCGCCTGCTGCTGCAGCTCGCCGACGCACTGGCCTTCGCGCACCGGCACCTGGTGGTCCACCGCGACGTCAAGCCGGCCAACGTGCTGGTGGACGCGAACGGACGTCTCCGGTTGCTCGATTTCGGCATCGCGCGCCTGCTCGACGCCGACCAGGATTCGCCCCGCACGCACACCGTGTGGCGCGCCTTCACGCCCGAGTTCGCGGCGCCCGAGCAGATCGCCGGCGCACCCACCACCACCGCGATCGACATCTTCGCCACCGGCGTGCTGCTGCAGTGCCTGCTCGGCGGCAAGCCCGACCGCTCCAGGCCGTCGACGCGCGAGAGCGTCGCAGGCGCCGATCGCGATCTGTTCGCGATCGCGCGACGGGCGACCCGCGACGAGCCCGAGGCGCGATACGCGACCATCGACGCGCTGGCCGCCGACCTGCGCGCGTGGCTCGAGGGACGGCCGGTCGCCGCCCGCCGCGGCGAGCGCAGCTACGTCCTGCGCAAGTTCGTCCGCCGGCACCGTCTCGGGACCGCGTTGGGCGCGCTGTCGCTGTTCGCCCTGTCGGCATCGCTGGTGGTGAACATCGAGGCCCGGTCCGCCGCGGAGGCCGCTTCGCAGCGGGCCCTGGCCACGCAGCAGTTCCTGCGCGACACCTTCGCCGAGGCCAATCCGCGCACCCGTGGTGGCCGCCCGTCGCGCATCGAGGATGTGCTCGCGACGGCGGCGGCCACCGCCGGTCGCAGGTTCCCGGGCGATGGCCTGCTGCGCGCCGAGGTGCTCACCCCGGTCGGCGAGCTGCAGGTCCTGAACTTCCAGGCCGCGGCCGCGGTGTCCACCCTGGACGCGGCGATCGCCGCCGCGCAGCACTCGGGGCCCGAGGGACGGGCCGTCTGGTGCAACGCGCAGCACCTGCGATCGGCCAGCCTGGTGATGCTGGGGCGCGCCGCGGAGGCCGAGGCGGCGCTCGCGGCCTGGTTCGTCGCCGACCCCGACCTGCGCGCGGAAGCGCCGGCGACGTGGTGCCGCGCGCAGTCCACGCTGGCCGATGCGCGGGCGAAGTCGGACCCCGGGGCCGCGCAGGCGGCGCTGCGCGGCGCGCTGGACGGCTGCCGCACGACGCCCGGCTTCGATCCCGGCAGCCTCGCGCGCGCCGAGCGCACGCTCGGCAGACTGTTGCGTGACCTCAAGCGTCCTGACGAGGCCGCGGCGGTGCTCGAAGCCGCGGAAGCGGCCCTCGCGTCCGCCGACACCGACACCAGTTACTGGTACGAGCGCGCGTCGCTGCGCTTCGACCGCGCGACCGTGGCGGGCCTGCAGGGCCGCCAGGAGGACGAGGCGGCACTGACCCGCGAGGCCTACGCGCTGTTCGAGCAACACACCGCCACCGACAGCAACCTGCGCGCCGATCCCCTGCTGGCGCTGGGTGCCGTGCAGCTTCGCGAAGGCGACCTCGCGGCAGCCCGCGCGTCCTTCGACGAGGCCTTTCGCCTGCGCGAACGCGACGGCGACGCTGCGACGATCCCGCAGCGCGTGCGCATCCTCACCAACCTGGGCTGGGCCGCCTGGGAAGGCGGTGATCGCCTGCGCGCGGCCGAGGACTGGCGGCGCGCCCTCGGTCTGCTGGCAGCACCCGGCCAGGCGCCATCGCTCGATGCCGTCACGCTCAACAACAATCTCGCGGAGGCCGCATGGCGCGGCGGCGATGGCGTCGCGGCATGGACGCATGCGGATGCGGCGCTCGCGGCGCTGCAGGCGACCGGAACCCGCCGCGACGATCTGCGGGCAGTGGCCCTTTTCGTCCGCTGCATGGGACGCGCGGTGACCGGCGACGCGGCAGCGCTCGCGGACTGCGACGAGGGGATCGGCCTCGACCGCGCGCGCGCGCCGGACGATGCGACGCTCATGGCCGACGGCCAGCGCTACCTCGCCGACGCCGCGATCCGGGTCGGCGATCACGCGCGCGCGCGGCGCGCGGCGGAAGCGACGCTTGCCCTGCTCGACGGGGCGGGCAAGGACGAGGTCGAACTGCGCGTGCACGCCCACGTCCTGGCCGGCCTCGCCGCCGTGGTGACGGGTGACCAGCCCCTCGCGCGGCGACGGCTCGCGCAGGCGGATGCGACCGGGTCGACCACCGAACCCAGCGTGATCGCCCAGCACCGCCAGCTCGCGGACGCGGTCGCCAGGCGCTGACCGACGGCGCGCGCCCGGCCGCGGTTTGCGGCCGCTGTCCTGTTTCGCCACCGGATTCCGGTAGGGCCCGGCAGCACCCCGCTGTGCACGGAGCCTTCCATGTCCCCGACCACCCGCCGGACGTCCCGATTTCACGCCCTGCTGGCCCTGCTGGCGACGCTCGGCTGCACGCCCGGCGCACACGCACTGACCGTCTCGGTCGGTACCGGCGCCGGCTGCACCCACGCCACCCTGCAGGACGCCCTCGATGCGCTGGAGCCCTTGAGCGGCGACCACCGCATCCACCTCCGCACGCAGACGCATGCGGTGGCGAACGGGGCGGTCTACCAGCCGACCGTGGCGCAGGGATTCGTGCGCATCGAAGGCGGCTACGCCAACTGCAGCGATGCCGCGCCGAGCGGCAACCCGGCGGTCAGCGGCGATGCGGCGCGGGCCGTGCTCGACGGCGCCGGCGGCCTGCCGCGCACGGTGCTTTCGTTGCAGATCGACGGCCGCGTCGGGAGCGTCCAGATCCGCCGCGTCGCCATCCGGCGCGGCGATGCCACCGGCCCCGAGGACCGCTTCAGCTCCGGGGGCGGGCTGTCGGTGTTCGGCGCGGCGTCGGTGCTGCTCGGGTTCGGCACGGTGATCGGGGGCAACACCGCCGTTTACGGCGGCGGAATCGCGGCCGGCGGCAGCCGGACGATCACCAGTGAACCCTTCGAGCGGGTCGACCTGTTCATCACCGAAGGCGCGGAGATCGACGCCAACATCGCGCTCAACCAGGGCGGCGGGATCTTCTGCGGTGGCAGCCGCACGGCCGGCATCTTGCCGGAAAGCACGCGGCACGCATCGGTGGTGCACGCGTCCGGTTCGATCATCAACAACCAGGCGCGCTTCGGATCGGCGATGTTCTGCCAGGGCAGCTACGCCGGTGGCGGCTACCAGCCGCGCCCGGTCGATGGCGGCGCCGCGCTCGTGTTCGGCAACATCGAGAACGATCCACTGCTCGCCATCGCCTGCCCTCTCGCCATCTCGCTCGATCTCGGCGTCGCGCCGACCGCCGGCAGCAGCTATCGCGACCTCGGCGCGGCACCGGGCGAGTCCGGCGTGCTGTGGATCGCGAACAATCGCGGCCAGAACAGCGGCGGGATGTGCGTGCTGGGCTACAACACCCGCAGCGGCGCCTCGCCGCCACCGGCCACCGAGCCGAGTTTCCGGCTGCGCAACGTCTGGCTGGACCAGAACACGGCGCGACCCGCCAGCCGCAACACCAACCCCGGCGGCGGGGACTTCGCCAGCGCGCTCCGCGTTGCGCGGCAGATCAGCGAACTCGTGCTGGAGCCTGCGCTCGACGACTGCAGCCTGCTGCAGTGCGGCGCCTGCGTCCGGATCACCGGCAACGCCTACGACGGCGTGCCCGGCGCCACCGATTTCCTTCCCCTCGTGAGCGGCCCGGTGACCCTGCGCCGAGCGAGGATCGAGGACAACGAGGCGGTGCAGACGCTGTTCGAACTGCGCGGCAGCCCCGACGGTGGGGCATCCAGCGGCGGGCTCCGCAGCAGCCTGATGGTGGACAACATCGTGGCGGGCGCCTCCAGCACGCTGCTGCGGGTCGACGACTTCGCCGGCACGCCGGGTGGCTCGTCGATGCAGCTCACCAGCAACACCTTCGCCCGCAACACCCAGGACGGGCTGTTGCAACTGGACGGCGCGGCGACGGCCGAACTGTGGGCCAATGTGTTCACGGCCTCGACCAGCCCTCGACTGCGCTTCGGGACCGCGGCGGCGACCAACCTCACGCTGCGCTGGTGCGGCCAATTCCCCAGCGCGACCGACCCGGACTACGTCGCGGTGACCCGACTGGCCGACCCCGGGACCGGCACCTTCAATCCCGTGTTCGGCAGCTACAGCTTCGACGCGAGCTTCGCGCCGCCCCCGATCCTGCGCGATCGCTGCACGCCGCTCCTGCTGGCCCCGACCCGCGACTTCTACGGGCGGCCCAAGATCCAGCGGACCATCGCGACCGGCACCGACGTCGAGGACCTCGGCGCCGTCGAGTTCGTGCCCGACCCGATCTTCGCCGACAGCTTCGAATAGCACACCGCGGCTCGCAGCCGGGGCCTCGTGCGACGGATGGATGCTGACAGCGGGCTGGCAGGATCGGCGCGGGCCGCGCCCGTCGCGGGGACGCCTTCACGCGCGGGAGATATCATGCGCAGTCCGTCACCCGGCGATTCCCCGCACCATGGATTACATCCGCCTGCGCGGCGCGCGCACGCACAACCTGAAGAACATCGACCTCGACCTGCCGCGCGACAAGTTGATCGTGATCACGGGCCTGTCCGGTTCGGGCAAGTCGTCGCTGGCCTTCGACACCATCTACGCCGAGGGCCAGCGCCGCTACGTGGAGTCGCTGAGCGCCTACGCGCGGCAGTTCCTGTCGGTGATGGAGAAGCCCGACCTCGACCACATCGAGGGCCTGTCGCCCGCGATCTCGATCGAGCAGAAGTCGACCTCGCACAACCCGCGCTCGACGGTCGGCACGATCACCGAGATCTACGATTACCTGCGCCTGCTGTTCGCCCGCGTCGGCACGCCGCGCTGCCCGGACCACGACCAGCCACTGGAGGCGCAGACCGTCTCGCAGATGGTGGACACCACGCTCGCGCTCGACGCGGACAAGCGCTGGATGCTGCTCGCGCCGGTGGTGCGCGAGCGCAAGGGCGAGCACGTGCAGGTGCTCGACAACCTGCGCCAGCAGGGCTTCGTGCGGGTGCGCGTCAACGGCGTGCTGCACGACATCGACGCCGTGCCGCCGCTGGGACTGCGCATCAAGCACACCATCGAGGCCGTGGTCGACCGCTTCAAGGCCAAGCCCGACATCAAGCAGCGCCTCGCGGAGTCCTTCGAGACCGCGCTGCGCCTCGGCGAGGGGCTGGCCATCGTGGCCGACATGGACGACGCCAAGGCGGCACCGCTGCTGTTCTCCTCGCGCTATGCGTGCCCGGTCTGCGACTACTCGCTGCCGGAACTCGAGCCGCGATTGTTCTCGTTCAACTCGCCGGTCGGCGCCTGCCCGACCTGCGACGGGCTCGGCGTGACCCAGTTCTTCGACCCGCAGCGCATCGTGGTGCATCCGGAACTGTCGCTGGCCGCCGGCGCGGTGCGCGGCTGGGATCGCCGCAACGTCTACTACTTCGGCATGGTCGCTTCGCTGGCCAGGCACTACAAGTTCGACATCGAGACGCCGTGGAAGGCGTTGCCGGCCAAGGTGCAGAAGGCCGTGCTGTACGGCAGCGGCGAGGAGGAGATCGCCTTCAAGTACACCTCCGACACCGGCACCCACTCGCGCAAGCATCGCTTCGAGGGCATCGTGCACAACCTCGAGCGCCGCTACCGCGAGACCGAATCGCCGGTGGTGCGCGAGGAACTCGCGAAGTTCATCAGCCACCGCCCCTGCCCCGACTGCGGCGGCCAGCGCCTCAACCGCAGCGCGCGCCACGTGTTCGTCGCCGGCCGCAGCATCCACGAACTCACCGTGCTGCCGGTCGACCGCTCGCTGGCGTTCTTCGAAGCGCTCAGGCTCGACGGCTGGCGCGGCGAAATCGCGGCCAAGATCGTCAAGGAGATCCGCGAACGGCTGCGCTTCCTCGCCGACGTCGGGCTCGACTACCTCAACCTGCAGCGCCAGGCGGACACCCTGTCCGGCGGCGAGGCGCAGCGCATCCGGCTCGCCAGCCAGATCGGCGCCGGCCTGGTCGGCGTGATGTACGTGCTCGACGAGCCCAGCATCGGCCTGCACCAGCGGGACAACGAGCGCCTGCTGGGCACCCTCGTGCGGCTGCGCGACCTCGGCAACACGGTGATCGTGGTCGAGCACGACGAGGACGCGATCCGCGCCGCCGACCACGTGGTCGACATCGGCCCCGGTGCCGGCGTGCATGGCGGCCGCGTGGTGGCGCAGGGCACGATGGCCGACGTGATGAAGGCGCCCGAGTCGGTCACCGGCCAGTTCCTGTCCGGCAAGCGCCGCATCGAGGTGCCGAAGCAGCGCCGGAAACCTGATCCCAAGCGCATGCTGCGCGTGCTCGGCTGCACCGGCAACAACCTCAAGGACGTCGACCTCGAGATCCCCGCCGGGCTGTTCGTCGCGATCACCGGCGTGTCGGGCTCCGGCAAGTCGACCCTGATCAACGACACCCTGTTCCGCATCGCCGCGGCCGAACTCAACGGCGCCAACGAGCAGGCCGCACCGCACCGCAAGGTCGAGGGGATGAAGAGTTTCTTCGACAAAGTCGTCGACATCGACCAGTCCCCGATCGGCCGCACGCCGCGCTCCAACCCCGCGACCTACACCGGCCTGTTCACCCCGCTGCGCGAGCTCTACGCGCAGGTGCCCGAGGCGCGCGCGCGCGGCTACGAGCCCGGGCGCTTCTCGTTCAACGTCAAGGGTGGCCGCTGCGAGGCCTGCCAGGGCGACGGCATGATCAAGGTCGAGATGCACTTCCTGCCCGACGTCTACGTGCCCTGCGACGTCTGCGGTGGCAAGCGCTACAACCGCGAGACGCTGGAGATCCAGTACAAGGGCTACAGCATCAACGACGTGCTGGAGATGACGGTCGAGGACGCGCACAAGCTGTTCGAGCCGGTGCCCACCCTGGCGCGCAAGCTGGAAACCCTGATGGCCGTGGGCCTGTCCTACATCAAGCTCGGCCAGAGCGCGACCACGCTGTCCGGCGGCGAGGCGCAGCGCGTGAAGCTCTCGCGCGAACTCTCGCGCCGCGACACCGGGCAGACGCTCTACATCCTCGACGAGCCCACCACCGGGCTGCACTTCCACGACATCGAGCAATTGCTCGCCGTGCTGCACCGCCTGCGCGACGAGGGCAACACGGTGGTGGTGATCGAGCACAACCTCGACGTGATCAAGACCGCCGACTGGGTCATCGACCTCGGGCCCGAGGGCGGCGATCGCGGCGGCACCATCCTCGCCACCGGCACGCCGGAGGACATCGCGAAAGCCGCGCGCTCCCACACCGGTCGTTTCCTGGCGCCGGTGCTCGGCGTGAAGCGGCGGCGGGATGCGGCGTGAGCGAAGGCAGGCGTTTGCTGGACGCGCGGATCGACGTGCGCTGGGGCGACATGGACGCCTACGGCCACGTCAACAACGCGACCTACGCGACCTATGTGGAGGAGGCGCGGCTGCGCTGGTTCGCCTCCTTGCCCGGTCCGTGGCGCACGCCCGACAGCGCGCCGGTGATCGCCGCGCAGACCATCAACTACCGGCGCCAGGTCGAATGGCCCGCGGTCCTGCGCGTGGCCTTGGCGGTGGAACGCGTTGGCAACAGCAGCCTCACGATCGGCTTCACGATCGCCAGCGCGGACGACACCGCGCGCGTGCACGCAGACGGCAACAGCGTGCTGGTCTGGATCGACCCGTCCAGCGGGCGCAGCATCCCGCTGCCCGACGCCGTGCGCGCCGCCGCCACCTGAGGCGGCGGCGCGACGACCGCGGCCGTCAGTGCCCGTGGTGGGCGTGTTCGTCGCCCTTGGCGGGCGCGGCCTTGGCGACGGCGAACTCGACCGCGACCGGATCGCCCTTGGCGAGTTCGAAGGTGATCGTGACCTTGTCGCCCGCCGCCAGCGGCCGCTTGGCGTCGAACAGCATCAGGTGCTCGGCACCCGGCGCCAGCGTGACCCGCGCGCCCGCCGCGACCTCCAGCCGCTCCAGCGGGCGCATCTTCATCATGCCGTTCTCCTCCAGCATCTCGTGGATCTCGACGCGGCCGAAGTCGTCGCTGCGCGCGCCGACGATCTCGATGTCGCGCGAACCGCCCTCGATCGACATGAAGCCGGCATGCGCGGGCGCGCCGGGCGGCGCCTCGCGGATCCAGGCGCGGTCGATGACCGGGTCCTTGGCGACGGCTAGGGTCGAGGCAGCGAGCAGGATGGCAGCGAAGAGGGCACGCATCGGCGAACTCCATGGAGAGGCCACCGTATCATAGCCCCACCCCATCGACGATCCGCGAAGCCCATGCTGGAAACGATCCGCCACGACGCCGTGCTGGAACTGCGCCTCGCACGCCCGCCGGCGAACGCGCTCGACCCCGCGCTGGTGCGCGCGCTGCGCGAGGCCGTGCAGGCGGCCCCCGCAGGTGGCGCGCGCGCGATCGTGCTGTCCGGGCGCCCCGGCCTGTTCTCCGCGGGACTCGACGTGCCGGCGCTGCTGGCGCTCGATCGCGCCGGCATGCGCGCCTTCTGGGCCGACTTCAACGGTGTGATGGCCGCGCTCGGCCGCAGCCCCTTGCCGGTGGCGGCCGCGATCGGCGGCCACAGCCCGGCCGGCGGCGCCGTGCTGGCGCTGTTCTGCGACTGGCGCGTGATGGCGCGCGGCGCGTATCGCATCGGCCTCAACGAGGTGCAGGTCGGCCTGTCGGTGCCGGCCGCGATCCAGTTCGCGCTGCGCCGCCTGCTCGGCGCGCACCGCGCCGAGCGCCTGCTGGTCGCCGGCGCGATGATCGAGTCCGACGAGGCGCATCGCATCGGCTTCGTCGACGAACTCGCCGATGCCGACGCCGTGGTCGCGCGCGCGATCGAATGGTGCCGGGCCCACCTCGCGCTGCCCCCGGAGGCGATGGCCGAAACCCGCCGCATCGCGCGCGCCGACCTGCACGCTGCGCTCGACGACGCCCAGCGCGCCGACGACAGCGCGTTCCTCGAACGCTGGTTCAGCGACGAGACGCAGACGACCTTGAGGGCGCTGGTGGCGCGGTTGAAGGCCAAGGCGTGAGGGCTTGGCCCTCAGGGCCCAGGAAACAGGGCCCAGGGCCCAGCCGAAGGTAACACTCTTGCGGCGGTGCCCGACGGCTGCGCGCCGAACTGCCGCCCACACCCTCTGATCTGCGACAACGCACGCCATCCCTGGGCCCTGGGCCCTATACCCTGGGCCCTATCCCCTAAGGCCCCCTCGCCACCGCCGGCGACCCTGCCGCGTCGCGCGGTCGCACCCAGACCTCGACGCGACGATTGCGTGCGCGGCCGAGGTCGGTTTCGTTGCTGGCGACTGGCGCGACGTAACCCATGCCGCGCACGCGACGCGCGCCGACGCCGCGCTCGCCGAGCGCCTGCGCCACCAGGTCCACGCGCTCGTTGGACAGGCTGATGGCCTGGTAGGTGCCGATCTCGTGGCCGTCGGTGAAGCCGAGCAGGATCACGTCCAGTTCGCCCACGCCCGGGCGGCGCAGGTAGTCGGCCAGTCGCTCGACGTCGCGCAGCGCCTTGTTGTCGAGCAGGGCCGCACGGGCGCCGAAACGGAAGTTCAGAGACAGCCGCCGCGCGCCCTGCACCAGGCCGAGATACTCGTTCGAGACGTCGGTGCGCGGCGCCACGTCCACCGCCGCCACGTCCTGCGAGACGAAGCCGATGCGCTCCACCACGGCCTGGCCGCGCGCGCCGAGCGCGAACTCGATGAAGTCGCTGGCCAGCGCGGACGGCAGCTCGCGGTGGTAGAGGAACAACCGGCGCGACAGCACGTAGTCCTCGGTGCCCACGGTGACGCGGTCGGCGGCCAGCGCCCGCGTGCCGGCGTCGGCGACCGGCACCGCGCGCGCGGGACCGACGCCGGCCAGCCCGACGAAGCCGATCGCGGCCGGGTCGGCCGCCACCATCGCCGCCAACTGGTCGGTCGACTCGAAGCGCGAGGTGCCGGCGGCCAGGCCGGCATCGCGCATCACCATGCTGCGGAAGGAGTCGTAGGTGCCGGACTTGTCGTCGCGCGCATACCGCTTGACCGGACCGGGGCGGCCGCCGACCGCCGACCAGTCGTCGATCCGTCCGGAAAACAGGTCCCGCACCTGCTCGACCGTGAGCCCCCGTACGGGGTTCGCGGGGTGGACGATGATGGCGAGGCCATCGAGCGCGATCACATGCTCCTGTGCCGGCGAATCGAGGCGCCCGACACGCACCGCGCCGGCGACTTCAACCACGGTGGCGGGCCGCGAGGCCATCCACAGGTCGGCCTTGCCATCGAGCAGGTCGCGGTAGCCGGTGCCGGTGCCGTGCGAATGCACGTCGACCACCAGGCTGCGCCCACCGCCGCTGAAGCTCAGGCGCAGTTCTTCCTCCGCGAGACGGGCGCTGCCGGCCTCCGCCAGGCCGCGCGCGGCGGCCCACTCGCGCACCAGCGCGGGCGCCAGCCGCTGGCCGACGGTGTTGGAGCCGTGCAGGCGCAGCACCTGCTCCTGCGCGGCGGACGGAAGTGCAACGAAGACCAGGACGAGCGCGCCGAGGCAGCGCGCGATGGCGGCGAATGGCATGGTGCGCATACGGGCGGCCGATACAGCCGCCCAGTGTCATCCGCGCCGGTTACCGACCGGTTCCACGCAGATGACGGTTGTCGCCGCGCGTGTCACACGGACGCTGCGCGCCGCTCAGTCGCCGCGCGCCACCGGCCGCGACGGATCGACGATCCACTCGCTCCACGACCCGGCGTACACCCGCGCGCCGTCGAGGCCGGCATGCGCCATCGCCAGCAGGTTGTGGCAGGCGGTCACGCCCGAGCCGCACATCAGCACCACGTCGCGCGGCGCGCGGCCGGCGAGCAGGGCGTCGAACTCCGCACGCAAGGCGGACGGGGCCTTGAAGCGCCCATCCGCGCCGAGGTTGTCGGAGAACGGCCGGTTGCGCGCGCCGGGCACGTGGCCGGCGACCGGGTCGATCGGTTCCACCTCGCCGCGGTACCGCGGCGCCGCGCGGGCGTCCAGCAGCAGGCGCGACGGGTCGGCGGCCAGCGTGGCCACCTCGGCGCTGTCGGCGATCGCGGCGGCATCGAACCGCACAGCGTGCGCCACCGGCGTGGTCGGCGGCGGCGCGGACTCCTCCGGCAGACCTGCGGCGCGCCAGGCGGCGATCCCGCCGTCGAGCACGGCGACGTCGGCATGCCCGGCGAGGCGCAGCAGCCACCACAGTCGCGCCGCCATCGCGCCGCTGCCGTCGTCGTAGGCGATCACCGGCGTGGTCGGCGCGATGCCCCAGCGCGCGAGCGTGGCGGCGAACGCATGGTCCGACGGCAGCGGATGCCGGCCGCGTCCGACCACCGACAGGTCGGCGAGGTCGCGGTCGAGATGCGCATACACCGCGCCCGGCAGGTGCGCGGCGCGCCAGTCGCGCTCGCCGCGCCCGGTGTCGCCACCGGGGGCGACGACGTCGAAGCGGCAGTCGACCGCGCGCGCGCCGGCGGCGATCGCGGCAGCGGCGACCTCGGGGGCGATCACGGGTGGCAGCGTCATGGGCACTCCCCGCGCAGGCGCCGCGCGAGATTGGCGATCATCGATGCGGTGGCGCCCCAGATGTCGTAGTGGCGCCAGCGGATCACGTGGTAGTGGCGCACGCGGCCGCGGAACTCGCGTGCGTGCTCCTCCAGGTTGGCCGGATCGAGCACGAAGGCGAGCGGGACCTCGAAGGTCTCCGCGACCTCGCCGGGGTCGGGCCGCAGGATCGGCTCGCCGTGCACCAGGCCCAGCACCGGCACCACCCGGAAGCCGGTGATGGTGGCCAGCGGATCGAGGTAGCCCAGCGCCTCGGTGGCGTCCGGCGGCAGGCCGATCTCTTCCTCGGCCTCGCGCAGCGCGGCACGCAGCGGCGACTCGTCGGCTTCGATCCGCCCACCGGGAAAACTGATCTGGCCGGCGTGGTGGCGCAGGCTGTCGTTGCGCCGGGTCAGGATCAGTCGGGGCTCGCCGTCGCGGCGCACGACGGGCACCAGCACGGCCGCTTCGCGCAGGCCCTCCTGCGGGCCGACGAGGTCGTCGATCTCGGCCTGGTTCCAGGGGGTGCCGCCCGGCGGTTGATGCAGCGGGTGGCCCGCGAGCCGCAACTGGTCGAGCAGGGCCATGGCGGCGCTCATCCGCCGCGCGCGGCCTCGCGGGCCGGCAACACCTCGAGCATCAGCCGCGTCCGGGTCGCATCGTCCATGCTCGACCAGGCGGCGATCTCGGCGCCCGAGCGGTGGCAGCCCTCGCAGAGCCCGTCGGCCCCGAGGGTGCAGACGCCGATGCAGGGCGTCAGGATGGGTCTGGCGGCTTGGCCCCACATGGGCGCGAGACTCGCAGGAGGGACGTCGCCACGGCGTGGCGACGACGGTCGCCGCGCCCCGTGGGCGCGGCGACCGGGGAACGGCTTACTTGACGTCGACCAGCTTGATGTCGAACACCAGCGCCTCGTTGGGACCGATCGGGCCCTGGCCGCGCACGCCGTAGGCCTTCTCCGGCGGCAGGAACACCTGCCAGTGGTCGCCCACCTTCATCATCGGCAGGATCTCCTTCCAGCCCTCGATCACGCTGTCGACCTTGAACGAGGCCGGCTGGCCGCGCGCGAAGGACGAATCGAACTCGAGGCCGGAGGACAGCGAGCCGCGGTAATGCACGGTGACCTCGGCGGTCGGCGTGGCGCGCTTGCCGGTGCCGTCCTCGATCACCCGGTACTGGATGCCCGAGGGCAGCGCGACGATGCCCTTCTTGCTGCGGTTCTCGGCCAGGAACTTGTCGCTCTTGGCCTTGTTCTCGCGTGCCAATGCCTCGAAGCGGGTGCGCGCCTCGGCGAGCATCTTCTCGCGCATCACGCCCATCGCCTCGCGCATCTGCTCCTCCGGCACCGCCGGGTTGCGCTTGGCGTAGCCGTCCTGGATGGCGCGGATGACCGTCTGCAGGTCGACGTCCATCTTCTTTTCCACGAAATCGCGGCCGATCTCGTAGCCGATCGCGTAGGAGACCTTGTTGCGGTCGACGGCGGGGGCCGCGCCGCCGGCAGTCGCCGTGGCGGGGGTGCCGCCCTGCGCCAACGCGCTGCCGGCACCGGCGAGCAGGAGGGCGGACATCATCCAGCGGAACTTCATGCGTCGTCTCCGGGGAACGGGATTCGTTCGGAATTCGTGAGGAGCCCGCGGGCGTGGGGCTTGAACCGGGGGATTCTAGCCAACCCGGCCCCGCCCCGCCACGCGGCACCCCCGCTGGGATCGCAGCCGGCGCCGGAAGTTCAGCCACTGGATAGAATCGGGGGCTTCCTGCCCCCGGGGTCCCCGCATGGCCTTCCGCAACCTGCTCACCGCCGACGCCGGCACCGTCCGGACCATCACCGTCAACCGCCCTGACAAGCTCAACGCCCTCAACCGCGAGACCCTGAGCGAACTGAAGGTCGCCTTCGGCGCCGCCCGGGACGACGACGGGGTGCGCGTGGTGGTGCTCACCGGCGCCGGCCCCAAGGCCTTCGTCGCCGGTGCCGACATCACCGAGTTCGCCCAGGCCAGCCCGGCCGATGCGTTGGCCTTTTCGCGCCACGGCCAGGAGCTGATGAGCGCGATCGAGCGCCTCGGCAAGCCCAGCATCGCCCGGATCAACGGCTTCGCGCTGGGCGGCGGCCTGGAACTGGCGCTGGCCTGCAGCCTGCGGATCGCCGCCGATACCGCGAAACTCGGCCTGCCGGAGATCAACCTCGGCATCCTGCCCGGCTTCGGCGGCACCCAGCGCACGCTGCGGCTGGCCGGCCGCGCGGCCACGCTGGAACTCGCGCTCACCGGCGCGACCATCACCGCATCGCGGGCGCTGGAACTCCGCCTGGTCAACCGCGTGGTGCCGGTCGACCAGCTCGATGCCGAGGTCGGCGCGCTGGCCGCGCAGTTCGCCGCCTCAGCCCCGCACGCGCTGCGCGCGATCCTCGACGCGGTGCTGATCGGCGGCGAGTGCGGGCTGGACGCGGGGCTCGAGTTCGAGAGCCGCGCCTTCGCCGTGTGCGCCTCGACCGAGGACATGCGCGAGGGAACGCGCGCCTTCATGGAAAAGCGCAAGCCGCAGTTCGCCGGGCGCTGAGGCGCCCGGTCAGAGCGCCAGGCCGATCCCGGCCGGATCCGCGCGCGCGACCAGCTTGCGCAGCGCCGACTTGAGCACGGGCGCGGTCCTGCGCTCGTGCAGCAGCGCCCAGGCGCGGAAGGTCACCACGATCGTGAACGCCGCGACGATCGCCGCGGCCGAGTCATGGTGCAGCCCGAACCCGACCAGCAACAGCGCAGGGAGCAGCGATGCCGCCTCGTAGAAGCGGCCGGCGAACGCGTCCTGGTTGAGCACCTGCAGGACGACGAAGCGCTCCGCGGGATCGAGCTCGGACGCAGGGATCGACGGATCGGGCATCGCAGGCACCCTCATCGGAGTCGTCGGATCGACGCCTGCACGATCATGCCGCTTGCCGGGCGTCGAGGTCCATGCGCGGGGGACCGCCTACCCTCGCCGCACCGCACGCGACCCGGCCACGACGCAGCCCGTTCGTGGTTGGCATCGGCGGTCGGCGCGCGCCCCCTCGCCTGCCCGTTCCCAACGCTATTCGCCGCGCAGCACGACCACCGGATCGACGCGCGACGCGCGCCATGCCGGCAACGCGAGCGCGGCCCCGGCCGCGGCCAGCAGCAACGACAGGGCGCCGAGCAGCGTCGGCGGGTCCAGCGGCTGCACGCCATACAGCACGCCGGACAGCCATTGGCCGAACACGGCGGCGCCCGCCACACCGAGCGCGATGCCGAGCGCGAGCATGCGCCCGGCGTCGCGCAGCACGACCCGGAACACGTCGCGCGGCGCCGCGCCGAGCGCGAGCCGCACGCCGGAGTCGCGCGCACGTTGCTGCACCGAGCACGCCAGCGCGCCGAACACGCCGACCATCGCCAGCAGCAGCGCGACCCCGGCGAAGGCGGCGACCAGCACGGCGCGGAAGCGGTGCCGCGCCGTCGCCTCGGCAACGACACCGTCCAGGGTGAGCACGTCGCGGATCCCGACCAGCCGCTCGGTGTCGATGCGCCCGATCGCGCGGCGCACGCCGTCGGCCAGTGCGCCGGCATCGCCCGACGGCGTGCGCACGAACAGGAAGATGTCGTCCACCGGGTTCTGCGCCAGCGGCACGTAGACCTGCACGAAGTCCTCGCGCTCGTCCGGACGCGCCTTGACCTGCCGCGCCACGCCGACGATCAAGCGCTGCACGACCTCGGCGTCCGGCCGCGCCGACAGGCGGACCGCGACCCGGCGCCCGAGCGCGGCGGCAAGCCGCGCCTGCGGATCGGCGCCGGCGTCGGCGAAGTGGTGCTGGACGAACGCCTCGTTGACGATCGCGACCGGTGCCGAATCGCTGCCGTCGCGCGCATCGAACGCCCGCCCGGCGACCAGCGGCAGATCGACCGCGCTGAAGTAGCCGTTGCTCACGATCTGGTAGTCCGCGGTCCGCCGGCGGTCGCCTTCGGTCACCGGCAGGCCGTCGACCGACACGAACGCGCTGCCGAACGACGAACCGCCGAGCGGCCGCGTAGTCGCCCAGGCCACGCGCTCGACCCCCGGCAGCGCGGACACTTCGCCTTCCACGGCGTCGTAGAAGCGCAGCAGGTCGGCCGGCGTCGGGTATCGGTCGGAGATCGGGTCGACCAGCAGGGTGAGCACGCCGGAGGCGCGGTAGCCGCGATCGACGCCCTCGACCGCGAGCAGCGTGCGCAGCAGCAGCCCCGCCCCGACCAGCAGCGCCACCGCAGTCGCCACCTCGCCGATCACCACCCACTCGCGCAGTCGACCGCCACCCGCGGTGCTGCCGCGCGTTTCGGAGGCAATGATGCGTGCCGGCGAACCCGCGGTCGCCTGCCACGCCGGCAACAGGCCGAACGCGAGTCCGACCAGCACCGTCGCCAGCGCACAGAACCCCACCACGCGAACGTCCAGCGTCGGCGCGACGGTGGGCGGCAGCAGCCCGTCCGGCACCAGCCACGGCGCGAGCGCGAGGATTCCCGCGCCGACCAGCAGGCCGGCGGCGCCGCCGGCGGCAGCCAGCAGCGCGCTTTCGACCAGCAACTGGCGCACGATGCGGGCACGGCTCGCGCCGAGCGCCGCGCGCAGCGCCAGTTCGCGCGAGCGCGCGCCGGCGCGCGCGAGCATCAGGCTCGCCACGTTGGCGCAGCAGATCAGCAGCACGAAGCCGACCACGGCGAGGAACAGCAGGGCCGTGCGGCGCAGGTCCTCGCCGACCACCCGCGTCTGCAGGGGATCGATCGCCACCCCGCGCCCGGCGTTGGTCGCCGGATGCTCCGCCGCCAGCGTATCGGCGATCGCCGCCAGTTCGGCTGTCGCGGCGTCGATCGAGGCGCCGGGCGCCAGCAGGCCGTAGGCGCGCAGGAAGTACACGCCGCGCATGCGCTCGCCCATCGACTGCAGCGGGGCCAAGCCCCACAGATTGCTGCGACCGATGATCTCGGCGCTCGACGGCACCACGCCGACGATGGTGAACATTTCGCCGTCGAGGCGCACCTCGGTGCCGACGATCGCCGGGTCGGCGCCGTAGCGCGCGCGCCAGAACGACTCGTTCAACACCACGGCGTTGCGACCGGCGCGATCGTCGTCCTCGCTGAACGTGCGGCCGACGATCGCGCGCAGGCCCAGCGCCTCGAAGATGCCGGCCGTCACCCACTGGCGCGACACCATCTCGGCCTCGCCGTCGGCGCCGGTCATGACCATCCCGCCGACGCCATCCTGGGTCGCGCCGAGGTGGGCGAACGTGCGACTGCGCTGCCGCCAGTCGCGCAGGTTGAGCGGCGATACGTTGGCGTGCGTTTCGGATGCCGTGCGTTCGGCGATCGCCAGCACGCGGTCGGGTTCGGGCAGCGGCAAGGGCCGGAGCAGGCTGGCGTCGACCACCGCGAATATGGCGGCATTGGCGCCGATGCCCAGCGCCAGGGTCAGCACCGCGACCAGGGTGAACAGTGGCTGCGCACGCAGCACGCGGGCGGCATGCCGCAGGTCGTGCGCGAGGCCCGCCCAGCCGCGGCGGACGGCCGCACCGGAAGGCGCCGGTTCCGGTTGCCGCGCCTGGCGCAGCGGCGCGAGCTGGGGCGCGAGCGCCAGCGGTGCATCGAGCTCCGCCAGCGCGATGCGGCGCGCCTCGGCAGCATCGTGGCCTTCGGCCAGCAGTTCCGCGTGGCGCTCGTCGAGGTGCTGGGACAGTTCCTCCTCGATCTCGGCCGCGCGTTCCGGCGCCAGCGACAGCCGCGCGAGGCGCTCGCGGAGTTCGTTCGTCCACTCAGCCATGGTCCGCTCCCGTGATCATCGACATCGCCTCCACGAAGGTCTTCCAGGTCTCGCGCTGGCGCGCGAGCACGCGGTGGCCCTGGGCCGTGAGTTCGTAGTAGCGCCGGCGGCGCTGGCCGGCCTTCTCCACCCAGCGTCCCTTCAGCCATCCGCGTTCCTCCAGCCGGTACAGCAGCGGGTAGAGCGAGGCGATGTGGAACTTCATCCGCCCGGCCGAGCGCTGCTCGATGCGTTTGCTGATCTCGTAGCCGTGCAGCGCGCGCGCCTCCAGGCAGGCGAGGATGACCAGCTCGGCCGAGCCCTTCTTCATCTCGCGGTCGAGCGTGCGGGTGTCAATATCTGTCATGGCCACATATGCTAAGCACGAACGTCGGCGGCGGCAACGTGACTTCCGGCAGAGGGGACGGTCGCGGTGCGGGCGGCGCCTTGAAGCTGGCTTGATCCGCCGCGGCTACGGTCGCACCACCCAACGCCAAGGATCCGCCATGCGCTTTATCGCCACCTCGATCGCTTGCCTGCTCGCCGTGCTCCTCGCCGCGACGCCCGTGCGCGCGGCCTCCATGCCCGACGCCACCGACGCACCCCGCGTGCTGCTGGTGATCAGCAGCGAAGGCCGCGACGGCGGCGAGACCCGGCCGGGCTTCGACCTCGACGAGTTCGCCCAGGCCTGGCTGGTGCTGCGCGACAACGGGATCGTCGCCGACGTGGCCAGCCCGGCCGGCGGCGCAGTCGACCTCGGCAAGTTCAAGCCCGAGGACGACCACATCGTCGCCCTGATGGCCGACGCGGACGCGAAGCAGCGCCTCGGCGCCACGCGGCGCACGGCCGACATCGCCGCCGGCGAGCACGACGCAATCATGGTCATCGGCGGCAAGGGCGCGATGCTCGACCTGCCGAAGGACGAGGCCCTGGCGCGCCTGCTGTCGGCCCACGATGCGCGCGGCGGCGTGGTGGCGGCGGTATGCCACGGGCCGGCGGCCTTCGCCGGCGCGACGCGCGCCGACGGGCGGCCGCTGGTGGCCGGGCGCCGCATCACCGGCTTCACCGACGAGGAGGAGGCCGTATTCGGCAAGGAATGGGTGAAGCAGTTCCCGTTCCTGCTGGAAACCGAACTGCGCCGCCAGGGCGCGCGCTGGGAAGAAGCCGCGCTGATGATGCCGAAGGTCGTGGTGGACGGTCGCTGGGTCACCGGCCAGAATCCCTTCGCCACGCCGGGCGTGGTGGAGGCCGTGCTCACCGCGCTCGGCAACGAACCCGGACCGCGCACGATCTACCGCGAGGAGGCGACGATGCGCCTGGTGACGCGCTGGCTGGACGGCGACCGCGACGCGGTGCGCGACGAACTCGCCCGCGACGCCGCGCGCTACAAGCTCGACCTGGTGGCGATGCTCGGCTACTACCAGCATGAAGCCGCCAACGACGACGCGGTGCGCCGGCAGGCGCTGTCGATCATGGAACTGGCCGCGCCGCACTTCCCGCACCCGCGCCTGCGCGTTGGCATGGCGCGCGCACTTGGCGCTCGGCGCGCCCGACCGCGCGCGCGAACTGCTGGCCGAAGTGCTGCGCGAGACGCCCGACGACGCCGCGGCGCGCGAACTGCTCGATCGCCTGCCGGCCACGCGGTGAACCGACCCTCGCCCGAGGCCCTGCGCGTGCTGCTGGTCGAAGACCACGCGCCGCTGCGCGCGCAGGTCGCGGCCCTGCTGCGCGACGCGGGTCACCGCGTCGACGAAGCCGCCGACGGGCGTACGGGGCTGGCCGCCGCACTCGCCGCGCCACCCGACGTGCTGGTGCTCGACCTCGGCCTGCCCGGCATTGACGGACTGCGCCTGTGCGAGCGACTGCGCGCCGAGGCCGATCGCCACGTGCCGGTGCTGATGCTGACCGCGCGCGATGCCCTTCCCGACAAGATCGACGGCTTCGCCGCCGGCGCCGACGACTACCTCGTGAAGCCGTTCGCGGGCGCGGAGCTACTGGCCCGCGTGCGCGCCCTCGGCCGACGGCCCACCGCGCACGCCGACTACGAACTGCGCATCGGCACGCTGCGCATCGACCGCCGTTCACGCGCGGCCTGGCGCGACGGTCGTCCGCTGCAGGTCGGCCCCACGGCCTTCGGCCTGCTGCTGCTGCTGGCGGAGGCGTCGCCGCGCGCGCTGACCCGCAGCGAGATCATCACCCGCCTGTGGGACGGCGACCCGCCGGAATCCGACCCGCTGCGAACCCATCTGTACCAACTGCGACAGGCGCTCGACCGCCCGCCGGCACGGCCGATGCTGCGCACCGTGCACGGCGTGGGGCTGCGCCTCGAACCGGACGATGGCGATGCATGAGGCCCACGCCATGACCGTGGCGGGTGGCGGGAGCGGCGCGTGCGCCGCGGGCGTTTCGACCCGCGGCCTGCCGACGCCCTGACATGAGCCGCCTGCGCCGCCGCCTCATGCTGCCCTTCGCGCTGTTCACGCTCGCCGTCAGCGCGCTGTACGCGCTGTTCGCCTTCATGTTCATCTACACCGTCGAGGATCGACTGCTGGAGCGTGCCCTGACGCAGGAAGCCGGGCGCCAGCGCGAGCATCGCGCGCGGACCGGCGACTGGACGCCGCCGACGACCCCGGGCGTGCAGCTCATCGCGGATGCGACCGCGCTGCCGGCCGACCTCGCCCGCAGTCTCACCGAGGAGCCGCTGCGCCGCGAAGCGCCCGGCGACGCCGGGCGCCACTACCACGTGCGCGCCCTGCTGCAGCCCGGCCAGCCGCCGTGGCTGGTCATCGAAGTGAGCCAGCAACTGGTGGTACGGCCGATACGCGACAAGCTGCTGCGCTGGTTCGCGCTCTGGGCCGGCGCGATCGCCCTGCTGGCGCTGGGCCTCGGATGGTGGCTCGCGCGTCGGATCAGCCAGCCGCTGGAGCGCCTCGCGCGCGAGGTGTCGCGTGGCAGCCCCGAGCGACTGCCGGAGCGCCTCTCGGACGCGACCCGCGACGACGAGATTGGCGACCTTGCGCGGCGTTTCGAGACCCTGCTCGATCGCACCCGTTCGTTCATCGCCCGCGAGCAGGCCTTCACCCGCGACGTCAGCCACGAACTGCGCACGCCGCTGTCGGTGCTCGGCATGGCCCTCGAGCGCCTGCTGGCGACGCCCGGGCGCGACGCCGCGGATGTGCAGGCACTGCAGTCGATGCAGGCCGCCACCGCGCAGATGCGCCAGGCCGTGGACACCCTGCTGCTGCTCGCGCGCGAACCCGCGCCGTCGGCGACCGCGCCCGGACCTACCGCCCTGCTGCCGCTGGTGGAGTCGTGGGTGCTCGCGCACGCCGACTGGATCGACCGTCGCGACATGGTGCTGGACGTGGCGCTGGCGCGCGGCGATGCGCTGCCGTTACCGGTCCCGGTGCTCGAGCGCGCGGTCGCCATCCTGCTCGAGAACGCGTTCACCCATGGCCGACCCGGCGGCACCGTGCGGATCGCCTTCGTCGACGGCGCGCTGCAGGTCGAGAACGCGGCCGATCCGCCGCGCGCGGCCGAGCTCGCCGCGCCGCGCGAAGGCCTCGGGCTCGGCCAGGACATCCTGCGCCGCCTGCTCGAACGCCACGGCGCCCACTTCACCTTCTGCCAGCGCGATGGGCTCGCGCAAGCGAGTCTCTGGAAATGACCACCCCGACCCTGGGCCGCGGCGCGCTGCGCCGCGCGGCCTGCCTCGTGCTCGCGCTGGGCGCCGCCGCCGCGCCCGTGCATGCCGCGGCACCGCCCCCGCTCGATGCCGACTTCGCCCGGCTGCTGGCGGAGGAGCAACTCGCCGGCCTCGTCTACGCCACGATCGACGGCGACGCGACGCAGGTCGGCGCGGTCGGCCTCGCCGACGTCGCACGCGCCGAACCGATGCGCGCCGAGCACCGGGTGCTGCTCGGATCGGTGGCCAAGACCGTCACCGCGCTGGGCGTGCTGCGTCTCGTCACCCAGGGCCGGCTCGACCTCGACTCGCCGGTGGACGCCGTGCTGCCCGATCTGCCGATCGACAACCCGTGGGCCGAGCGCAGCCCGCTGCGCGTGCGCCATTTGATCGACATGACCGGCGGGCTGGACGACATCCGCCTGCGCCATTTCTTCAGCACGCGCAACACGCCGGGCCAGCCGCTCGCGACGGCGGTGGACGGCGATCAGCGGCTGCTGCGCCTGCGCACCGAACCCGGCCGCGTGTTTTCCTACTCGAACACCAGCTTCCATCTCGCCGGCATGGTGATCGAGGCGATCACGGGCGAGCACTACGAGGACTTCCTCGATCGCGAAGTGCTGCAGGCGATCGGCATGCCTGCGTCGAGCACGGCGTTTCCGGATGCGACCCGCCATGCGCCGCTGGCGAGCGGCCACCTCGACGCTGGCGAACCCATCCTTCCGATCCCGGTCGCGGTCCGCCCCGCCGCGCAGTTCCTCACCAACGCCGCCGACATGGCAACCCTGATGCGATTCCTGCTCGGCGACGGCACCTCCGACGGCCGCGTGGTGATCCGCAGCGACCTCCTGCGCGCGATGGGCCACGCCGCGGACACCGACGCCGCGCGCGCCGGGCTCGACACCGGCTATGGCCTCGGCCTGTTCACCCGCGATCGCCATGGCGCGGTCGGCCGGTGCCACGGCGGCAGCATCGCCGGCTGGCGCGCGATGTTCTGCATCTATCCGGACCGCGGTCGCGGATTCTTCGCCGCCCACAACGCCGACCACGAAGGCGCGGCCTACGACCGCTTCGACGCGCGCTTCGTCGAGCACCTCGGTGTCGCGCGCAGGGTGCCGCCCGCACCCGCCGATGCCGCGCCACCCGACGATCGGCGCTGGTCCGGCCGCTACGTGCCCGCCCCGTCGCGGCTCTCCTTCGCGACCCTCGCCGACCAACTGTTCGGCAGTTGGATGCTCGACCTCGACGCCGCGCCACCCTCGCTGGCCCCCGCCTCGGGCCCGGTGCGCGCACTCGAATCCCTCGGCGATCGCCGCTATCGGCAGGACGACCGCGTCCAGGCCACCTTCGCACTGACCGAAGGCGCCGACGGCACGCCGACGCTGAGCGCGAGCTATCTCACGCTGCGCAGGATCAGCCCGTTCGAGTTCGCGGCGTTGTGGATCGTCACCATCGCGGGCGTCGTCGCCCTGCTGTACTTCCTCGTCGCACCGCTGTGCCGGCGGCGCACCGTGCGCGGCGCCTGGCGCGAGCCGGGCTTCGTCGGCGCCTCGGTCTTCGGGCTCGGCATCGGCGCCGTGGCGCTGCAGCCGTGGCAGCAACTCGGCGATCCGACGCCGGCGACGATCGCGCTCGCACTCGGATCGCTCGCGCTACCGTTCGCGGCGGCGTGGGAGTGCCTGCGCGCAGGATCGCGCCGCGCCAGGCCGACCATCGACGGCGTACGGCTTGCGGCGGGCGTTTCGATCATCGCCTTGTTCGCGCTGCTTGCCGCCTACGGCCTGTGGCCGATCCTGTCGTGGCGGCTCTGACGACGTGCCGGCTCAGGGATTTCCCGACCGCGCCGCCCAGCGCGCCGCCACCAGCGCCGCGCACGACGTCAACATGACCGCCAACACGAACAAGGTGGCCGGCAGCACCCACACCACGAATGCCGAGAACGGATCGATCGAAGCCGTGCCGCTGCCGACCAACGCGAGTGCCACGACGCCGTACACCGCCAGCGCACCCAGCGCCACCTGCTGCCCGACGCGAGCCCTCGCGAGGAGCACCAGCGGCACGAACACCAGCACCGGCAACGCCGTCCATGCGGACAGCCCGATCGATCCCCAAGGACTCGCAGAAGCCACCAGCGCGAGCAAGGCCGCGATCAACCCGGCCAGCACGAGATTCAGGCGTCGCAAATGGGCTTCGTCCATGGTGCATGCACTCCGCAGCATCGGGGGCCTGATGCGTGCACCGCGAACCATCGCCTTGCGCACGGCCTGCACAGCATCGCGGGGCGGGCGTTAACGCCCTGTTCGCGCACGGCGCGCGGCGGCGCGCAGGCGGCGCGTCCGGACCCGCGCGCCGCGTGGTCAGTGCGCCGCCGCGTACTTCTTCTCTCCCGCTTCGACCGCGCGATCCAGCCGGTTCTCCGGCGGCGGCAGCGGACAGGTCGAGTACGGCGTGAACGCGCACGGCGGGTTGTAGGCGCGGTTGAAGTCGACGATGGTCTTGCCATCGACCGGCGGCGGGGCGTAGAGGAATCGGCCCGGGCCGTAGGTGAGCTTGCCGTTGGTGCGGTCGGCGAAGATCAGGAACAGCTGGCCGTCGCCGGTGTCGTCGAGGGCCTCCAAGCGATACTCCTTGCCATCCTTCTCGAACACCACCACGCCGGGGTTGTTCATCGGCTCGAGCATGTCGAGCACATTGACGATGTCGATCGTGCGCCCGGGCGGATGCGGCTCGAAGCGGGCCTCGAAGCGCCAGCCGGCGTCGATCTCGAAGGCGTCGATCCCGGCGAAGCCGGTGCGGGTCTTCGCCTGCGGATCGCGCACGCGCAGGCCGAACTTGCCGCCGCGTTCGATCACGCTGAACGATGCCTCGCCGAAGCGCACGATGGTGGGCGCACCGCTGCTGTCGGGCGCGAGCGCGCCGACGCGGGCGTCGCCGTCGCCGATCTTCGCGTCCACGCCGTCGGCGAGCGACAGCGTGATCCGGTCGTCGGCGAGCGCCAGCGTGCCGAGGTGCGCCGGCCCCACCGCGAGCACCAGGTCGTTGTCGGCTGCGCTGCCGATCCGGTGCGTGCCCGGCTCGACCCAGTGCAGGCCGACCAGGCTCAGCCAGCCTTCCGGCGCGGTCAGGCGCGCGGCGCGGGCCTCGCGCCACTGCTGGACTTCATCGCGGTGCGTTGCAGGGTCCATGGCGATCGCGGGCATGGCGGTGATGGCAGCGGCGAGCAGGGCGAGCGGAAAGCGCATCGGGAACGACTCCAGGTCAGCGGCCACGCAGGAACAGGCGGTCGAGTTCGGCCTGCGTCAACTGGACCCAGGTCGGGCGACCATGATTGCACTGCCCGCTGCGCTCCGTCTGCTCCATCTGGCGCAGCAGGCCGTTCATCTCGGCGAGGGTGAGCCGGCGGTTGGCGCGCACCGAGGCGTGGCAGGCCATGGTCGCCATCAGTTCGTTCTCGTACTCGACCAGGCGCGCGTCGGAACCGTGCTCGACGAGATCGGCCAGCACGTCGCCGACCAGCCGCTCGACGTCGGCGCCCTCCAGCGCGGACGGGATGCGCCGCACGACCACGCGATCCGGGCCGCTGCGGGTGATCTCGAAGCCGAGCGCCGCGAAGCGCGCCTGGTGTTCCTCCACCGCATCGGCCTCGCGCGGCGACACGCGCAACGTCGGCGGCACCAGCAGCAACTGCGACGGCACCGCGCCGAAGGCGCGCGCGTCCTTGAGCCGTTCGTAGGTGATGCGCTCGTGCGCGGCGTGCATGTCGACCAGCACCAGGCCGTGTGCGTTCTCGGCCAGGATGTAGATGCCGCGCAACTGCGCCAGCGCGAAGCCGAGCGGCGGCAGGTCGGCGGGCGATTCCGGCAGCGGCTGCGGCGTGGATGCGGCGTCCGCGATCGCGCCCACCGGCGCGGGCGTGGCGGCCGCGGCGTTGCCGTACAGCGCGCCATAGGTGGCGAGCGGGACCGACGCGACGCGCGTGGGCAGCCCCAGCCGCGCCTGCGCCCACGCTCCGCCCTCGCCTCCGTTCGCCGCCGGCAGCGCGAACGCGGGCGCCGGGGATGCTGCGATCGGCGCCGCCGCGCCCGCACGCGTGTCCGCCAGCGCGGCATGCAGGCTGCGGAACACGAAGTCGTGCACCAGGCGACTGTCGCGGAAGCGCACCTCGTGTTTCTGCGGGTGCACGTTGACGTCCACCGCCGCCGGATCGATGCGCAGTTCCAGCACGAACGCCGGATGGCGCCCGTGGAACAGCACGTCGGCATACGCCTGGCGCACGGCATGCGCGATCAGCCGATCGCGCACCATGCGCCCGTTGACGAAGAAGAACTGCCGGTCGGCCTGCCCGCGCGAGGCGGTCGGCGCACCGATCCAGCCGTGCAGCCGGATACCACCGGCCTCGGCGTCGATGCGCAACGCGCCGGCGGCGAAATCCGGATCGACCGCGTCGGCCACGCGCCGCTGCGGGTCGTCGACCGGCAGGAGATTCGACAGCACCTTGCCGTTGTGGCTGAGGCGGAAGGCGACGTGCGGATTGGCCAGCGCCTGCGCGCGCACCAGTTCCTCGACGTGCCCGAGTTCGGTCCGCTCCGCGCGCAGGAACTTGCGCCGCGCCGGCACGTTGAAGAACAGGTCGCGCGCGATCACCGAGGTGCCCTCGGGATGCTGCGCGGGCTTCACCGCGCCGAGCGTCCCGTCCTCGGCAACGATCGCGAACGCGCGCTCGGCGCCGCGCTCGCGGGAAACGAGCTCGAAGCGCGAGACCGAGGCGATGCTCGGCAGCGCCTCGCCGCGGAAGCCCAGGGTGCGCACGGTTTCGAGGTCGTCGAGGCTGGCGATCTTGCTGGTCGCGTGGCGCGACAGCGCGAGCGGCAGGTCGTCCAGCGCGATCCCGCCGCCGTCGTCGCGCAGGCGCACCAGCTTGGCACCGCCCGCCTCCAGGTCGATCTCGATCCGTCGCGCGCCGGCGTCGAGCGCGTTCTCGAGCAATTCCTTCACCACCGAGGCCGGGCGCTCGACCACCTCGCCGGCGGCGATCTGGTTGATCAGTTGCTCGGGGAGTTGGCGGATGCGCACGGGCGATCGGGGCGTGGCGGGTCCCGGATGATACGGCAGGGGCGGTTGGGGGGGGAGTTGCGGCGCGCGGCGGTGGGCGTTGTTTCTGAAAGGGCCCAGGGCTCAGGGCCCAGGGCCCAGAAACTGGTGGGCGATCAGCAGGAACGAGATAGCCGCTTCGCTCCAGGGTGCGCGGGTATAGGGCCCAGGGTATAGGTGCGGTGCGGAGACCGTGGCACACCACGATGCCGTCGCGAGCAGGGTCCAGAACCTGGTGGGCGATCAGCAGGAACGAGGTCGCCGCTTCGCTTCTTCGTGCAAGGGTATAGGGCCCAGGGTACAGGTGCGATGCGGGGGCCGTGGCACGCATCGATGCCGGTGCGAGACGGTGGTCCCCCACGGCCGAATCGATCCCGCGAGCCACCCAACCTTCGGCTATACCCTGGGCCCTATACCCGCGCACCAAGGAACGAAGCCAAATCCTGCACCGTACCGAGCACCATCAAGGTTCCGGGCCCTGGGCCCTGGGCCCTCATCCCTCACCGCCAACAATCACCCCGTCCCCGGAATCCGCAACACATCCCCCGGCTTGACGATATCGCCGCGGATGCCGTTGGCGCGACGCAGGCTGGCGAGGCTGACGCCGTGGCGTTGCGCGATCAGGGCCAGGGTTTCGCCGCGCGAGACGATGTGCTCGCGCGCCTTGCGCGGGTTCTGCGCGATGAAGGTGCCGGGCGGCGGCGCGGTGTAGAAATAGTTGGTGACGCCCTCGGTGATCGCCTGCGCGAGGTTCTGCTGGTGGCGCGGGTCGCGCAGGCGCTTTTCTTCCTCGGCGTTGGAGATGAACGCCGTCTCGACCAGGATCGACGGCACGTCGGGCGAGCGCAGCACCACAAAGTTGGCGTGCTGCACCTCCTGCTTGTGCACGCGCCCGAAGCGCGACAGCGCCAGCAGCACGTGGTTGGCCGCGGCGTCGCTGGCGCCCAGCGTGGCGCCCTGCGACAGATCCAGCAGGACCGCGGCCAGGGTGTCGTCCTTGTCGGACAGCGACACGCCACCGACCAGGTCGGAGGCGTTCTCGCGGTCGGCCAGCCAGCGCGCGGCCTCGGAACTCGCGCCGCGGGTGGACAGCATGTACACCGAGGAGCCGGCCGCGCGCCCGGACGCGATCGCGTCGGCGTGCAGGGAGATGAACAGATCGGCCTTGGCGTCGCGCGCCTTCTCGTAGCGGCGCTTGAGCGGCAGGAACACGTCCTCGTCGCGGATCAGCACGGCCTTCATGCCCGGCGTGGCGTCGATCGCCTTGGCGAGGCGGCGCGCGATCTGCAGGGTGACGTCCTTTTCGCGCGTGCCGCGCGGGCCGATCGCGCCGGGGTCCTGGCCGCCGTGGCCGGCGTCGATCGCGATGACCACGTCGCGCGGCGCGCCCGCGGCGATGCTCTCCACCGACTTCACCGGCTGCGACTTCGGCGGCGTCAGGTCGACCACCAGCCGATGCCCCGCGCGCGGGCCGGGCGTGAGCACGAACGAGCGCGGCTTCGCCGCATCGCTGAGGTCCAGCACCACGCGCAGGCTGCCCGGCTGCGGCGCGCCGCTGCGCACGCCCTTCACCACGCCGGCGCCGGTCGGCGCCTTGAACCCGCTGCCGAGCCGCGCGCCTTCGAGGTCGATCACCACGCGCGCCGGGTCGGCGAGGCTGAAGATCTTGTACTCGCCCGGGCGCGAGAGTTCGAACACCGCGCGCGTGAAGCCTTTTTCTTCGCTGACCCGCGCGTCGCGCACCTCGACCTCGGCGCGTGCGGCCGGTGCCAGCGCGAGGGCGAGCGGCAGCAGGAACAGGCACAGGCGGAGGACACGCGCGAGCATGCGCGGATTGAACCCTGACGCGCCGCGGATTGCAAGCAATTTTCCTTTACGATCCGTAACCTGCAAGCCTTTCTTCAGGTCGGGTCAAGGTCCGGCGGGCGGGCCAGGGCACGTCGGCCGGCCGGCGTGCGTGCGGTCCAGCGGATCGAGCGTCCGCCGGCAGCGGGCTCAAGGGCCACGTCGACATCGGCCGGCGGCAGGCGGTCGCCGGCGCGCTGCGGCCACTCGACCAGCAGCACCGCGCGGCCGACGTCTTCGCGCACGCCGAGGAACTCCAGTTCCTCCGGATCGGCGAGTCGATACAGGTCGAGATGCAGCACATCGAGCGTGCCCGCGCGGTAGCGCTCGACCAGGGTGTACGTCGGGCTCTTCACCCGCTGGCCCGGCAGCAGGGCCTGCAGCAGGCCCCGCGCAAAGGTCGTCTTGCCGGCACCGAGGTCGCCATGCAGGTGCACCACCAGGCCCGGCAGCAGCGCCTGCGCGAGCGCGGCGCCGCAGGCTTCGGTGGCCGCGGCATCCGGCGCCCATTGGTCGCGCGCGTCGGTCACGGGTTGAGTTCGCGCCGCAGGGCGTCGATCACGTCACCCGCCAGCAGGCCACGCGCGCCGCCGGCACGCGCGGCGGACGCCGCGGCCCGCGCATGCGCCAGCGCGCCGCAGCCGGCCGCGCGCCAGGCGTCGAGCCCCTGCGCGCGCAAGGCAGCGACCACGCCGGTGAGCACGTCGCCCATGCCGCCGGTGGCCATGCCCGGCTCGGCCACCGGGCACAGGGAGAGCATGCCGTCGGGCGCCGCGATCACGGTGCCGGCGCCCTTGAGCAGCACGACCGCGGCATGCCGCTGCGCCAGCGCGGCGGCGGCGGCGAAGCGATCGGCGTTCACCGCGCGCGCGTCGCTGCCGAGCAGGCGCGCGGCCTCGCCCGGATGCGGGGTGAGCACGCTGCCGGCCGGCAGCGCGCGCGGCGCGGCGGCGAGCAGGTTCAGGGCATCGGCATCCAGCACGCAGGGCTTGCCGAGCGCGAGTGCTGCGTCGAACAGCGTCCGGCCCCAGTCGCCCTGCCCCAGGCCCGGCCCGATCGCGAGCACGTCGGCGCGCAGGGCCAGCGCCGCGAGGGCGTGCGGATCCTCGACCGGGCGCGGCATCAGTTCCGGGCGGGCGGCGAGGATCGGACCCACGTTGGCGCCCCGCGTGGCCACGCTGACCAGGCCCGCGCCGCTGCGGGCGGCGGCTTCCGCGGCGAGCCGCACCGCACCGCCATAGCCCTCGTCGCCGCCGACCACCAGCACATGGCCGGCCTGGCCCTTGTGCAAGGTGGGCGCGCGCGGCGGCAGGGCGCGGCGCAGGTCGTCGCGCGTCCATGCGTGCACGGCGCCGGACTCCGCGTCGACCAGCGCGGGATCGACATCGAGGCGTTCCAGCACCACCGCACCGGCGTGCGCCGGCGCATCGCCGGTGAACAGGCCGCGCTTGGCGGCGATGAAGGTCACGGTCATCGAGGCCCGCACGCAGGCACCGGGCGCGTGTCCGGTGTCGGCGTCGAGACCCGACGGCACGTCGAGCGCCAGCACCGGCGCCGGCTGCCGCACCAGCGCCGCGATCAAGCCGGCGGCCACGCCGTCGGGCGCGCGCGACAGCCCGATGCCGAACACGCCGTCGACCACCACGTCGGCCGCGGGCAATCCGTCGTGCGCGTTCGCTTCGCGGGCCGGCACACCGGCCGCCAGCGCCGCCTCGCGCATGGCGCGCGCGTCGGCCGTGTTGGGCTCTCCCGGCAGCGCCAGCACCTCGACCGCGAGCCCGGCTTCGCGCGCCAGCCGCGCCACCACCCAGCCGTCGCCGCCGTTGTTGCCGCGCCCGCAGGCGACCAGTATGCGGTGCGCCTCCGGCCAGCGCGCGCGCAGGCGACGGAACGCGGCCGCGCCCGCGCGCTGCATCAGCAGCACGCCCTCGCCGCCGCAGGCCGCGATCGCACGGCGGTCGATCGCGCGCACCTGCGCGCTGGTGTAGAGCCGCGACGGCATGTCCATGCCGCCATTAGATCGCATGGACGGACCCTGTGCGAGTCGACGCACGGATCGCCGGGCGCCGCGCCACCGATCGGCAGCCGCGGCGAGCCGCGCGGAGGGAGCGGCGCGTACGCCGCGATGCGCCTGTCCAGCCGCAAGGACGATCGCGCTGCACGCAGCGCTCCCACACAGGGGGTGCGCGCCAGGGTGGACCCCGCTGCCTATACTCGCGCCATGTCCGTCGTCCCAGCCCCCGCCTTCGACCCTGCGGCACTCGCCGACGACATCCGCCGCTGGGGCGCAGAACTCGGATTCCAGCGCATCGGCATCGCCGGCATCGACCTCGCGGAAGACGAACGGCGCCTGCAGGAATGGCTGGACCTCGGCTGGCACGGCGACATGGACTGGATGGCGCGCCACGGCAGCAAGCGTTCGCGACCGGCGGAACTGGTGCCGGGCACCCTGCGCGTGGTGTCGGCGCGCATGGACTACCTCGCCGACGGCGAATCGATGCAGCGCGTGCTCGACGACGGCACCCGCGCCTACGTGTCGCGCTATGCGCTGGGGCGCGACTACCACAAGGTGCTGCGCGGCCGGCTGCAACGCCTCGCCGAGCGCATCGCGGACGCGATCGGGCCGTTCGGGCATCGTGTGTTCGTCGACTCCGCGCCGGTGCTGGAAAAGCCGCTGGCACGCGACGCCGGCCTCGGCTGGATCGGCAAGCACACCAACGTGATCGACAAGGACGCCGGGTCGTGGTTCTTCCTCGGCGAGATCTACATCGACCTGCCGCTGCCGGTGGACGTGCCCGCGCGCGACCACTGCGGCACCTGCACGCGCTGCATCGCGGCCTGCCCCACGCAGGCCATCGTCGCGCCCTACCGGCTGGACGCGCGGCGCTGCGTGTCCTACCTCACCATCGAGCACGCGGGCGCGATCCCCGAGGACCTGCGCCCGCTGATGGGCAACCGCATCTACGGCTGCGACGACTGCCAGATGGTCTGCCCGTGGAACAAGTTCGCCCGCCTCGCCGCCGAACCCGACTTCCGCGAACGCCACGGGCTGGCGCGCGCCAGCCTGCTGGAACTGTTCGCGTGGGACGAGGCGCAGTTCCTGCGCCTGACGGAGGGCTCGGCGATCCGCCGCATCGGCCACGAGCGCTGGCTGCGCAACCTGGCGGTGGCGCTGGGCAACGCGCCACCCGCGGCCGACATCGTGGCCGCGCTCGAAGCGCGCGCCGCGCACCCATCGCCCGTGGTGCGCGAACACGTCGCCTGGGCGCTGGCGCGACAGCGCGCCGGGGCGGCGCGCGGCGGATAGGCGCGCGGGTCGCCGCTCAGGAGCGGCCGCGCAGTCCGCGAAGCAGCGCGATTTGCGCTTCGGTCACGGCATCGGCGCCCACCGCGGGGCCGCCACCGGCGATCGCCGGCAGCAGCCCGTTGGCGAGCTTCTTGCCCAGCTCGACGCCCCACTGGTCGTAGGAGTTCATGCCCCACAGCACGCCCTGGGCGTGCACCTTGTGCTCGTACAGTGCGAGCAGGGCGCCGACGCGCCGCGGCGTGAGTCGATCGAGCAGCAGCAGGTTGCTGGGACGGCCACCCGGGCAGGCGCGGTGCGGGGCGAGCGGACCCTCGCCGCCGTCCGTGCCCTGCGCCAGCGCGGCGGCCTGGGCCAGCAGGTTGGCGAGCAGTGCGTCGTGGTTGGCGCGGAACCCGTGGTCCGCGTTGGCGACGCCGATGAAGTCCACCGGCACCGTGTCCACGCCCTGGTGCAGGGACTGGAAGTAGGCGTGCTGGGCGTTGGTGCCGACATCGCCCCACACCACCGGCGCGCCGGCGCGCGCGAGCGGGCGGCCGTCGACCGCCACGCCCTTGCCGTTGGATTCCATGTCGGCCTGCTGCAACCAGGCCGGCAGCAGGCGCAGGCGGTCGTCGTAGGGGGCAAGCGCCAGCGTCGGCAGCCCCAGCACGCTGCGGTTCCACACGCCGAGCAGCGCGAGGCGCAGCGGGAGGTTGTCGTGCGAAGAAGCCTCGGCGTAGTGGCGGTCCATCGCCTGCGCGCCGGCGAGCAGGGCCTCGAAGGCATCCATGCCGTGCATCAACGCGATCGGCAGGCCGACCGCCGACCACAAGGAGTAGCGCCCGCCAACCCAGTCCCACATCGGCAGCACCGCATCCTCGGCGATGCCGAGCTGGGCGGCGGCCGCGGGCCGCGCGGTGACGGCGAGCATGCGCTCGCCGCCCGCGGGTCCCAGCCATTCGCGCAGCAGCGCGCCGTTGAGCAGGGTCTCCTGCGTACCGAAGCTCTTGGAGACCAGGCACACGCGGGTGCGCCGCGGATCGAGCCGTGGCAGCAGGGCCGCGGCCGCGTGGCCATCGACGTTGGCGAGGAAGTGCACGCGCAGGCGCGGTGGCGCAGGCGTGGAGAGCGCCTCGCAGGCGAGGCGCGGACCGAGGTCGGAGCCGCCGATGCCGACGTGCACCACGTCGGTGGTGCCGGGATCGGCGTGCCAGGCCTCGGCGATCGCACGCATGCGCGCGCGCACCACCGCCGCTTCGCGCGCGGCCGCGGCGGCCCGCGGCGTCGGCGCCCAGCCGTCAAGGTCGCGCAGCGCCGTGTGCAGCGCCGGACGACCCTCGGTCGGATTGACGACCTCGCCGCCGACCAGCGCCGCCACCGCCGCGGCGTGACCAGCTTCCGCGGCGAGCGCGAGCAGTTCGTCGAGCGCCGCGTCGTCGACATGCTGGCGGCAACCGTCGAGGTGCACGCCCGCCGCCGCCAGCGCGTGGCGCGCGGGGCGCGCCGGATCGGTGCACAGCTCGCCGAGCGTTCGCGCGCGCAGGCGAGCAGCGTGATGCTCGAGTGCAGCCCACGCGACAGCGCCGGCGGGCATGGCTCAGGCCGCCTGCCGGGGGATGGAATGGTTGGTGTGCGTCAGCCGGTTCTGGTGGTCGACGTAGACCAGGGTCGGCTTGAACTCGGCCGCCGCCGCGGCGTCGATCTGCGCATAGGCGCAGATGATGATGATGTCGCCCGGTTGCGCCTTGTGCGCGGCCGCGCCGTTGATCGAGATGGTGCCGCTGCCTTCCTCGGCGCGGATCGCATAGGTGACGAAGCGCTCGCCGTTGTTGACGTTGTAGATGTGGATCTGCTCGTACTCGCGGGTGCCGGAAACGTCCAGCAGGCGGCCGTCGATCGCGCAGGACCCTTCGTAGTGCAGCTCCGCATGGGTCACGGTGGCGCGGTGGATCTTGGCCTTGAGGAAGTTCAACTGCATCGCGGGCTCTCCAGGGCGGCGGGACGGGCCCGGCCGGGGCTGGCCTTTATGCGGCCTCGGCTCCCGCGTTGCAACACACACCGCCGTCGGGGCAAAAAAAAACCCTCAGCCTTCCGGCGAGGGTTGAATCGGAGTGACGATTACCTCAGAAACTGCGCCCTGCGTCCCGGGAACCGCCGAGCGGTCTTCCCGGATCACGGAGCCGAGTCTAAGCCGGGCGATGGCGAAAAGCAACACCTTTGTTGCGTGCGGACCAAAAAAATCGATCGGCTGTTGCGGATTCACAACAGTCGGCGTCAGATTTCTCCGTCGATCAAGAGGTTATCGATGAGACGGGTCCGCCCGAGCCAGGCCGCCGCCAGCACGATCCGTGGCGCGCCGGCGACGAGCGGGGCCGCCAGGTCGTGGGCGAGCCGCACCGCGACGTAGTCCGGACGGAACCCCGCCGCGCGCAATTCCGACAGGGCGTGCGCCTCGGCCGCGTGCGGATCGGCGCCCCCGCGCAACGCGTCGCGCACGGCGGACAACACCGCGTACAGCCGCGCCGCGGTGCGTCGCTCGGCCGGCTCGAGGTACTGGTTGCGCGAACTCATCGCCAGCCCGTCCGGCTCGCGCACGGTCGCGCCGGCGTCGATCACCACCGGCAGCGCGAGCTCGTCCACCACCCGGCGCACGACCTGCAGCTGCTGCCAGTCCTTGGCGCCGAACACCGCGCGATCGGGCTGCACGATGCCGAGCAGACGCGCCACCACGGTGGCCACGCCGGCGAAGTGTCCGGGCCGGAAGGCCCCGCACAGGATGTCCTCGAGCCCGGGCACCCGCACCTGCACCAGCCCGTCCAGGCCGCGCGGATACATTTCCTCCACCGGCGGCGCGAACAACAGGTCGCAGCCCCGTCCGGCCAGCCCCGCGGCGTCGGCATCCAGCGTGCGCGGGTAGCGCGCGAAGTCCTCGCTGGGACCGAACTGGGTCGGATTGACGAACACGCTGGCCACCACGCGCGTCGCGATGCGCCGCGCGTGCTCGACGAGGGCGTAATGCCCGTCGTGCAGGTTGCCCATGGTGGGCACGAAGGCGACCGTTGCGCCGGCGCGGTGCCAGCCGCGGACGATCTCGCGCACGTCGACGATGCGGGATGCGCGCAGCATGGTCACGCGTACGACTCCTCGGCGGTCGGGAACGATCCGTCGCGCACCGCGGCGGCATAGGCGCGGAAGGCGTCTTCGATCGAACCACGGCCGGCCAGGAAATCGCGCACGAAGCGCGGGCGGCGACCGTCGCCGAGCCCCAGCAGGTCGGTACTGACCAGCACCTGGCCGTCGCAGTGCGGCCCGGCGCCGATGCCGATGGTGGGGATCAGCAGGCGCGCGGTGATCGCCTGCGCCAGCGCGACCGGCACGCATTCGAGCACCAGCAGGCTGGCGCCGGCCTCAGCGACCGCGCGCGCCTCGGTGCGCACGCGCTCGGCGGCGGCGTCCTCGCGGCCCTGCACGCGGTAGCCGCCGAGCTTCAGCACCGACTGCGGCGTCAGGCCGAGGTGGGCGCACACCGGGATGTCGCGCTCGACGAGGTAGCGGATCACGTCGAGCATGTGGCCCGCGCCCTCCAGCTTGACCATGTCGGCGCCGCCCTCGGCGACCAGCCGCGCGGCATTGCGGTACGCGGTGGCCGGATCGGGCGCGGAGCCGAACGGCATGTCGGCGATGCGCAGCGTGTGGCGCGCGCCGCGCGCCACCGCGGCGCCGTGGTAGACGATGTGGTCGACGGTCACCGGCAAGGTCGTGTGCTGGCCCTGCACCACCATGCCCAGCGAGTCGCCGACCAGCAGGATGTCGATGCCGGCGCGTTCGGCGGCGCGCGCGATGCTGGCGTCGTAGGCGGTCAGCACCGACAGTCGCACGCCGTCGCGCTTGCGCCGGGCAAGGCCGTCGACAGTCAAGGGCTGGGGTGGCGTGGCGTGGGGATCGGCGTAGGCCATGGGCGCCTCCGGAGGGTCCTCGATCATCGGCGGGCCGCGGCGCACGGGTCAATCGTGGCGTCGATCGGCTGCACCGCGGCGCGCTCGGCGGGATCGAGCGCGTCCAGCAGTTCGCGCACCACGCCGTGGCCGGGGACGCGCGCGGTGGGCGCGAGCACGGCCAGCGGCACCAGCACGAAGGCGCGCTGCGCGATCCGCGGATGCGGCACGCTGCAGCCCGGCAGGTCGACTTCGGCCTCGCCGTCGAGCAACAGGTCGAGGTCGATCGTGCGCGGACCCCAGCGCGCGCCGCCGCGTTCGCGCCCTCCCGCGCGCTCGACCTCGATCAGCCGCTGCAGCAGGGCATCCGGCGCAAGGGCGGTCTCGAGTTCGGCGACCGCGTTGACGAACGGCGGCTGTTCGAGCACGCCCCACGGCGGGCTGCGCCACGGACCGGAGTCGCGCAGCACGCGCACGCCCGGGATCGCGCCGAGGCGCGCGAGCGCGTCACGCATCTGCGCCAGCGGATCCCCGAGGTTGGCGCCGAGCCCGATGAAGACGCCGCGCCGCCAGCCCTGATCAGGCGTCATCGGCCGGCGCGGCGGCGGCGCCAGGACGCCGCCGGCGACGGCGGCGCTTCTTTGGTTCGTCGGCCTCGGCGGCATCGGCGGATGCGTCCGCTGAGGCCGCGGCCGGCGCGCTGCCGGCCTGTGCGGCGGTCCAGAAATCGACCAGCTCGCGCAGGCGCGGATCGTCGAGCGCGCGCAGCACCAGGAAATCGTACGCGGCGCGGAAGCGCGGATGCGCGAGCAGCCGCGCGGCGCGCTTGCGGGTGGCGCTTTCCAGCCGTGCCTGCAGCGCCCAGACCTCGGTCATCGGCAGGCTGAAGCGGCGCGGCATCGCGATCCGCGAGGCCTGTTCGCGCACCACCTTGTCGGCCGCACGCAGCCACGCGGCCTGCACTTCGACCCCGCGCGCCACCTCGGCGGCGTGCGCATGCTGCGCCGCCGGCCACAGCAGGGCGGCGAGCAGGAAGGCCGGGGTCACCGACTTGCCCTCGGCCAGCCGCAGGTCGGTGCCCTTGAGCGCGGCCTCCATCATCCTCGGCATCTCGTCGCCGCCGCGCGCCTCGATCGCCGCGGCGGTCGACGGCAGCAGCTCGCGCAGCAGGCTCGAGGCCTCGAGCCAGCGCATGCTCTCGTAGGCGTGGCCGCCGAGGAACAGCTTCAGCATCTCGTCGAACAGCCGCGCGGGCGCGGCCTCCACGATCAGCGGCGCCAGTTCGAAGATCGCGGCCCATGCGGCGTCGTCGATGCGGAAGCCGAGCTTGGCCGCGAGGCGCACCGCACGCAGCATGCGCACCGGATCCTCGCGATAGCGCTGCGCGGGGTCGCCGATCAGGCGCAGGGTGCGCTGGCGCACGTCCTCGAAGCCGCCGACGTAGTCGCGGACGCTGAAGTCCTCGATCGCGTAGTAGAGGGCATTGGCGGTGAAGTCGCGGCGCAGCGCGTCTTCCTCGATCGTGCCGTACACGTTGTCGCGCACGATCAGTCCGTCGACCACGTGGCGGTCGCCCGAGCCGTCGTCGCCGAGCCCGCGGAAGGTGGCGACCTCGATGATCTCGGGGCCGTACACCACGTGCGCGAGGCGGAAGCGGCGGCCGATCAGGCGGCAGTTGCGGAACAGCGCCTTGACCTGCTCGGGCGTGGCGTCGGTAGCGACGTCGAAGTCCTTCGGATGGCCGCCGAGCAGGAGATCGCGCACCGCGCCGCCGACGAGGTACGCGCCGTAGCCCGCCTCCTTGAGGCGGTAGAGCACGCGCAGCGCGTTCGGGCTGATGTTCCGGCGCGAGATGCCGTGCTGCTCGCGCGGGATCACGCGAGCCTGCGGCATCGGGCGCTTCTGGGGTTCGGTCACGAAGTGGAATCCGCAGCGGCCCGGCGCCGGCGGGGGGCCGCGGGCCGCGTTGTCGGGCGTTGGAAAAACGTTATACTACGCGGCCTGTTTCCGGGACCTCAAGCAACGCTCCCTTCGTCTAGTGGTCTAGGACACCGCCCTCTCAAGGCGGGAACACGAGTTCGAACCTCGTAGGGAGCGCCACCGGCCCGTCCCGGGCAGCCCCGCCAGCGAGCAGACCGGAGCCACGGCCCCATGCCGTTCGTCGTCATCGAGAATTGCATCAAGTGCAAGTACACGGATTGCGTCGAGGTTTGCCCGGTCGACTGCTTCCATGAAGGCCCGAACTTCCTCGTCATCGATCCCGACGAGTGCATCGACTGCACGCTGTGCGAGCCGGAATGCCCGGTCAATGCGATCTACCCCGAAGACGACGTGCCGGCGGGGCAGGAGGGCTTCATCGCCCTCAACAAGGAACTCTCGGCCGCCTGGCCGGTGATCACCGAGCGCAAGGAACCACCGGCCGACGCCAAGGAGTGGGAAGGCCGCGAGGGCAAGCTCAAGCTGCTCGAGCGCTGAGCGAGCCGGCGCACCGCGCCGGCCGCAATCCCGCGCCCGGCCCCGACGCCGGGCTTCAACCCAGGCGCTGGCGGATCGCTTCGATCACGCGGCGCGCGAGTTCGTCGTCCGCCGGCTGGCCCTGCTCGTCCTCGACCCGCACCACGCTGCCGCTGCCGTCGGCGACGATGCGCACCACGCGCGTCACCTGCGCGGTGGTCGCCTCGTCGCGCGTGAACAGCCGCTTGAAGAAGCCGCCTTCGGCGCGCCGTTCCAGGGTGGACGTCCCGCTCACGGTGTAGGTGGCGGCCGCCTCGTCGCGCGCGGTGAGCTCGGCCACGCCGGAACGCTCCAGCGCGAGGCCGACCCGGCGCCAGGCGCCCGCCACGCCGTCGGCGATCGCCAGCGACGTGGCCTCGCCCGCGGGGATCGCGGACGGCACGCTGGACGCCGCCGATGCGGGCGTCGCCGGCGCGCCGGACACCTCGGGCACGCGCATCGTGCCGGACTGCGCGGGGGCGTCGAGTTCGGGCGGGATCTCCAGCGGGCGCGTCTCGCGCGCCTGTTCGTAGTCGCTGCGCACGCCGAACATGGAGCATCCCGCGAGCAGCAGGGCGAGCGTCGCGGCGGCGGTCAGGCGCAGGGTGGAACGGTTCATCGGCAACTCTCCGTCTTGCGTTCTTGGCACCGCCTCAGGCGGCGCGGGTTCCGGCCGCCGGCGCGGGATGCGCGGCGTCGAGCGAGCGCGCCAGCGCGGCGGACGCGTCGGCCTCGGCGCGATGCGCCTCGGACAGTTCGACCAGCGGCAGGCGCAGGCCCGCGCCGCACAGGCCGAGCCGGTGCAGGATCCACTTGGCCGGGATCGGGTTGGACTCCAGCGCGAGCGCGCGGTACAGCGGCGCCAGCCGCGCATCGAGCGCGCGGGCATCGTCGGCGCGCCCGGCGCGCGCGAGGTCGACCAGGGCGCGGAACGCCGCCGGGCACACGTTGGCGGCGACCGAGATCACGCCGTCCGCGCCGGCCAGCAGCGCGCGCAGCGCAGTGGGGTCGTCGCCGCTGAGTACCGCGAAGCCGGGCCCGCGCAAGGCCAGCAACTGCTGCATGCGCTCGGCCTCGGGCCGCGCTTCCTTGATGCCGGCGATGCTGCCGGTGCCGACCAGCCGCGCCACGGTGTCGGGCAACAGGTCGCAGCCGGTGCGGCCGGGCACGTTGTACAGAACCAGGGGCAGCGGCGACGCGTCGGCCAGCGACGCGTAGTGGCGGTACAGCCCTTCCTGGGTCGGGCGCACGTAGTACGGCGTCACCACCAGCGAGGCATGCGCGCCGGCGGCTTCCGCGATGCGCAGCAGGTGGCGCGCCTTGTGGGTCGCCGCCGCGCCGCAGCCCGCGACCACCGGCAGGTGACCGCCCACGCGCTCGACCGCCAGTTCCAGCAGCGCGCGGAATTCCCCCTCGTCGAGCGCGGCCGACTCACCGGTGGAGCCGGCGACCACGACGCCGTGCGTGCCGGCCCCGCGGTGCACGTCGAGCAGGCGCGCGAACGCATCGAAGTCCGGCGCGCCGTCGGCGTCGAACGGCGTGACGAGGGCGCAGAGGCTGCCTTGGAGTCTCACGCGGTGCGGGCGGCTGCGGGACATTGGGGGAGGCGGGCATGGTATGGCCCGACCGGCCGGGGCACAAGTATTCCGCCCGTCGCCCGGCGCAGGCACAATCGGTTGGGGACGCCGTGCCGAACGGCGCCGATGCGGGGCCTCGTGGCAAGACCGAACGCCAGCGAAAACTTCGTCCTCCTGCTCGCCGCCGTCCCGCAGCCGACCGCGGCCCTGCTGCCGCTGACCAAGCGCGTGAACGAGTGCGGCTGTAGGGTGGTCGAGGCGCGCGTGTCGTGCCTCGGCCAGGAAGTGGTCGTCTCGCTGCTGGTCTCCGGCCCCTGGGACGCGATCGCCAAGCTGGAATCGGCGGTGGCGCGGCTGGAGCGCGAGGAGGACCTGAAGGTCGCGATCCGCCGCACCGGGGCGCGCGAGCCGCAGGCCAACCTGATGCCCTACGTGGTCGAGGTGGTGGCGGCCGACCGCCCCGGCGCGCTGTTCCAGCTGACCGAATTCTTCGCCAGCCGCGGGATCGCCATCGAGCAGCTGTCGTCCAGCCGCTACCGCGCGATGCAGACCGGCGCCGACATGTTCAGCGCGCAGATCACGATCGGCATCCCCGCCAAGACCCACATCGCCTCCCTGCGCGACGATTTCCTCGAGTTCTGCGATGCGCAGAACCTCGATGCGATCATGGACCCCATGAAGTACTGAAGGACCCGGGCCCACGACCGCGCGATGACCCCCTTCCCCGCCGCCGGAGTCCGCCGTTGAGCCAGCGCCCCCCGCGCCACCCCGCCCGCGATACCGATCCCGCCCTCCTGCGCAGCCAACCGCCGGCCCGCCGCTCCACCGCCCCGTCACCCGCCCCCCGAGGCCGCCCCGAAATGATGTCCGAAGGCAAGCGCGTCTACGTGCTGGACACCAACGTGCTCATGCACGACCCGACTTCGCTGTTCCGCTTCGAGGAGCACGACGTCTTCATCCCGATGACCGTGCTGGAGGAACTCGACCACGCCAAGAAGGGCACCTCCGAGGTCTCGCGCAACGCGCGCCAGGTCAGCCGCTTCATCAACGAACTGATCGAGGGCAACGGCGGCGGCGACATCGATGCCGGACTGCGCCTCACGCGGCCGAAGGACCTGCGCCTGCGCGGCGCGGCGCAGATCGGCCGCCTGCTGTTCCAGACCACGCAGCGCACCACGCAGCCCGCGCACGCCGATGGCCGCGTGCCCGACAACCGCATCCTCGCCGCGATCCTCGAGTTGCGCGACGCACGCCCGGGCACGCCGGTGGTGCTGGTGTCCAAGGACATCAACCTGCGCATCAAGGCCTCGATCTACGGCGTGCCCGCCGAGGACTACGAGAACGACCGCGCGCTGGACGACTTCAGCCTGCTGTACGCCGGCCACACGGAACTGTCGCCGAAGTTCTGGGACCGCCATCCCGAGGTGCGCTCGTGGTCGGAGCGCGGCCGCACCTTCTACGAGGTCAAGCTGCGCAAGGACGAGCAGTGGTACCCGCACCAGTGCCTCTACCTGCCGGGCGAGAACGAACCCGAGTTCCGCGTGCTGCGCGTGGCCGACGGCAAGGCCGTGCTGCAGATCCCCGACGACTACGAGCAGAGCAACCACAGCGTGTGGGGCATCCACGCGCGCAATCGCGAGCAGAACTTCGCGCTCAACCTGCTGATGGACCCCGACGTCGACTTCGTCACCCTGCTCGGCACCGCGGGCACCGGCAAGACCCTGCTCGCGCTGGCCGCGGGGCTCGCGCAGGTGATGGACCAGCAGCGCTATCGCGAGATCATCATGACCCGCGCCACGGTGTCGGTCGGCGAGGACATCGGCTTCCTGCCCGGCACCGAGGAGGAGAAGATGACGCCCTGGATGGGGGCGCGGACCGACAACCTCGAGGTGCTGGCCGACCCGCAGGAGGGCGGCTCCTGGGGCCGCGCGGCGACCAACGACCTGCTTGCCTCGCGGATCAAGATCCGCTCGCTCAATTTCATGCGCGGGCGCACCTTCCTGTCGCGCTACGTGATCATCGACGAGGCGCAGAACCTCACGCCCAAGCAGATGAAGACCCTGCTCACGCGCGCGGGCCCCGGCACCAAGATGGTGTGCCTCGGCAACGTCGAGCAGATCGACACGCCCTACCTCACCGAGACCACCTCGGGCCTGACCTATGCGGTCGACCGCTTCAAGGCCTGGCAGCACTCGGCGCACATCACGCTGCGCCGCGGCGAGCGCTCGCGGCTGGCGGACTTCGCGTCCGAATCGCTCTGAGCGGGCGCGGAAAAAAAGACGGGGCTCCGATGGAGCCCCGCAAGATGCCCTGAAGCCTTGGTGCTAACAGAAAAGGGTCAGAACGCCATCGCCCAGACGGCTTCCACTTCGACCTGTTCGCCGCGCGCATCGCGGTTGCCGAACGAGGCGTTGCCGAGGAAATACTGGGCGGGCGCATAGCTGGCCGCGAAGCGCAGCGAGCCGAAACCGTCGAAGCGGCGCGTCACCGACAGGCCGAAGTTGTCGTCGGTGAACTCGCCGGCCAGCGCGTCGCGCAGCGCGCGCGAGGTGGGCTCCGGCTGCTGCCGGGTGGCGTAGTGGAAGCCGAGCGTGGCGTCCGCGGTGGGCGACCACTCCCAGTCCATCCGGAACACGGTCAGGTCGCGCCAGGCGAAGGTCGGCGTCGAGGCGTCGCCGATCAGGCTCAGGAAACGGACCGGCAGTGCCGCGCTGGTGAACGGCGCGATGTCGCTGTACATGACGCGCGACACGCCGAACGTGACGCGGCTGGCGTCGCCCGGCCGCCACGCGAGGTCCGTGCTGGCCACCGCGGGCAGGTCGAAGTCGCCGGGGCGCGCGTACAGCCCGCGGTAGTTCTGCAGCGCCGACATGTCGATCGTCGACTGGTAGTTCGTGCGCAGCACCAGCGCATCGCCCAGCGACTGGTCGAAGCCGAGGCGGACGCCGCTGCCGTAGGACGTGCCGAGGAACGACGCCGGCGCCGTGCTGACCGCGCTGTTGTAGGTGCGCACGCCGGCGCCGAGGCCCCAGGACGCGAATGCCTGCTGCACGAACACCGCACCGACCGTGAGGTCGGCGCTGTCGCTGACGCTGCGGGTGAGGGCCGGCGCGACCAGGGTGCGCTCCAGGCCGACGCCGACGCCGGTCAGCCGCTGCGGCGCGACGGCGCCACCCTCGAACAGCGGGGTGTCGCCGGCCAGCGAACGCGAGATGGACACGCTCAGCGGGCTCGCGGCCTGGCCGAAGGTCAGTTCGACGCGCGGGGCGAGGCCGGTGCGCGCGAGCGCGCCTTCGAACACGGTGGGCTCGACGCTGGCCGCGTCTGGGCGATCCGCCCAGTCGAAGTCGGGCGTGATGCCACGCAGCGCATACTGCTGCCACGCGCCCAGGCTGGCGTCGTCGGCATGCGCACTGCCGCCTGCACCAAGCAGGCAGAAGGCGAGGAGGCGAAGGCCGTTGCGGCGTGAATCCATGGACTGGCGCAATCCCCGAAAGGCGCTCGTGGCAACCCCTGTTGCCATCGAGCCACAGGTTCGCAAAAACACCACAGCCTGTCAACGCCGGGATAGGCCTTTTTTCCCTGTCCCGTCGAACCCTTGGCCGCTAGACTGCAAGTCCGTGTTGCCCGGGAACAACAAATGGCCCGCATACCCCGCCGTCCTGTGTCCGCCCTTTCGATCGCCGGCTCCGATTCCGGCGGGGGTGCCGGCATCCAGGCGGACCTGAAGACCTTCGCCGCCCACGGGGTCCACGGCCTGACGGCCGTGACGGCGGTGACGGCTCAGAACATCCGCGCGGTCACCGCCGTGCACCCGGTGCCGGTGCGGGTGGTGCATGCCCAGATCGAAGCGGTGTTCGACGATTTCGACATCCGCGCGGTCAAGATCGGCATGCTGGGCACGCCGCGCCTGGTGGTCGCCGTCGCGTCGGCCCTGGTGCGCCATCCCGGCCTGCCGGTGGTGCTCGATCCGGTGATGGTGGCTTCCAGCGGCGCCACGCTGCTGCGCCCGGAAGCCATCGGCGCGCTGCGCCGGCTGCTGCTGCCCCGGGCCACGTTGCTCACCCCCAACCTGCCGGAAGCCGAACTGCTGCTCGGCCGACGCATCGCCGGACGCGATGCGTCATCCAGGGCCGCCGCCGAACTGCTCGCGATGGGCTCGCATGCGGTGCTGCTCAAGGGTGGCCACGCCGGCGGCGCGATGGTCTCCGACCTGTACCTCGACCGCGACGGCAACCAGCTCGAGATCCGCCATCGCCGCCTGCGCGTCGACGGCCACGGCACCGGCTGCACGCTGTCGGCCGCGGTGGCCGCCAACCTCGCCCGCGGGGCTGCATTGCCGCGCGCGGTGGCCGATGCCGTCGACTACATCCACGGCGCGCTGCGCGCCGCGACGCGGCCCGGCCGCGGTCCGGTGTCGGTGCTCGCGCACGGTTGGCGGAATGCAGCGCGATGATCGGGCTTGCACGTGCGTGCGTGTCACAATCGCCGTCCAGGGGCGTCATTCATTTCGAACGCGCTAAGGAGTCACCCGTGATCCACACCCCGCGGACGGCCGTCGTCGTCCTCCTGTCGTCCGGCCTCCTGCTGCTCGGCGTCGCCGGCGCGGCCCTCGGCGCCGAACCGATCTCGCGCCCGCTGGGCGGCACGCCCACGTCCTGGAAGGCGGCGCTGAAGGACGCCCCGCGCATGCCCCCGCCGATGATGACGGTGTCGTCCGCGACCCTCGACGCGCAGGGCCGCGTGGTGATCCGCTGCGGCGAAGCCGAGAATCCGGCCTTCCGTGCGTGGCGCGAGCGCATCGCCCGCAACGGCGGCCAGGAGCGCTGACATGATCCGCATCGCTTTCGCCTCGCTGGCGCTGCTCGTCGCATCGCCGTTCGTCCACGCCGCGCCGGACACGCCGCTCTCCGCCGGCACCCCGCGCAGCTTCGCGCTCGGTGGCAATGCCTTCACCGACGCCTTCTATTTCGATGCGCCGGCCGACGCCGCGCAGATCCAGTTCGAGGTCAGCGGCAACACCGACCTCGACCTGCTGGTGCGTTACGGCACGCCGTTCCCGGGCACCGAACCGGGCGCGACCCCCACCCCGGAGTACCTGCTGGAGGGCGCGCAGTACCGTTCGATCAGCGGCGAGACGTCCGAGCGCATCGCGATCGGCCGCTACAACGTGCAGCCGGCCCGCGCCGGTCGCTGGTACATCGTGGTGCTCAACTTCGACGCCACGCCCAGCAACGCCAGCGTGAGGGTGAACACCTCGACCTCCGCGCCGGGGCCGGTACCGATCAACGTGGTGTTCGACGACGGCTCGACCGACGGCGCCGGCGCCTGCTCGATCAGCGAGTGGAACGACCCGACACCGGCCACGCCGGCCGGCGGCAACAGCGGCACCACGGTGGGCGCGCAACGGCGCAACGCCGTGCTGGAGGCCGCGCGCCTGCTGTCCAACGAGTTGCGCAGCCCGGTGCCGATCAAGGTCAAGGCCTGCTGGACCGACGCCTGCGACGACCCGAACACGCCGGGCGTGGACAGCAACCGCTGCACGGCGACCGGCGCGACGCTGGCCTTCGCCAGCGCGCAGGATGTCTTTATCCGCGCGCAGAGCCAGACCCGCAGCAACGGCGCGCTGGTGGTCGACACCGGGCTGTACGTGCCGGCGCTACCGCGCGCGCAGACCTTCTACCTCGGAACCGCCACCACCAAACTCGCGGGCACGCCCACCTGCGGGCTGGTCGGCGGCCGCTGCGCCACCGACTACGAGATCCGGATCACCTTCAACAACCGCATCGGCCAGGCCGAAGTGCTCGGCGGCCGCAACTGGTGGTACGGCTTCGCCGCGCAGTCGCCGGCCACCGGCGTGGACTTCGTCGGCACCGCGAAGCACGAGATCACCCACGGCCTTGGCTTCGCCAGCCTGGTCAACACCGGCGGCAGCACCACGCGACCGGTCGGCTCCGAACTGCTCGGCTACGACGACATCTACTCGTCCAACGTGGTCAGCGTCGACGCCACCACGGGCGCGGTGTCGCGCTTCACCGAGATCAGCAACGCGCAGCGCGAGGCGGCGATGAAGTCGTTCACCCAGTTGCGCTGGGATGGCGCGGAGGCGGTGGCGTCGCCGGACAACGTCAATCGCACGTTCACGGCGCCCGACAACTTCGTGCGCCTGTTCGCGCCCGACCCGCTGCAGCCCGGCTCCACGCTCAGCCACGTCACCGGCACCGGGGTCGACGCCGGGCTAATGCTGCCGGCGATCACCGGCGCGCCGCGCCGCCTCGGCATCGCGGCGCCGATGCTGTCGGCGGTGGGCTGGTCCAACGAGCCGGCGGTCGTACCGACCGACAACCTCCCGCGACCCACGCTCTACTACGACCGCACCCGCAACAACCACGGCATCGCCTTCGGGCGCGTCGCCGGCAACGTCTACTACGCCATCTTCTACACCTACGACGCGTCCGGTAACCCCGAGTGGTACCTGTCCGCGGGTCCGGTCGTCGATGGCGTCTTCCTCGCCAGGCCCGATTCCGCCACCGGCGTCAGTCTGCTGCGCTTTCGCTATCGGCAGGGCCAGGACCCCGAACTCGTCCCCGCCGCCTCCGGCCAGATCCGCCTCGACTTCAACCAGGCCCGCCTCGCGCCCGCCTGCAACGACGGCGTGCCCCGGCCCAGCGACTCGCCGCTGGCCGTCATGACCTGGTCGCTCGGCGCGGACGTCAATCGCAACTGGTGCATGGAGGCGATCCTCGGCGAAGACCCGGCGCTCCGCGCCACCCCGGACTTCACCGGTCTCTGGGGCTCGACCGATTCCGGCTGGGGGATCGACCTGCTGAGCTTCCGCGCCGCCGGCACCGACACCCTCAGCGGCCTGCTCTACTTCCCCGACGCCAACAACGACGGCCGCTGGGCCACGTTCGTCACCACTTCGCCGACCACGCCCAACACGCTGCAACTGTTCCAGCGCCAGGGCTACTGCCGCACCTGTCCCACGCCCGCCGGCGCGGCCGTCGACACGCCGATCGGCACCATCCGCATGACCCTGTCCTCCGCCTCGCAGGCTTCCAACGCAGGCAACCGCGCCGCCTTCGACGTCACCTACGGCAGCGCACCCGGCGGTCGCTTCCAGCGCGACCTGCCGATCAGCCTGGTCAGCGAACCGCGGCGCTGACGGTGCAGGGACGGGCACAGCCCGTCCCTGCTCGCGTCCGCGGGGCGCGCCCTCAGAGGCGCGAGATCACGGCCTCGGCGAGGCTCGCCGTGCTGCCGCTGCCGCCGAGGTCGGGTGTGGTGCGATCGCGCGCGTCGAGGGTCGCCCGGATCGCCAGCCGCAGTCGCCGCGCGTTGTCCGGCTGGCCGATGTGGTCGAGCATCTGGCAGGCGGCGAGCAGCAGCGCGCAGGGGTTGGCGATGCCGCGCCCGGCGATGTCGGGCGCCGAGCCGTGCACCGCCTCTAAGATCGCCGCCTCGCTGCCGATGTTGGCCCCCGGCGCGAGGCCCAGCCCGCCAACCAGGCCCGCGCACAGGTCGGACAGGATGTCGCCGAACAGGTTGGTGGTGACGATGACGTCGAACTGCCAGGGATTCATCACCAGCTGCATGCAGGTGTTGTCGACGATCATCTCCTGCTTCTCGATGTCCGGATAGTCGGCGGCGACTTCGCGCGCGACCTTCAGGAACAGGCCGGAGGTGCTCTTGAGGATGTTCGCCTTGTGCACCACGGTCACCTTGCGGCGGCCGATCGCGCGCGCGAGGTCGAAGGCGTAGCGCACGATGCGCTGCGAACCTTTCACGGTGATCTTCTGCGCCAGCGTGGCGGTCTGGCCGTCGAGCGACATTGCCTGGCCTTCGCCGATGTACGCGCCCTCGGTGTTCTCGCGCACGGTGATGATGTCGATGTTCTCGTAGCGCGCCTTGGTGCCGGGGAACGAGATCGCCGGGCGCACGTTGGCGTAGAGGTCGAAGCGCTTGCGCAGTTCGACGTTGATCGAGGTGAAGCCCTCGCCGACCGGGGTAGTCAAGGGGCTCTTGAGCGCGATCCGGTTGCGCGCGATCGACTCCAGGGTGGCGGCCGGCAGCAACTCGCCGTGCTTGTCGAGCACAGCCATGCCGGCGTCGACGAACTCGTAGTCGAGTCCGGCCTTCAGCGCGTCGAGCACGCGCAGCGTGGCGTCCATGATCTCCGGGCCGATGCCGTCGCCGCGGATCACCGAAATCCTGTTGCTCATCGGGTTCCTCTCCGGGCGCGGGGAGTGCGCCCTCGTGTGGATAACCCATGATTATCGCGGATGGGCGGGTGCGGGGGCCAGTCGGCTTTGGGAGGGGCCAGGGCCCAGTTCGCACGAAACGCTCGGCCGGGCAGTTCAAGCCCGCGCGCTGTCAACCGAACGAGGGTATAGGGAAGAGGGTATAGGGGCGCAGCCGCAGGCGGAGCCAATCGGCCTATACCCTGGGCGCTATACCCTGGGCCCCGAAATCGGAATCAATCCTCGGCCGCCGCCCCGTCCCTCGCCTCCAACTGGTCGAGGAAATCCACCGCCCTTCGCAGGTGCGGGATCACGATCGACCCGCCGACCACCAGGCCGACGCTGAAGGTCTCGAAGAATTCATCGCGGGTGACGCCGGCGTCCTTGCACTGGGCGACGTGGTACGACACGCAGTCATCGCAGCGCAGCACCAGCGAGGCGACCAGGCCGAGCAGTTCCTTGGTCTTGAGCGGCAGCGCGCCGTCCTTGTAGGTCTGCGTGTCCAGCGCGAAGAAGCGCCGCACGACCTGGTTGTCGTGCTCGAGGATGCGCTCGTTCATGCGCTTGCGGAATTCGGTGAACTGCTGGACGCGGTCGCTCATGGCAGGCCTCGGCGGCGGCGCGCCGGGTGGCGGCGCGCGGTGGGGAAGACGTCGGGCGGCGGGCTTCAGCCGGCGGCCAGCAGCGGGGCCAGCCCGCCGGCGCGATCCAGCGCGACCAGGTCGTCGAAGCCGCCCACGTGGGTGCCGGCGATGAAGATCTGCGGCACCGTGCGGCGATTGCCGCTGCGCGCGAGCATCTCGCCGAAGCGCTGCGGATCGCGGTCGACGCGGATCTCCTCGTAGCCGGGCGCGCCCTTCTCGACCAGGTAGTTCTTGGCGGCGACGCAGTAGGGGCAGACCGCGGTGGTGTAGATCTCGATCTTCGGCATGGCGGGCTCCGTGAAGGGCACCAGATGCGGCCGCTCAGATGCAACTCAAGGGCCGCGGCAGCCCGGCGTAGCGGCAGGCCTGCTTGGCCGGGCCTTCGGGGAACAGACGGTAGAGGGCGCGGCTGGAGCCGCGTTCGCCGCCGATCCGCGCCGACAGTTCGCGCACCAGCAGGCGCATCGGCGGCGACAGGCCGTAGTCGGCATGGTAGGCACGCAGGAAGCGCAGCACCTCCCAGTGCGCGGGCCCGAGTTCGATCCCGTCGGCGGCGGCGAGGTGGGTGGCCAGCGCCTCGCTCCAGTCGTCGGGCTGGCGCAGGTAGCCGCGTTCGTCGAGCGCGATCGTGCGCCCCTCGAACGCGATCTCGCGGGCGCCGCTCATGCCCAGGTCACGCAGACGTCGCAGGTGGCGGCGAGACCCACCCACGCCACGTCGTCGACCACCACCAGGCCCGCGGGCAGCGCGGCATCGGCGAGGCCGCGCGCGGCGAGGTCGTGGGCCAGCACGTGGGCGCCGGCGGCGGCGAGTCGCGCCGCGATGCGGGGTTCGAGCGCCGCGGGCGCGCAGGCGACCGCCACGGCGTCCTGGGCCAGCAGCAGGACATCGTCGTGGCCGAGCGCGTCGAGCGCGCGCGCGAGCGCATCGCCGGCCCAGGGCGGGCGCACGACCATGTGCAGCACGCGCCGCTCAGAAGGCGAGGACGACATCGGCTTCGGCGAGCCAGCGGCGGCGGGCGCCGGGGTCCAGCGCCTGCGCGTCCAGCAGCAGCGCGCCGCCGTCGAGGCCGTGCAGCGCCAGCGCCGCGCAATCCGCGCCGATCGTCGCGCCGTGCAGCGGCAGCGCGCGCAGGCCGCGCCGCCAGTCCGGCAGACCGTCGCCCGGCGCATGCGGGGGGCGCAGCAGGGACACGCCCGCGCCGTCGAACAGCACCCGCAGGTCGTGGTCGAACGCCAGCGCCGCGAGGCCGGCGTCGAGGCCGTCGCGGGCCGCGCCACCGGCGTCTGGCCCGTGCGCGAACAGCAGCACGATGCGCGCCATGCTCAGTCCCGGAACTGCACCACGCGCCCGGCATCGGACAGCGCGACCATGAACTGGCCGAGGGTGCCGGGCCGGACCGGACCGGTGGCGGCGCAGCGGTCGAGCCCGCGCCGCGCCAGCGCGGTCTCGCAGGCCAGCAGGGGAAAACCATGCGCCGACGACAGTTCGGCCCAGCCCGCGGCGAGGTCGGGCGCGCCGCCCGGCGGATCGACCGCCACCAGCGCGGCGACGCCGTCGCCGTGGAAGAACACCTGGCGCACCCCGTGCCCCGCCGCCAGCGCGGCGCGGGCGAAGCGCAGCGCCGCGGCCGCGCCGCTGCCGCCGACCGGGGGGGCGGTGACGAGGATCGAAAAAACCATTCCTGAACAGTCGCGTGCGAACTTTCCCGTAGACTACCGGGTCACAGCCCCGTGCGGTTGCGTTCCCGGCACATCGCCCCCATCGGACCGCGGATGAAACTCCTGCAGCGCGCCCTGCCCGCCCTCCTCGCCGCCAGCGTCAGCATGGCCGCCGGCGCGCGCGAGGACCTGCGCCTGCCCGACATCGGCTCCTCGGCGGCGGCCATCATCAGCCCCGACCAGGAGCGCCAGATCGGCGAGCAGATGCTGCGCAGCCTGCGCGGCGCCAACGCGGTCGCCGACGACCCGCTGCTGGACGAGTACCTGGCCGCGATGGGCTACCGCCTGGTCTCGCACAGCGAGCGCCCGGAGCAGCCGTTCACCTTCTTCGTGGTCCGCTCCGAGCAGATCAACGCCTTCGCCGCGCCCGGCGGCTACATCGGCATGAACACCGGCCTGATCGCCACCGCGGAGAACGAATCCGAGGTCGCCGCCGTGCTGGCGCACGAGGTCGCGCACGTCACCCAGCGCCACATCCTGCGCGCGGTGGAGAGCATGCAGCAGGTCTCGCTGCCGATCATGCTCGCCATGCTCGGCGCGCTGATCGCCGCCCAGGGCGCGTCCAGCGGCGACGCCGCGCAGGCGGCGGTGATCGGCGGTTCGGCGCTGCTGCAGCAGCAGCAGATCAACTTCACCCGCGCCAACGAATACGAGGCCGACCGGATCGGGATCCAGATCCTCGCCCGCGCCGGCTACGACCCGCAGGCGATGGCGACGTTTTTCTGGCGCATGGGTCGCGCGACCCGCGCCAACACCGGCGAGGGCGTGCCGGAGTTCCTGCGCACCCACCCGGTGACCGCGACCCGCGTCTCCGAAGCCAAGGATCGCGCCACGCAGATCGCGCGCGAACTGCCGCAGTCGGCGCCGACGGTGGCCGCCGACGCCGGCGTGCTGGCCCTGGTCGCCCCGCCGGCGGCGACCGGCGGACGCACGGTCGCGCTCGACGGCGTGCCGTCGATGCGCGAACAGGCCGAGTTCGCGCGCGAGTTGCGCGCCCTGCGCGCCGCCGCCCCGCCGCCGCCCAACGACCCCGGCGCGTTCCTGCGCTTCCGCGAGCGCGCGCGGGTCCTCGGCGCCGACAACCCGGGCGACCTGGTGCCGTTCTATCGCCGCGCGATCGACGCCGCCGACGGCGACACGACCGCGATGCGCTACGGCCTCGCGCTGGCGCTGACCCGCGCCGGCCAGGCCACGCAGTCGATCGACGTCCTGCGGCCGCTGGTCGCCGCCGCGCCCGACGAGATCGCGTACGCGCTGGCACTGTCCGAGGCCGAGGACGCCGCCGGGCGCGCCGACCTCGCGCGCGACCGCCTCAACGCGCTGTCGACCCGTTTCCCCGCGCACCGCGCGGTGGCGATCGCCCACGCCCAGCAACTGGTCGCCAGCGGCTCGCGCCAGGCCGCCGCCACCGCGGTGGAACGCCTGCGGCCGCTGCTGGCCACCGGCAGCGAGGATGCGCTGCTGCACCTCACCTTCGCACGGGCCTGCCAACTGGCCGGCGACGAGATCCGGGCCGGCGAGGCGCATGCCGAGGTCGCCCTGCTCAATGGCCGCTTCGACGACGCGCTCAAGCAGCTCGGCGACCTGCTGCGGCGCACCGACGTCGACTACTACCAGCGCGCCCGCATCGAGGCGCGCATCGCCCAGATCACGCCGGTCGCGCTGGAACAGCGCCGCCGCATGCTGCCGGGACAGGTCTGACGACGAGGCGGGACGCGGCCTCCGGCCGATGTCACGCTCCGGCAATAAATCTGTAGTGGAATCACCCTCGGAGCGGCCACGGTGGCCGCGGGACGCCGAGCGACCGTGCAGAAGCAGATCCTCATCGTCGAAGACGAACCCGCCATCCGCGACATGGTGGCCTTCGCCCTGACCCGCGCCGGGCTGGAGCCCGTGCACGCCGGGGACACCCGCGCCGCGCAGGACGCGATCATGCAGCGCGTGCCAGACCTGATCCTGCTCGACTGGATGCTGCCGGGCATGAGCGGGCTGGAATTCGCGCGCCGCCTGCGCCGCGAGGAGATGACCCGCGAGGTGCCGATCATCATGCTCACCGCGCGCGGCGAGGAGAACGACCGCGTCGGCGGCCTCGAAGCCGGGGTCGACGACTACGTGGTCAAGCCGTTCTCGACCCGCGAACTGGTCGCGCGCATCAAGGCGGTCATCCGCCGCACGCAGAGCGAGACCGAACAGGGAACGGTCGAACTCGGCGGCCTGCGCATCGACGGCCCCGCGCACCGCGTGTTCGCCGGCGACAAGCCGGTGCCGATCGGTCCCACCGAATACCGCCTGCTGTACTTCTTCATGACCCACCCGGAGCGCGTGTACTCGCGCGGCCAACTGCTCGACCACGTCTGGGGCGGCAACGTCTACGTCGAGGAGCGCACGGTCGACGTCCACATCCGCCGCCTGCGCAAGACGCTGGAGCCGTTCGCCCTGGATGGCCTGGTGCAGACGGTGCGCGGCTCGGGCTACCGCTTCTCGACCACGGTCTGACGCCGCGGCGGCGCGGCGCTGCTACGCTCGCGGATGCCCGGCTTCCGCGATCCCATGCGCCCCGACGCCCCCCTGAGCCACGCCTGGCAGGTTTCGCTGGGCCGCTTCGCCCTGCTGCTGGCCGCCGCCGGCGTGGTCGGCTTCGTGCTCGGCCACGTGCTGCCGGTGCTGGCGGCCGCGCTGTTCGGCTACGCCTGCTGGCAGCTGCTCAGCCTGTACCGGATGCAGCGCTGGCTGCGCGCGCGGCGCCGCGGGCCGCCGCCCGAGGGCCACGGCGCGTGGTCGGACCTGGCCGAGTTCATCTGGCGCAAGCAGCGTGCCGAACGCTCGCGCAAGCGCCGCCTGGTGGCCCTGCTGCGCGCGTTCCGCGAGGCCGCGGCGGCGCTGCCCGACGGCGTGGTGGTGCTCGACCGCGAGCGTGGCGTGCGGTGGTTCAACGAGAGCGCCGGCCGCCTGCTGCGCTTGGCGACACCGCGCGACCGCGGCAAGCGGGTCGACGACTTCGTGCCGCTGGCCGCGCGCAAGTGGCTGGTCGACGGCCCCAACCACGAGCCCCTGATCGACGTCCCGGCGCCGCACGACGAGGCGATGCGGCTGTCGTTCCGCCTGATCCACTACGCGGGCGACCAGACCATGCTGGTGGTGCGCGACATCAGCAACCTGATGCGGCTGGAGCAGGTGCGGCGCGACTTCGTGGCCAACGTCTCGCACGAACTGCGCACCCCGCTCACCGTCCTGCACGGCTACCTCGACATGCTCGAGCCGGACGACGCGCCGGAATGGGCGCCGATGCTGGCCGACCTGCGCGCGCAGTCGCGGCGCATGGCGCAGATCGTCGAGGACCTGCTCACCCTGTCGCGGCTGGAGGCGCAGCAGGAGGCGCCCGACGAGCGCGTCGCGATGCGCCCGCTGCTCGCCTCGCTCAAGCGCGACGCCGAGGCGCTCGGCCAGGGCCGGCAGGCGGTAGCCCTGCACGTCGACTGCGACCTCGACCTGCGCGGGTCCAACCAGTACCTGCACAGTGCGTTCTCCAACCTGGTCAGCAACGCGGTCCGCTACACGCCGGAGGGTCGCATCGACATCCACTGGGAGCGCCGCGGCGACGAGCTGCGCTTCCGCGTGGTCGACACCGGCTACGGCATCCCGGCCGAGCACCTGCCGCGGATCACCGAGCGCTTCTACCGCGTGTCGACCAGCCGCTCGCGCGCGCACGGCGGCACCGGGCTCGGCCTGTCGATCGTCAAGCACGCCCTCGCCCTGCACCACGCGCGGCTGGAGATCGAGAGCGAAGTCGGCCGCGGCAGCACCTTCGCCTGCGTGTTCCCCGCGACCGCCGGCCTGCCCCCGGTCGGCGAGCCCGCGCCCTGAGCGCTCCCGCCTTGAACCGTCGCGCGCGGCCGCGATAATCGCCCCACGCCCCGGGATACCCCATGAGCAAGCCCAAGGACCGCCAGCTGTTCATCAACCGCGAACTCTCGCAGCTGGAGTTCAATTTCCGCGTGCTCGCGCAGGCCCGCGACACCCACAACCCCCTGCTGGAGCGGCTGCGCTTCCTGTGCATCTCGTGCACCAACCTCGACGAGTTCTTCGAGATCCGGGTCGCCGGCGTGCGCCAGCAGCAGCAGTTGGGCGGCCCGACCGGCCCCGACGGGCTCACCCCCGGCGAGGTGATGTCGCGCATCCGCGTGCGCGCGCAGGATCTGGTCGCCGAGCAGTACCAGTGCTGGAACCGCGTGCTGCGCCCGGCAATGAAGAAAGCCGGCATCCGCCTGCTGATGCGCGACGAATGGAACGCCAAGCAGCGCAAGTGGCTGCAGGCCTACTTCCGCGAACAGATCCTGCCGGTGCTCTCGCCGCTGGGCCTCGACCCCGCGCACCCCTTCCCGCGCATCCTCAACAAGACGCTCAACCTCGCGGTGGTGCTGCGCGGCAAGGACGCGTTCGGCCGCGAGGGCCACATGGCGGTGGTGCGCGCGCCGCGCTCGCTGCCGCGCATCATCGAATTGCCGCCCGGCCTCGACGGCGACCCGCACACGCAGGAATTCGTGTTCCTCTCGGGCATCCTGCACGAGTTCGTCGACGAACTGTTCCCCGGCATGCAGGTCAAGGGCAGCTACCAGTTCCGCGTCACCCGCAACTCCGAACTGGCGGTCGACGAGGACGAGGTCGAGAACCTCGCCAGCGCGCTGAAGGACGAGCTGGTCGGCCGCGGCTACGCGCGCGCCGTGCGCCTCGAGGTGGCCGACTCCTGCCCCAACACGGTGCTCAAGTTCCTGATCGACAACTTCGAATTGACCGAGCAGGACGTCTATCGCTGCCACGGCCCGGTCAACCTCAACCGCGTGGTCGCGGTCTACGACATGGTGGAGAAGCCGGAACTGAAGTACCCGCCGTTCGTGCCGCGCGTGCAGCAGCGGCTCGCGCAGTCGGCGTCGGTGTTCGACGCGGTGCGCGAGGGCGACGTGCTGCTGCACCACCCGTTCGATTCGTTCTCGACCGTGCTCGACCTGGTGCGGCAGGCCGCCACCGACCTCGAGGTGCTGGCGATCAAGCAGACCCTGTACCGCACCGGCAAGGACTCGCCCCTGGTCGCCACCCTCGCCGAGGCCGCGCGCAACGGCAAGGACGTCACCGTGGTGATCGAGCTGCGCGCCCGCTTCGACGAGGAATCCAACATCGGCGTCGCCAACCGCCTGCAGGAGGCCGGCGTGCAGGTCGTGTACGGCGTGGTCGGCTACAAGACGCACGGCAAGATGCTGCTGGTGGTGCGCCGCGAGAGCGGCAGGCTGCGCCGCTACGTGCACCTTTCCACCGGCAACTACCACGCCGGCACCGCGCGCGCCTACACCGACATCGGCCTGCTCACCGCGCACCCGGAGATCGGCGAGGACGTGCACCGCATGTTCCAGCAGCTGTCGGGGCTCGGCCCGCAGATCAAGCTCAAGCACCTGCTGCAGTCGCCGTTCACCCTGCACAAGGGGCTGATGGCCAAGATCGAGCGCGAGATCGCGCACGCCAAGGCGGGGCGGCCGGCGCGCATCATCGCCAAGATCAACGCGATGAACGAGGCCGGCGTGATCGAACTGCTGTACGACGCCTCGCGCGCCGGCGTGAAGAGCGACCTGATCGTGCGCGGTTCCTGCGCGTTGCGCCCCGGCGTGCCCGGGGTGTCGGAGAACATCCGCGTGCGCTCGATCGTGGGGCGCTTCCTCGAGCACAGCCGCGTGTACTGGTTCCTCAACGACGGCGCGACGGAAACCTACTGCTCGAGCGCCGACTGGCTGGAGCGCAACCTGCTGCGGCGGATCGAGACCTGCTTCCCGATCCTCGACCCCGAGCTCGCGCGCCGCGTCCACGAGGAAGACCTCGAGAACTACCTCGCCGACAACACGCAGGCGTGGGAACTGCTCGCCGACGGCAGCTACGCCAAGATCGCCCACGGCGACGCGATGCCGCACTCGGCGCAGCAGGCGCTGCTGTCGCGGCTGTGCCGCTGAGCCCGCGCCGATGGACACGCGCTTGAAGGAAGGCGACCTGCTGGCGGCGGTGGACCTCGGCTCGAACAGCTTCCACCTGGTGGTGGCGCGCTTCGAGCACGGCGACCTGCGGGTGATCGACCGCGTGCGCGAGACCGTGCGGATGGCGCTCGGCCTGCGCCCCGACGGCACGCTGGAACCCGAGCGCCACCGCAAGGCGCTGTCGTGCCTGGCCCGCTTCGGCCAGCGCCTGCGCGAGTTCCCGCCGGAACGGGTGCGCGCGGTAGCCACCAACACCGTGCGCCGCCTGCGCAGCCCGCGCGCCTTCCTGCTCACCGCCGAGACCGCGCTCGGCCAGCCGATCTCGGTGGTGTCGGGCCGCGAAGAGGCGCGCCTGATCTACCTCGGCGTGGCGCACGGCCTGCCGCGCTCGCGCGAGCGCCGCCTGGTGGTCGACATCGGCGGCGGCAGCACCGAGTTCATCATCGGCCGCGAGTTCGAGGCGCTGGAGACCGAGAGCCTGCAGATGGGCTGCGTGGCGAGCACCCTGCGCTTCTTCGACGACGGCAAGCTCACCCGCAAGCGCTGGCAGAAGGCGCAGACCGAGATCGAGGTCGAACTGCAGCAGTTCGCCGCCGCCTACCGCGCGGTGGGCTGGAAGGAATCGATCGGGTCGTCCGGCACCGCGCGCGCGCTCGGCGCGGTGAACGAGGCGCTCGGGCACGGCGACAACGTGGTCACGCGCGCCGGCCTCGACGAGATCCGCGAGCGCCTGCTGGACGCGGCCGAGATCGAGCGCATCCGCCTGCCGGGCCTGTCCGAAGACCGCCGGCCGGTGATCGCCGGCGGCGCGGTGATCCTCGACACCGTGTTCCGCGCGCTCGGCATCGAGCGCATGCGCGTCTGCGACACGGCGATGCGCGAGGGCCTGCTGTACGACATGGTCGGGCGCGCCGCGCACACCGACCCGCGCGAGGCCAGCATCGAGGGGCTCGCCAGCCGCTACGGCGCCGACCGTGCGCAGGCCGGCCGCGTCGAGGCCACCGCGCTGACCCTGTTCGACCAGGTCGCCGCCGACTGGGAACTCGACGACGACCACCGCATGTGGCTGGCCTGGTGCGCGCGCGTGCATGAGATCGGGCTGACCATCGCGCACAGCCAGCACCACGTGCACGGCGCCTACCTGGTCGGCCAGTCCGACCTGTTCGGCTTCGGCCACCAGGAGCAGCAGGCGCTGGCCTTCGTGGTGCGCGCGCAGCGGCGTTCGATCCCGCTCGACGTGCTCAACGCCCTGCCCGGCCGCCTCGCGGTACCTGCCGCGCGACTGGCCGTGCTGCTGCGGCTGTCCGCGCTGCTGCACCGCGCGCGCGCGCCGGAACCGCTGCCGCCGCTGGCGCTCAAGGCCGGCGAAAAATCGCTGCGCCTCGCCCTGCCGCGGCAGTGGCTCGACACCCACCCGCTGACCCGCGCCGACCTCGAGCAGGAGCGCAAATACCTCGGCGACCTGAACCTCAAGCTGCAGGTCGCGGCGGGCTGATCAGGCGCCGGGCGGTCCGCCCGCGGGCGGCTGCCAGAGTTCGATCCGGTGGCCCTCGGGGTCCATCACCCAGCCGAAGGCGCCGTACTCCGAGCGCTCGACCTTGGCGTCCACCGCGCAGCCCTCGGCGCGCAGTTTCGCCAGCAGCGCGTCGAGGTCGTCGACGCGGTAGTTGACCATGAACGGTGCCGTGCTCGGGTCGAGATAGGTCGACGACGCCGGCATGATGTTCCACACGGTCACGCCGCCGTCGGGCTCGACGCGGCCGGGCGTGGACCAGGTGAACGCCGCGCCGCCCCAGGGCTGCAGGTCGATCCCGAGGTGGCGCTGGTACCACGCTGCCAGCGCCGCCGGGTCGCGGGCCTTGAAGAAGATGCCACCGATGCCGGTCACGCGCGCCATGTCCGATCCTCCCCGATCGCGTCGCGCAAAAGCGTAGCGCGATCCGCCGCCACGCGCCGGCGTATGATCATGGGTCGCCCGGAGGACCCCGCCATGCCCCGCCCCGCCTTCGATCTCGTGCTGCACGGCGCCACCAGTTTCGTCGGCCGCATCGTGGCCGAACACCTGGTCGCGACGCATGGCGTCGGCCGCGACCTGCGCTGGGCGATCAGCGGTCGCTCGCCCGAGCGCCTGCACGCGCTGCGCGACCTGCTCGGCCGTGCCGCGGCGAAGTTGCCGGTGATCGTCGCCGATGCCGGCGACGACGCGGCGCTGCGCGCGCTGTGCGCACGCACCCGGGTCGTGGCGTCCACCGTCGGCCCCTACGCGCTGTACGGCGACCCGCTGGTCGCCGCCTGCGTGGCCGCCGGCACCGATTACTGCGACCTGACCGGCGAAGTCCAGTGGGTACGCCGGATGATCGCGCGCCACCAGCGCGCGGCCGTCCGCAGCGGCGCCCGCATCGTGCACTGCTGCGGCTTCGACTCCCTGCCCTCCGACCTCGGCGTGCACGTGCTGCAGCGCGAGGCCGTGGCCCGCTTCGGCGCGCCCCTCGAGCGCATCAGGGCGCGCGTGTGGACCATGCGCGGCGGGTTCTCCGGCGGCACCATCGCCAGCCTGCTCAACGTGGTCGACGAGGCGCGGCGCGACCCGGCGCTGCGGCGCACCCTGGCCGATCCCTACGCGCTGTGCCCAAGTTCGCGCGCCAGGCGCCCGCGCCAGCCCGAGGTGCGCCTGCCCGAGTACGACGATGCAGCGCGCGCCTGGGTCGCGCCGTTCGTGATGGCGGCAATCAACACCCGCGTGGTGCATCGCTCCAATGCGCTGTCCGGGCAGGCCTACGGCCGCGGCTTCCGCTACGACGAGGCGGTGTACTGCGGCCCGGGCCTCGCCGGCCGCGCGCGCGCCACCGCGATGGCCGGCGCGCTGGCGGCGGGCCTCGCGGCGGGCGTGCTGCCGCCGCTGCGCGCCGCGCTGCAGCGCTTCGTGTTGCCGGCGCCCGGCGAGGGCCCGAGCCCGGAGCAGCAGCGCCACGGCCGCTGGGAACTGCGCTTTTTCGGCGAGGGCCCGGGCGATGCGCGCCTCGTCCTGCAGGTGACTGGCGACCGCGACCCGGGCTACGGCTCCACCGGCAAGATGTTCGGCGAGGCGGCGATCGCGCTGGCCGGCGACCGCGGGCGGAAGCGCCGGCCGGGCGGCTTCTGGACGCCGGCGACCGTGCTCGGCGACCGCCTCGTCGAGCGCCTGGTCGCGCACGCCGGCGTGCGCTTCGCGTTCCTCGACGACTGATCCGGGGCGGCGACATGCCGAGCGTGGACCTGATGCGGTTCGACGACGCACGCGTCGCCGCCGCCTGGGAGCCGGTCGACGATCGCGTGATGGGCGGCGTCTCGCGCAGCCGCGTGCGCCACGATCCCGCCGGGCACGCCGTGTTCGAGGGCCTGCTGTCGCTCGACCGGGGCGGCGGCTTCGCGTCGGTTCGCGCACCTGTCGCGATGCCGACGGCAATCGGCGCGATCCATGCCTTCGCGCTGGTCGTGCGCGGCGACGGCCGCCGCTACAAGCTCAACCTGCGCACCGGTGGGCGCTTCGACGACGTCAACTACCAGGCGGCGTTCACGCCCGCGACCGACCAATGGAGCGAGGTGCGGCTGCCGACCGCCGCCTTCGCGCCGACGTTCCGCGGGCGCACGGTCGCCGCCCCGCCGCTCGATCCCGCCGCAGTGAGCACGCTCGGCTTGATGGTCGCCGACCGCCAGCAGGGCGCGTTCGCGCTGGCGCTGCGGCGGATTGCCTGCGAGGTCGGCTGATTGGGGTAGTCGTTGGCGTCGCGTCCGTGCGGTCTGGCGTTTTTGTTGCGGTCAGGGCCCAGGGCCCAGGGTACAGGGCCCAGAAAAGCCGGTGTGATCATCGCGCCCTGGGCCCTGCGCACTGGGCCCTGGGCCCTGAGCCCTGGGCCCTCATTGCTCCCGCCAACCGGTTCCCGCGCGAAACCGCCTACTTCGCCGCCGCCTCGTCGCGATGGCGGTGGCGCTCGAACCACGCGGCGCTGTTCAGCACCTGCCCGACCATCTGGCTCGGGCGCTGGTTGATCGAATGCGAGGCCCCGGGGATCCGTACCAGGGCGGTCGGCACGCCGAGCAGCTTCAGCGCCTGGAAGTACTGCTCCGATTCCGAGATCGGCGTGCGCAGGTCGGCCTCGCCGGTGATCAGCATGGTCGGCGTGCGGACGTTCTTCACGTAGGAGATCGGCGAACGCTTCATGTAATGCTCGACGTGGTCCCAGGGCTTGCCCGGGAACCAGTACTGCGAGAAGAAGCCGTAGGCATCGGCGGTCAGCACGAACGAGTACCAGTTGATCACCGGCTTGGCCACCACCGCCGCGCGGAAGCGGTCGGTGTGGCCGACGATCCAGGCCGTGAGCACGCCGCCGCCGCTGCCGCCGGTGACGAACAGGTTCTTCTCGTCCACGTTGCCGCGCGCAATGACCGCGTCGACGCCGCTGATCAGGTCGTCGTAGTCCTGGCCCGGATAGTTGTGGTGGATCAGGTTGGCGAATTCCTCGCCGTAGCTGGTGCTGCCGCGCGGGTTGGTGAACAGCACCAGGTAGCCCCTGGCGGCGTAGAGCTGGATCTCGGGCGCGAAACGCGGGCCGTAGTTGGCGAACGGGCCGCCGTGGATCTCGAGCAGCAGCGGGTACTTCCTCGTCGCATCGAAGCCCGGCGGGTAGACCAGCCAGCCCTGCACCTCGCGCTGGTCGAAGGACGACTTCCAGGTGAGTTCCTCGACCTTGCCGAGGGTGCGCGCGGCGAGCAGGTCCTCGCTGAGCGCGGTCAGCACGCGCGGGCGACCGCCGCGCTCGACCACCGCCACGTCGGCCGGCCGTTCATTGCTGTTGTGGGTGTAGGCCACGCGACCGCCCACCGCATGCAGCGAGCCCCCGTCGTAGGGACGCCCCATCGCGGTGCCGCCGAGGTCGCTCGCGACCACCTGCACCTCGCCGCCGCGCGCGGCGATCCAGCCGATGCGGGTCACGCCGCGGTCGTCGAAGTGGAACCAGATCCCGCGATCGCCGTCCCACTGCGGATTGTCGATCGTGCGGTCCAAGCCGCCGGTGAGCGCGCGGGTCTCGCCGGTCTGAAGGTCCAGCACCGACAGCACCGCGTTCTGGTAGCCGAGGCGCCGGTCCTCGAAACCGACGTACGCCACGTAGCGCCCGTTTGCCGACAGCGAAGGGCTGTTGTCGGGCCCGTCGCGGGTGGTCAGGCGGGTCAGCGCGCCATCGGCGAGCGCCACCCGGTAGAGATCGCTTTCCAGCGGATCGAGCTCGGCGCCGTCGACCGGGTTCGCCGCCAGCAGGATCGAACCGCCGTCGCGGGTCCATGCCAGCGGCCCGTCGAAGTCGTGCTCGCCCTGCGTGACCTGGCGCGGCGCACCGCCGTCGGCGGAGACCACGAACAGGTGGCTGTAGCCCGGCTCGATCTCGCCGGCACCGTCGAAGCGCCAGGTGAAGCGCTCGATGACCTTCATCGGCGGCGCCCACTCGGCGCCCTTCGGCGGCTTCGGCAGGTCGGTCGCCAGCGGCTTCGATTCCGCCGGCACCCGCGCGGTGAAGGCGATGCGGCGGCCATCCGGCGACCAAGCGAGGTTGCCGGGCGACTGCTGCAGGCGGGTGATGCGCGCGGTCTCGCCGCCGTCCAGCCAGCGCACGAAGATCTGCGTCGAGGTCCCGTCGCTCGCCACCCACGCGATCCGGCGGCCATCCGGCGACCAGACCGCGCCGCGATCGTTGGTCGCGCCGGTGGTCAGCGGGCGCTGCGCGCCGCTGGCGACGTCGACCAGCCACAGGTTGCTGCGCCGCACGTCCTTCATCGGATCGAAGAACGTGCGCTGGTAGACGATGCGGCGGCCGTCCGGCGACAGCTGCGGGCGCTCGGCCCACTCGAGCGCGAACACGTCCTGCGGCGACAGCGGTGGCGGCATGGCGGCGGCGGAACCGCCGGCGGACAGCAGGACGACGGCGAGCAGCAGGCGCATCGGCGGATTCCATGGCGGGCAGAACGTCAGTATCCACCGCGCCACGAACGGTTCCAAGCGCGGCGCGGGAACTCGCGGCGCCCGACCGGGTCCGAGTCTCCGACACTCCGGAGGGAAGACCATGCGCGCGCCGATCCTGTTGCTGCTCGGCGTGCTCGCCGCGCCGACCTTCGCCACCGAGGAGGGCGTCCCATCGGCGGTCTCCGAGGCGCTTGCGCGATTGGCCCCGGGAACCCCGGTGGACGGCCTGCGCAAGGCCGCGATGCCGGGCTTCTACGAGGCGGCAGTCGGCGGGCAGACGGTGGTGGTCAGCGCCGACGGCCGCTACCTGATGGCGGGCGCGCTGTGGGACCTGCGCGCGCAGCGCAACCTGTCCGAGCCGCTGCTGGCCGACGTGCGGCGCGAGGTGCTCGCGACCGTGCCGGCGACGCGGCGCTTCGTGTTCGCCGCGGGGCAGCCACGCGCCACCGTGACCGTGTTCACCGCCATCGACTGCGGCTACTGCCGCCGCCTGCACGAGCAGGTCGAGCAGATCAACGCGGCGGGCATCAGCGTCGAGTACCTGCTGCTGGCGCACGCGGGCGCCGATTCGCCCTCGCACGCGACGGCGGTCTCGGCCTGGTGCGCCGCCGACCGCGCCGAGGCGCTGACCGAAGCCAAGCGCGGGCAGCAGCCGCCGCACAAGGTCTGCCCCAATCCGATCGACGAGCACGCCGCGCTGGCGCGCCGCCTGGGCGTGTCGAACACGCCGACCGTGGTCGCCGCCGACGGCCGCGTGCTCGGCGGTTACCTGACCGTGGAGCAACTCACCGGCGCGCTTGGCCTCGCGCCGGCCTCCGGCCGCTGAAACCCCGCGCGCCGGATCAGGACTGCGAGCGCTTCACCGGCGGCTTGCCGAGGTCGGCGATGCGCCACAGGTAGAAACTGGCCAGCGTGCGCCACGGCGCCCAACGTTCGCCGAGCACCAGCAGTTCCTTCGGCTTCGGCGGCTCGGCGAGGCGGCGCAGCACCTGCGCGCCGCGGCGGACACCGAGGTCGTCGACCGGCAGCACGTCGGGCCGGCCGAGGCGGAACATCAGCATCATCTCCACCGTCCAGCGGCCGATGCCGCGCACCGCGGTCAGGCGCTCGATCAGCGCCTCGTTGTCGAGCCAGCGCAGCTCCTGCACCGGCGGCACCACGCCATCCAGCGCCTTCGCCGCGAGGTCCTTCAGCGCCACCGCCTTGTTGCCGCTGACGCCGCACGCGCGCAGGTCCTCCACCGCGATGTCGCGCAGGTCCTCCGGATGGAAGTGCGGCCCGCGCGGCAGCCTGGCCTCGACCCGCGCGACGATGGTCGCCGCCGCCTTGCCCGACAACTGCTGGTAGAGGATCGCGCGCGCCAGCGCATCCACCGGCTCGAACGGTTCGCGCCAGCGCGTCTCGATCGGCCCGATGCGGGCCATCCACTTCGCGAGCGGCTTGTCGGCCTTGGCCAGCGCGGCCTGCGCGGCGGCGAGGTCGAAGCCGCGGGGATGCGGCTTGCGGGCGGGGCGGGCGGACGAATCGCTCATCGCTGTCAGCGTCGCAGGCGTCGAGACGTCTACAGTCGCACAGAACGCACTAACTCTTCACACCCCCCAACAAAGCGCAGGATCGACGCTACAGCACTTGATCGGCCACTTTCGGGCAGCTAACGTCCAACACGCTGACAGGCTGGCTTCAGGGGCCCATGCCAAGCGCCGGCACATCGCATGATCCCGACAGGATGAACGGAGAATCGGTATGCCAACGACCCACCGCAAGCCCACTGCATCTGCCGTGCTGCTGTTTGCGTTCATCACGGCAGGCTTTGCTGCGCCCCCCGCCGCGATCGCATGCCCTCAACCGCAGGGGATAGGCCCTCTCGCGACTAGCGCAGCCACGCAACCTGAGTCGACGGCCCTCAATGCCGGCACAAGCGTAGGATTTGGGCATAACTCCGCTTGGTACGAGTTCAACCCGACCATTGGAGCGTGCGTCCGAGTGTACTCCTGGTACGACCCCGTCTCGGACCGGAACGCGTCAACACCTTTGAGACAGTCGGCTCACGAGTTCACTGTCATTTTCGCCCCTCGGTGATCGGTGTTGGTGCGTTCGAGATCTCGTTTCGACCGGGCGCGCTCGGCAAGTTCACCACCGACGCTGGCAGTGGGT
>JAJTHZ010000256.1 GCA_021299185.1 Lysobacteraceae bacterium | reverse complement strand
TCGGCGCGCAGTTGCTCCACGATTTCGTTTGCGAGCGGGATGCCCGCGGACTTCGAGAACCCCGCTCCGATCAGCAAGGTAACGAACGGCTCATGCTTCTGTTCGGTGTCCCGACCGTGGCGAATGGTCTCGCCCAGGATCTTGGGACTGAACGACGATGGCGTCGATCTGGTGGCGTCCAAGTTGCTCCCCTTGCACTTCGTTCTCGAACGATCAGGGCGATGAATCGTTACTCCAGTCCGGCCTCCGAGAGGCGGCACCGCCCGCGAGCCATAAGGCATGTTCGATCGAGCGCGAAGGCTACCAAAGGGGAGGGATCGAATCACTCACGCCAGTGTTGTGAGGGCCGCCGGATGCCTGGTGCTCAGCGCCCATCCGAGCGCACTGGGGGCTTAGGCCGGACCTATGTTCGCGTGGCGTCGCCCAAGCGGCGCGCTAGTTGGCGGTCTTCGAAAGGCTGCCGCCCCTATCGAGTGCTTGCAGACTCGAGGCGACCCCTGTAAGGCATCGTAGGGTGGACGCTCGGGCCTACGGCTCGAAGCCGTTGCCGAACACCGCGTCCGGCAGCGGCACCGCGAGCCAGACGTCGCGCAACTGCTGTTCGGCGAACGCGCCGATCGGGCGCGGATCGGGCCCGAAGGCGATGCGGCCCGTGTGGCCGCGCTGCGGGTCGGCGGCATCGGCGATCAACACGCTGCGTTCGGCGCTGCCGCAGGCCGGATCGCCGCACAGCCAGTAGCCGCCGCTGCCGTTCGTGCCGCTGGCGTAGGCGGGCACGTTACCCGGTCGCAGCAGCAGCTGGTCCGCGATGTCGAACGGGTTGGGCAGCGCCACGCGCGCCGCGCCCGAGCACGTGGCGTCGTCGCAGGTCACGAGGCTGCGCGCGCCGGCGAACGTGTTCTCGATCAACAGGGGCCGGTTGTCGCTGCGCACCGCGAGCGCGTTGTTGAAGGTTTGTTGCGCGCCGAGCGTGCGCACGGTGACGCTGGTGCATTCCGCATCGTCGCAGCGCGCGAAGCGCAGCGCGCCGGCGAAGTTGCCGGGCGTGGGCTGGTTGGAAAGCGCCCAGGTCGCGGCGGGCCGGCCGTCGCCGCCGAGCGCGAGGGCGAAACTGCCCAACTGGGTCGATTCCACCGAGGGATCGGGCTCGTCGGCCAGCAGCCGCGACTGGCCGCTGCTGCAGTTCACGTCGGCGCAGGTGAACAGGAACACCGCGTTGGTGTTGCGGTTCTGGTACAGCATCACGGGTCGGCCGTCGGCGCGCAGCGCCAGTTCCGTCACGTCGCTGGTGGCATTGCCCGCGCCGCTGACCTCACGGTTCGTGCCGGTCGTGCAGTCGGGATCGGCGCAGTCCCAGGCCGAACTGCCGCCGCTGCTGGAGTAGTAGGCGAACGGCCGGCCGTCGGGGCGGATCGCGATCGACGGCCGCGAGGCATCGGCGTTGAAGCCGCCGGTGTCGCGATAGGCCACCGACGTGCACAACGCATCCGCGCAGATGCCGATGCGCGGCCGGCGCAGTTTGGTCCAGATCGCCACCGGGCGGCCGTCCGGGCGCACCGCGACGTTGGCGGCGAACGCCGGGATGCCGTTGGCGATGCGGCGGATGAAGGCGGTGCAGGCCAGCGTCGTGCACTGGGTCGAGCGCATCTCGGTGCGTGCCGCGTCGCGGTACTGGATCAGCGGCCGGCCCACCGCGTAGACCTGCGCGACGCTGGTCGGGCCGAAGCCGGGGCCGGCTTCCAGCGGCAGGCGCTGCGGCGCGCTGCACGCGGCGTCGTTGCACACGGTGGCCAGCATCGCGCCGGCCGACGGCTGGTGGTGGCTCGCCGGCAGGAAGCCGTTCGGCAGCCGGGTGGCCGACGGCGCGAAGCCGCGCCCCGCGCCATCGAGGGTCTGCTGGGTGGACGCGCTGCAGTTGCCGTCCAGGCAGCGCAGGCGCTCCAGCGTGCCGTCGGTGCCGCCGCGGAACACCAGGTCGATGAAGTTGCTGCCGTCGACGGTGATCGCCGCGTCGCCGCCGGGCCCGACGGCGAAGAAAGCGAAGTTGGTGGCGGTGAACGGCGTCACGCCGCGCGCGAGGCGCAACTCGCCCGTGGTGGTGTCGTCGTAGGCGATCCACAGCAGGTTGTTGACGAAGGCCATCGACGGATTGCGGCCGCGGTCGCCCACGCCGTCGATCACCACGCTGCTGCCGGTGTCGCAGGTCGCGCTCGCGCAGCGATACAGCCGCAGGTCGCCGTTGGTGGCGTCGTAGTAGGCGACGTGCGGGAACCCGGTCGCCGGATCGATCGCGGTGGCGGTGCCGACGCCGACGTCGTTAACGGTGTCGAGCACCCGCGGCGTGCCGAAGTTGCACGAACTGTCCGCGCAGTCGAGCGCCTCGAGGTCGCCGGTGGTGGCGTTGTAGTACGCCGCGAACGAACGGTTCGCTTGCGTTCCCGCCGAGCGCCGCGCGGCGCTCACGAAGCGCCCGCGGTCGGCCCCGCTGGTCAGCCGGATCTCCGGCGCGCAGCCATCGGCGCAGGACCCGGCGAACAGCGACTGCTCGTTGGCGACGTAGTGGAATGCCGTCCACTGGTCGCTGGTGCCGAAGCGCGTGGTGGCGAAGTGCTCGCCGAAGTCGTCCTGCCCGTCCAGCAGGCGCACCGCATAGCCCGGGCCGGGCTGGGACTGGGCGCCCACCGTCGCGGCGGTGGCGAGCAGGGCGAGGCAGGCGAGGTGGCGCAGGCGGTCGGGCGTGGTCATGGGGGCGGTTCCGGGGGGCACGCCCCTGTCTACGTCGTTTGGCGCCCGGAACCGCAAGCGGGCGGTGGCCCTGCCGCAATGCGGCAACCCTCGCCCCGGTCCGGACCGGTATCATGACGCGCTTTTTTCACCGACTCCGAGGACTCCCATGGCCGACCCCGTTATCACCGCCCCCGCCGGCGGCGCCAAGATCACCATCGCCAACGGCAAGCTGCACGTGCCCGACAACCCGATCGTGCCCTTCATCGAGGGC
>JAJTHZ010000092.1 GCA_021299185.1 Lysobacteraceae bacterium | reverse complement strand
TCTTGGTCGGAAGGCATCTCATCGCCCCATTCGCCATTCGCCATTCGCCGCCCCTACCCCACCGCTCCCTCCAGCGAGACTTCGAGCAGCTTCTTGGCCTCGACGGCGAACTCCATCGGCAGTTCCTTGAAGACCTGCTTGCAGAAGCCGTCGACGATCATCGACACCGCGTCTTCTTCGGCGATGCCGCGCGAGAGGCAGTAGAACAATTGGTCGTCGGAGATCTTCGAGGTGGTCGCCTCGTGCTCGACGATCGCGTCGGGATTCTTGACCTCGATGTACGGGAAGGTGTGCGCGCCGCAGCGCTTGCCGATCAGCAGCGAGTCGCACTGCGTGTAGTTGCGCGCGCCGGCGGCGCCACGCTCGACCTTCACCAGCCCGCGATAGGTGTTCTGCCCGCGCCCGGCCGAGATGCCCTTGGCGACGATCTTGGACTTGGTGTTGCGCCCGATGTGGATCATCTTGGTGCCGGTGTCGGCCTGCTGGCGGTGGTGGGTCAGCGCCACCGACCAGAACTCGCCGACCGAGTCGTCGCCGCGCAGCACGCAGGACGGATACTTCCAGGTGATCGCGGAGCCGGTCTCGACCTGGGTCCAGGAGATCTTGCTGCGCGCGCCGCGGCACTCGCCGCGCTTGGTCACGAAATTGTAGATGCCGCCGACGCCGTTCTCGTCGCCGGGGTACCAGTTCTGCACGGTGGAGTACTTGATGTTGGCGTCGTCGAGGGCGACGAGCTCCACCACCGCGGCGTGCAGCTGGTTCTCGTCGCGCATCGGCGCGGTGCAGCCTTCGAGGTAGGACACGCTCGCGCCCTCCTCGCACACGATCAGGGTGCGCTCGAACTGCCCCGTCTCGGCGGCATTGATGCGGAAGTACGTGGACAGCTCCATCGGGCAGCGCACGCCCTTGGGGACGAACACGAAGGAGCCGTCGGAGAACACCGCGGAGTTCAGCGCCGCGAAGTAGTTGTCGCCGACCGGCACCACGCTGCCGAGGTACTTCCGGACCAGTTCGGGATGCTCGTGCACCGCCTCGCTGAAGGAGCAGAAGATCACGCCCGCCTTGCGCAGTTCGTCCTTGAACGTGGTGCCGACCGACACCGAGTCGAACACCGCGTCGACCGCGACCCCGGCCAGCTTCGCGCGCTCGTGCAGCGGCACGCCGAGCTTGTCGTAGGTCTCGAGCAGCTTCGGGTCGACCTCGTCGAGCGACTTGAACTTCTTCTTCGGCGCGGCGAAGTACGAGATCGCCTGGTAGTCGATCGGCGCGATGTTCAGCTTCGCCCAGTCCGGCGGCGCCATCGTCAGCCAGTGGCGGTAGGCGGCGAGGCGCCAGTCGGTCATCCACTGCGGCTCGTTCTTGCGCGCCGAGATCGCGCGCACCACGCCCTCGTCGAGGCCGGGCGGCAGGATGTCGGTGGCGATGTCGGTGATGAAGCCCGCCTCGTAGCGCTTGGCGAGCTGGTCGACGACGACTTGTTCGGTGGCGGCCATGGCATGCGCCTCAGGCGTCGGCGGTGAGCGTGCGCAGCGGGATGCGGCGCGGCGCGGGCTTGGGCAGCATGTCGGCGAGCGTCACGGCGCGCAGCGCGGTCTCGACCGCGAGGCTGATCCGCCGCCAGTTGGCCTGCACGCCGCAGCGGCCCTCGTGGCCGCACGCGCCCTCGTGCACCACGCACTCGGTCATGCCGATCGGTCCTTCCATCGCGCTGACCACGTCGGCCATGGTGATGGCGGCGGGTTCGCGCGCGAGGCGATAGCCGCCGCTGGCGCCGCGGCGCGACTCGACCAGGCCGGCCTGGGCCAGGGTCTTGAGCACCTTGGCCGCCGTCGGGGCCTCGATGCCGGCCGCCTGCGCGAGCTCGGTGGCGCTGGCGCAGGCGCGCGGGTCGGCGGCCATCCGCGTCAGCAGGACGGCGGCGTAATCGGTGAGTTTGGCGATGCGCAGCACAGGCGGCCCTCAATCAGGACCGGAATTGTACTGATTCACGCCACCTCGCGCAAAGGGCGCGCGGCGTTCAGCCTTCGTCGCGGCCGATGCGGTCGAGGGCGCCGCGCCATTCGGCGCGCGGGATCGCCTCCAGCGGCAGGTCCAGCAGGCGCCGCACGCGGCCGATGATGCGGGCATGGGCGTCCGCGAAGGCCTGCTCCACGGCGTGCGCCGGCGCGCTGACGGCTGCCGGATCGACCTGCCCCCAGTGCGTCCGCACGAAGCCGCCGAAGAACACCGGGCACGGCTCGCCGGCCGCGCGGTCGCAGACCGTGACCACGATGTCGAAGGCCGGGGCCGCCTCGCCGGTGAACTCGTCCCACGACTTGGAGCGCAGACCGCCCACCGCGATGCCGGCGCGCGCCAGTTGGCGCAGCGCCGCCGGGTGGACCGCGCCGGCCGGCCGGCTGCCGGCGCTGGAGGCGACGAAGCGGCCGCGCGCGAGATGGTTCAGCGTCGCCTCGGCGAGCACGCTGCGCGCCGAATTGGCGGTGCACAGGAACAGGACCTGCAGCGGTGCGTTCATCGGGATTGCGGGCTGGCCATCGCTACAGTTTCTTGCCGCCCCGTGACATTGGGGTTGCAGGCGACGTCGAGTCGCCGACACGGATTTCACGCGCCCTGCGCGCCACATGGACCGGCGCGACCGGAATGGGCCTTGCATGGACACCGCGTCCACTGTCGCGATGGAACGCGGCCCCACGAGGCCCCTCGATGAACTCCGTCATCCGCTTCCCCGAGCCGGCGACGGCCGCGCCCGTCCCCGTCCTGCCCGACTGGCCGGTGGCGCTGCTGCGCCTGCACGACGACGGCACGCCGAAGGCCGCCAATGCGGCGGCACGGCGACTGCTCGCTGATGGCGGCGCCGATCCGCTGGCGGCCGCGGCCACCCGGCTGGCGTCGTTTTCGCCCGGCGACGCGGCGTCCGGCGAATGGAGCGATCCCAACGACCAAGGCTTTCACCTACGCTGGCAACGCGACGCCGACGGCCTGCTGCTGGTGCTGGCCGACGGCGAGGCCCAGGCGCTGCGCCGCGAGGCGGCCGCGCTCGGCGCGGGCGCGGACGAGGCCGGCCATCCCGCCCTGCAAGGCGTGGTGCGACGGCTCGCGGAAACGCGCGCGGCCGCCGAACTGGCGCGCATCGCCGCCGGCCAGCTCGAGGCCTGCGACCTGTCGTTCGACGCGCCGGCGGAGCTGCACGGGCATCCGATCTCGCGCCAGCTCTACAGCGGCTTCGGCCACCTCAGCCAGGCCGTGCGGCAGGCGGTGGCGATCACCGCCTCGCTGCACCGGCAGGCGCCCGCGATCGCCGCCGACAACACCGCGCTGGCCGAACGCTCGGACCACCAGGCGGCGTCGATCGACGCCGTGCGCGAACAGGCGCTCGCGATGCAGGAATCGCTGGCGCGCGCGCAGACCGAACTGCGCGGACTGGTCGCGCTCGCGGGCGACGCCGAGCAGCGCGCCAGCCAGGCGCGCGCCGCCGGCACCACGCTGCGCAGCGTGATGGACGAGATCAAGGCGCGCACCGCGCGAATCAACGAGTTCGTCGACCTGATCGACCACGTCGCCTTCCAGACCAACATCCTGTCGGTGAACGCCGCCATCGAGGCCGCGCGCGCCGGCGAGGTCGGCCGCGGCTTCGCGGTGGTCGCGCAGGAGGTGCGTGCGCTGGCGCAGCGCACCGCCACCGCCGCGCGCGACGTGCGCCGGCTGGTCGGCGAGACCCGCAAGGCCGTGCAGCAGGGCACCGGCGCCGCCGCGTCCACCAGCGAGTCGGTGGATGCACTCGGCGAGCTGGTGGAGCGCACCGGCAAGTCCATGCACGGCGTCGCCGACGCGCTGGCCGCGCAGGGCGAGGCCACCCAGGCGCTTGATGCCGCGCTGGCCGAGGCCGCCAGCGTCAGCCGTGAGAACCTCGACCGCGCCGGCCGCATCGCCGGCATGACCGACGCGCTCAAGCTCGACGTGCAGTCGCTGGACGACAGCGTCGGCATGTTCCGCCTGCCGGCCGACCCCCTGTCGTCGTTCCGCCACCGCCGCGTGCACGAACTCGCGGTCGCCGGTGCCGCCGCGGTCGGCGAGGCCCTCGCCCAGGCGCTGGCGCAGCGGCGACTCAGCGAGGATGCCTTGTTCGCGCGCGACTACACGCCGATCCCGGACACCCATCCGCAGAAGCACCGCACGCCGTTCGACGCGCTGTGCGACGAACTGCTGCCGCCGATCCAGGAACCGGCCGCGGCCGCCGAGCCGTGGATCGGCTTCGCGATCAGCGCCAACCGCGACGGCTACGTGCCCACCCACAACGACAAGTTCTGCCAGCCGCTCACCGGCGATCCGGAGAAGGACCTGGTCGGCAACCGCACCAAGCGCATCTTCACCGACCGCGTCGGCCGCACCGTCGGCAGCAACACCGAGCCCTACGTGCTGCAGATCTACCGCCGCGACACCGGCGAGATCATGTTCGACCTCTCGGTGCCGATCGTCGTGCGCGGCCGCCACTGGGGCGGGTTCCGCGTCGGCTACCGCCTCTGAGCAGGCAGCAGCGCGACCAGCGGCAGCGCCAGCAGGGACAACCCGGCGCCGATCCAGAACGGCGCCGCCGCGCCGAAGCGGTCCATCGCCAGCCCGGCCGCCACGCCGGCGACCAGGATCGCGAGCCCCTGCAGCAGGTTGAAGATACCGAACGCGGTGCCGCGCAACGGACCGGGCGCCGCGTCCGCCACGAAGGCCGAGAACACGCCCTGGGTGAACCCCATGTGCGCGCCCCACAGCGCCACGCCGGCACCGAGCGCAAGCCAGCCGTCGGCCAGCGCGAGCACCAGGTCGGCTACGCACAGCAGGGCCAGGCCGATCGCCAGCACGTGCCGGCGATCGGCGCGGTCCGACCAGCGCCCGGCGGGCCAGGCCACCACCGTGAACACCAGGCTCATGCCGACCATCACCAGCGGCACCCAGGTGTCGGCCACGCCGAGACTGGAGGCGCGCAGCACCAGGAAGGCCTCGGTGCCGCGCGCCAGCGCGAGCAGCGCGCCGATCCACGCGATGCGCCAGTACGATCCGCCCAGTTGCGCCAGCGCCGCGCGCGACAGCGGCGGGCGCGGCCTGGGCGCGGCGGCGCTGCGTTCCGGTTCGCGCACCATGAACACCACGATCGCCACCGCCACGATGCCGGGCAGCACGGCGAACCACAGCACGGTGCGCACGTCGCCGGCGAAGGCGAGCATCAGGCCGATCGCCGCCAGCGGCCCCAGCACCGCGCCGAGCGTGTCCATCGACTGCCGCAGGCCGTAGGCTGCGCCGCGCACCTCGGGCGGCGTGATGTCGGCCAGCAGCGCATCGCGCGGCGCGCCGCGGATGCCCTTGCCGAGTCGGTCCAGCAGGCGCGCGCCGAGCACCCAGGCCGCCGATCCGGCCAGCGGGAACAGCGGCTTGGTCGCCGCGGCGAGCCCGTAGCCGAGCAACACCAGCGGTTTGCGCCGGCCCACGGCGTCGCTGATCCAGCCCGAGAACACCTTGGTCAGCAGCGCCAGCGCCTCGGCCAGGCCGTCGATCAGGCCGACCAGCAGCGCGGACGCGCCGAGCGTGCCGACCAGGAACACCGGCAGCAGGCTGTGCACCATCTCCGAGCCGAGGTCGGTGAACAGGCTCACCAGGCCCAGCGCCACCACGCCGCGCGGGATCGCCTGCTTCGCCACCGCCGCACCTCCGGCCATCGTCGCCTGCCCCTGCATCGCCCCAGCCGAGGTTAACGGCAGCGCGCGCGGCTGCGTAGACTGTCGGCGTCCCGACCGCACGCCCGCCGATGAGCCCCGACCCGCAACGACTCGACGCCCTGCGCGACTTCGCCGCCGGCCACCTCGCCGATCCCGGCATCGCGCCCGAGCGCGCCTCCGCCGACGCCTCGTTCCGCTCCTACTGGCGCGTGCGCAGCGGCGGGCGCAGCTACGTGGTGATGGATGCCCCGCCCGGCAAGGAGGACATCGCGCCCTGGCTCGACGTGGCGCGGCGCCTGCGCGTGGCCGGCCTCAACGCGCCGCAGGTGTTCGCCACCGACGTCGCCCGCGGCTTCATCCTGATGGCCGACCTCGGCACCCGCACCTACCTGCCGGAACTGCGCGACGACACCGTCGACGCGCTGTACGGCGACGCCCTGCAGGCGCTGCTGCGCATGCAGTCGCACGCCGCCACCGACGGCCTGCCGGACTACGACCATCCGCGCCTGCTGGCGGAACTGGAACTGATGCCGACCTGGTTCCTGCGCCGCCACCTCGGCCTCGCGCCCGACTGCGCCGGCTGGGACGTGGTGGAGCAGGCCTTCGACCACCTGCTGCGCGCCGCATTGTCCCAGCCGCGCGCCTTCGTGCACCGCGACTGGCACTCGCGCAACCTGCTGGTGGTGGAAGGCGCCAATCCCGGCATCGTCGACTTCCAGGACGCGGTGCGCGGCCCGCTCACCTACGACCTCGTCTCGCTGCTGCGCGACTGCTACATCGCCTGGCCCCGCGAGCGGGTGCTGGCCTGGGCGGAAAGCCAGCGCCTCGCGCTGCGCAGCGCGGGCCTGGTCGACGTCGACGCCACGACTTGGAAGCGCTGGTTCGACCTGATGGGCATCCAGCGCCACGTCAAGGTGCTCGGCATCTTCTGCCGGCTGTGGTATCGCGACGGCAAGTCCGGCTACCTCGGCGACCTGCCCCTGGTGCTGCGCTACACGCTCGATGCGTGCGACGAGTACCCGGAACTGCGCGCCTTCGCCGACTTCCTGCGCGGCGCGGTCGGCGCGCGCGACGTGCGCCTGCCGCAGCCGTGAGCGATCGCCCGCCGGCGCTGCTGCTCGCCGCCGGGCGCGGCGAGCGCATGCGGCCGCTAACCCTGCGCACGCCCAAGCCGCTGCTCGAAGCCGGCGGCCGCCGGCTGATCGCGTGGCATCTCGAGGCCCTCGCGCGGGCGGGCTACCGCGACGCGGTGGTCAACACCGCCCACCTCGCCGCGCAGTTCGAGCCCGCGCTCGGCGACGGCGCGCAATTCGGCCTGCGCATCCGCTACGCGCACGAGGGCGACGAGCCGCTGGAGACCGGCGGCGGGATGCTGCACGCCCTGCCCCTGCTGGGTCCGGCCTTCCACGCGATCAACGCCGACATCCACTGCGACTTCGATCCGGCGCGCCTGCCCGCCGCCCCGGTCGGCCTCGCGCACCTGGTGCTGGTCGACAACCCCGCCCACCATCCGCGCGGCGATTTCTGGCTCGACGCCGATGCAACCGTCCACGATGGGGACGCGCCCCCGGGCCCGGCCGCGCAGCGCCTGACATTCGCCGGCATCGGCGCCTACCGCGCCACCCTGCTCGACGACTGGCGCGCGGTGATCGGCGACACGGCGGGCGCGCGCCTCGACCCGCCGCGCTTCCCGCTCGCCCCGCTGCTGCGCGCAGCGATGCGCCGCGGCCGGGTGACCGGTGAACACCATCGCGGCGCGTGGACCGACGTCGGCACGCCGGAGCGGCTGGCGGAACTCGACCGGCGCCTGCGGGCGCGCGACTGAGCCTGCCGCGCGCCGGCGATCAGGACGGATCGTGGCGCCGCATCTCGTGCGCCTGCCGGTCCATGAAGGTCTGCGCGGGATCGATACCCTTGCTGCGCAGCAGGTGGTTGCGCACCGCGGCTTCGACCAGCACCGCGAGGTTGCGGCCCGGCGCGACCGGGATCGTGATCTGCGGGACCTCGACGTCGAGCACGTGGCGGAAGTCGGTGAGCCCGGTCAGGCGCGCCATGCCGTCGTCGCCGCCGATCCGGCCGGCCTCGGCGAGGTGCACGATCAGGCGCAGGTACTTGTTGCGCTTGACCGCGGTGTGGCCGAACATCTCGCGCACGTTGAGGATGCCGAGCCCGCGCACCTCCAGCAGGTCCTGCAGCATCGGCGGGCAGGAGCCGTCGAGCATGTCGGGCGCGATCTGGGTGAACTCGGGCGCGTCGTCGGCGATCAGGCGATGGCCGCGGGTGAGCAGTTCCAGCGCCAGTTCGCTCTTGCCCGCGCCGGCCTCGCCGGTGATCAGCACGCCGATCGAATACACCTCCATGAAGGTGCCGTGCAGCGTGGTGCTGCGCGCCAGCGCGCGCGCGAGGTGGTACTGCAGGTAGGTCAGCAGTTCGTGGCCGCGCCGCGGACTGACCCACAGCGGGGTGCCGGTTTCCTCGGCGGTGCGCTGCAGATCGTCGGGCACCGACTGGTCGCGGGTCACGATCACCGCGGTCGGGCGGTAGCCGAAGATCTTGGCCACCGTGTCCCAGCGCTGCCGCGGGTCGAGGCCGTCGAGGTAGCGCAGTTCCTCGTTGCCGACGATCTGGATCGCATTGGGGTAGATGATGTTGAGGTAGCCGACCAGCGACGGCCGGCGCTGCTGCGATTCGCCGATGTCCAGCGGCCGCTGCTCGCCTTTGCGGCCGGCCGTCCAGCGCAGGCCGAGGCGGCCGGCCAGCGCCTCGAAGATCTCGCGTGCGACGAGCTGCGCGCGCGCGACTTCGGCGTTCATGCCGCGGCCGTGCGCTCCGGCGCGCGCGTCAGCAGCTCGAACAGGTGCTGGGCATCGCGCGCGGCGCGCAGTCGCGCCAGCATGGCCGAGTCGGAGAAGGTCTCCGCGAGTTCGGCGAGGAACATCAGGTGCTGGTCGGTGAAATGCTCGGGCACCACCAGCGCGAACACCAGGTCCACCGGCTGGCCGTCGATCGCGCCGAAGTCGACCGGATCGGCGAGCCGCACGAAGGCGCCCGAGGCGCGCTGGATGGCGGCACTGCGGCCGTGCGGGATCGCCACCCCGTGCGACAGGCCGGTGGAACCGAGGCGCTCGCGCTTGACCAGCGAATCGTAGATCGCGCGCTCGGTGTCGGCGGACTCGCCGTCGTCGAGCAGGTTGGCGAGCTGCTCCAGCAGGCGCTTCTTGCTGGTGGCGCGGACGTCGGCCACCACCCGCGCGGGCGTGAGCAGGTCGGCGATGTGCATGGCGTTCGTCTTCCCCCGGATGGAACCGGGGCCGCGCAAGGCGGCCCCGGGGTGGTCGGCGCGGCGCGCTCAGGCGCCCTTGCGCGCCTTCTGCGCCTCGGCGCGATGGTGGTTCTTCAGCTTTTCCTTGTGCTTGCGCACCTGGCCGTCCAGCTTGTCGGAGAGCACATCGATGGCGGCGTACATGTCGGCGCCATCGGCTTCGGCGTGGATGGTACGCCGCGAGACCTTGAGCGTGGCCTCGGCACGGTGCTTGAGCTTCTCGACACCGAGCACCACGCTGGCGGCGATCGTGTTCTCGAAGTGGCGGGCGATGCGGCCGATCTTTCCGGTGGCGTAGTCGCGCAGGGCGGGGGTGACGTCGATCTGCTGGCCGCTGACCTGGATCTGCATCTCGGACCTCCTGGTGGTGCGAAGGCTCTCGGGAGCCTTCGGTGGTTTCGACGCCCGCGTCACCGCGGACGTCTTGGAAGCCTTGCCGGCCGCGCCCGTCCGCGCGGCCTTCTTCACTGTCGATTTGCGGGCGGCCATGGGCGTCTTCAACCGAGGCGGCAGCGGTCGCTGGAGGACGGGATGTTCATGCCTTCACGATACTTCGCCACGGTGCGTCGCGCCACCGCGATGCCACGGGCCTTGAGTTCGTCCGCAATCGCCTGATCCGACAGGGGTTTGGCGGGAATCTCGTCGTCGATGAGCTTGCGGATCATGGCCCGGATCGCGGTCGCCGAGGCCTCGCCGCCCTCGTCGGTCGCCAGTCCCACGCTGAAGAAGTGTTTGAACTCGAACGTACCTCGCGGCGTGTGAAGGTATTTTCGCGTGGTCACGCGGGAGACCGTGGACTCGTGCACCCCGATCTCCTCCGCCACCTCGCGCAGGGTCAGGGGCCGCATGGCCTCCGGGCCGTAGTCGAGGAAGGCCCCCTGCTGGCGCACGATCGCCTGCGCGACCTTCATCATCGTCTCGCCGCGGGCCCGGATCGAGCGGATCAGCCAGCGCGCCTCCTGCAGCCGGCCGCGCAGGTAGGTGCCGGCCGCGTCGCGGGCCGAGGCGGCCATCCGCTCGTAGTGCCGGTTGATCGCCAGCGAGGGCTGGCAGGCCGGGTTGAGCCGCACCCGCCAGCGCCCTTCGTGGCGGTAGGCATAGGCGTCGGGCACCACGTAGTCGGTGCTGCCGCCGGCGTGCCGCGCGCCGGGCTTGGGGTCGAGCCCGCGCAGCAGGGCGATCGCCGCCTCGACGTCGGCGGGCTCGGCGCCCAGCCGCTGCGGCAGGCGGGCGCGCTCGCGGGTCAGCGCCTCGAGGTGGTCGCGCGCCAGCCGCAGCGCGAGGTCCCGCTGCGGGGTGTCGGACGGCAGTTCGGACAACTGCACGCACAGGCATTCGGCGAGGTTGCGGCTGGCCACGCCGACCGGCTCGAAGCGCTGCACGCGGTGGCGCACGGCCTCGATCTCGTCGTCGTCGGCGGCGATGCCGGGTCCGAGCGCCGCGCGCACCGCGGCGTGGTCCTCGCGCAGGTAGCCGTCCTCGTCGAGCAGTTCGATGATCGCCTCGCCGATCGCGCGGTCGCGCGGCGACAGCGGGGTGAGGTTCAACTGCCAGCGCAGGTGGTCCTGCAGGCTCTCCGGGGCCGCGGACTGTGCTTCGAAGCCGTCCTCGTCGGTCGGGGTGCCGCCACCGCTGGAGGGCTCCCAGTCGCCCGCCGCGCCGTCATCGGGCCAGTCCTCGGCGGACGCCTCGCGCTCGCCGGCGTGGTCCTCGATCCGGTCCTCGCCGCGATCATCGCCCCGCTCGTCGCCGCGCTCCTCTGCGGCCGGTGCCTCGTCGGCGCCGCCCTCGGCGGCTGCGGCCGGTTCGCTGCCGGCGTCCGGCGGCGTGCCGTCGGCCTCGCGGTCGTCGCTGCGCTCGAGCAGCGGATTGCTCTCCAGCGCCTCGCGGATCTCGATTTCCAGCTCCGCCGCGGACAATTGCAACAGCCGGATCGCCTGGCGCAGTTGCGGCGTCAGGGTCAGCGACTGCGAGACGCCGAGGCGGAGGGAGGGTTTCATCGCGGGCGGTGGGTCCTGCCGCACGACCGGGCAGGCCGCGAAGCAAAAAGCATTCCATGCCGGATTCTATGCCCGGTCGGGCGGGACGCCGCAAGCCCCTACATGCGGAACGACTGCCCGAGGTAGACCGCGCGCACTTCAGCGTTGTCGAGCAGTGCGGCGGGTTTGCCCTGCGCCAGCACCTTGCCGTCGTTGAGGATGTAGCCGCGGTCGACGATGCCCAGCGTCTCGCGCACGTTGTGGTCGGTGATCAGCACGCCGATCCCGCGCGACTTCAGGTGGGCGACGATGCGCTGGATCTCGGCCACCGAGATCGGGTCGACCCCGGCGAAGGGCTCGTCGAGCAGCATGAAGCGCGGCCGCGCGGCCAGCGCGCGGGCGATCTCGACCCGGCGCCGCTCGCCGCCCGACAGGGCCTGGCCCTGCGCGTTGGCGAGGTGCGAGACCTGCAGCTCGTCGAGCAGCCGGTCGCGTTCCTTGCGCCGCGCGGCGGCGTCGAGGTCGGGCCGCAGTTCGAGGATGGCCATCACGTTGTCGGCCACGCTGAGGCTGCGGAACACCGAGGCCTCCTGCGGCAGGTAGCCGACGCCGAGCCGCGCGCGCGCGTGCATCGGCAGCGCCGTGAGGTCCTGGTCGTCGAGCGTGATCCGGCCGGCGTCCGCCGCCACCAGGCCGACCACCATGTAGAAGCAGGTGGTCTTGCCGGCGCCGTTGGGCCCGAGCAGGCCGACGACCTCGCCCGGCGCGAGGTCAAACGAGAAGTCGCGCACGACCTCGCGCGCGCGGTAGCGCTTCTTCAGGCCGCGCGCGGCGAGCATCAGTCGGCGGGCTTGTCGGCCGCCGGCGCCGCGGGCTTCTTCGGCTGCGGGTTCATGCGCAGGAACACGCGGTTGCCGCCCTCGGGCCCGCCGGCGTCGAGGCGGCCGGTCTCGAGGTTGTAGGTGATGCGCTCGCCGCGCAGTTCGCCCTGCGGCTGGGCCACCACGGCGTCGCCGGTCAGGACCACCAGTTTGCCGGCCATGTCGTAGTCGATCTTCGCCGCGCGCGCGTCGAGGCGGCCGCCGTCGTCGAGGTCCTCGGCCAGCGTGGCGGGGGCCCCGGTGAGCACCGCGCGCGACACCTCGCCCGATTCCGACTGGCTGATGTCGGCGCGATCGGCGCGCACTTCCAGCGTGCCCTGCGTGATCACCACGTTGCCGGTCAGCGTGGCCTTGCCTTCGCCGGTGAACGCCGACGAGGCGTCGGCGCGGATGTCCATCGGCTTGTCGCGGTCGCTCTTGAGTGCGGCCGCCGGCAGGCTGGTCAGCAGCAGGACGAGCGCGAGCAGTTCAGCGCGGTTTCTCATAGCGGGCCTTCACGTCGGCGAGCAGGCTGAAGCGGTTCTGCTTGAGGTCGGCGTCGAGGCCGGTGCCGCGCAGTATAAGCCCGGGCTGGGTGAGGGTCACCGGCGCATCGGACGTCATGCGGTTCTCCGCCAGCAGTGCGGCGAGCCGTTCGGTGCGCAGCGACACCGGCACGCTGTCGGCATCCGCGCGGCGATCGGCGGCGACCGCCTCCGACAGGCGCAGTTCCTTGCCGTCGGCGCGCACCCAGCCGCGCCGCGAACGGGCGTCCCAGGCATCGCCGTTGCCGTCCAGGATCACGAACCGCGGCTCCTCGATCTCGAAGGTACCGAGGTGCGGATGGCGCGCCAGCCGCGGCGCCTCCACCGTGAAGGCGAGCTTGCCGTCGTCGCCCATCGCGCGCAGCGAGAAGTCCGACAACTGGTAATCGGAGCGCGGCGGCCCGGTGAAGGCATCGATGTCGCCGTCCTCGCCCTGCAGCCAGGCCAGCCAGCCGGTGACCAGCGCGACCAGCGCCAGCGCCGCCGCCCACTCGAGGCTGCGGCGCACGCCGTCGGTGGCGGGTTTCATGCCGGGGTCCAGCGCGCGATCACGGCCTCGGCGCCGCCTTGCGCGGCGACGATCAGGTCGCACAGCTCGCGCACCGCGCCGCTGCCGCCGGGCAACTGGGTGCGCCAGTGCACGCGCTCGCGCACCCACGGATGCGCGTTCGGCGGCGCACACGACAGCCCGGCCTTGAGCAGGCAGCCGAGGTCGGGCAGGTCGTCGCCCATGTAGGACACCTGTTCCAGCGCGAAGCCCAGCCGCGCGGCGATCGCCTGCAGGCAGGCCAGTTTGTCCTTCTGCCCCTGGTGCACCTCGGTGATGCCCAGTTCGGCTGCGCGCGCGGCCACCACGCCGGACGAGCGCGCGGTGATGATCGCCACCGTCACGCCCTGGTCGCGCAGCATCTTCAGCCCGAAACCGTCGAGCACGTGGAACTGCTTGCTCTCGATGCCATCGGCGTCGAAGCCGAGCCGGCCATCGGTCATCACGCCATCGACGTCGAATGCCGCCAGGCGGATGCGCGCGGCGCGCTCGCGGACGGGCGCGGGGAGGTCGGTGCGGGGGGTGTAGGGCATGCGGGCGGCCTGGAGGGGCTTTGGGGGGTTGCGTTCGAAGGGCCCAGGGCCCAGGGCTCAGGGCCCAGTACGCGGTGTGGGGGCAGAGGGTATAGGGCAAAGGGTATAGGGACGGCACCCTGTCGCGATGCGGTCGCCTGCTGGCGCTTCAGGCAGCGGTCACCGAGGCGCCACGCCCAACCGCGAGCATCCAATCCTTCGGCTGGGCCCTGGGCCCTGTGACCTGGGCCCTGCTTTCAGACCACGCCCGCACGAAGCAAGTCGTGGATGTTGAGAGCGCCGACCACGCGCTGTTCGCCGTCGACCACCAGCAGGGCGTGGATCTTGTGGTCCTCCATCATGCGCGCGGCCTCGACCGCGAGTTTGTCGGAGGCGATGCTCTTCGCGCGCGGCGTCATCACCGCCGACACCGGGGTGGTGCGCAGGTCGATCTGCGCGTCGTCGAGCATGCGGCGCAGGTCGCCGTCGGTGAACACGCCGAGCAGCTTCATCGACGGGTCCACCACCGCGGTCATGCCCAGTCCCTTGCGGGTCATCTCGACCAGTGCGTCGGACAGCATCGCGTCGGGGCCGACGCGCGGGATCTGCTCGCCGGTGTGCATCACGTCGGCGATGTGCAGCAGCAGGCGCCGGCCCAGGCTGCCCGCGGGGTGTGAGCGCGCGAAGTCCTCGGCGGTGAAGCCGCGCGCCTCCAGCAGGGCGATCGCCAGCGCATCGCCCATCACCAGCGCGGCGGTGGTGCTGGCGGTGGGCGCGAGGCCCAGCGGGCAGGCTTCGGCCGGCACGCTGACGTCGAGGTGCACGTCGGACAGCCGCGCCAGCGTCGAGTTCGGATTGCCCGACAGGCCGACCAGCGGCACGTTCTGGCGCTTGATCAGCGGCAGGATGGTGAGCAGCTCGTCGGTCTCGCCGGAGTTCGACAGCGCCAGCACCACGTCCTTGGGCGTGATCATGCCGAGGTCGCCGTGGCTGGCCTCGCCCGGATGGACGAAGAACGCCGGTGTGCCGGTCGACGCCAGCGTGGCGGCGATCTTGTTCGCCACGTGGCCGGACTTGCCCATGCCGGTGACGACCACCCGCCCGGCGCAGGCCATCATCAGTTCGCAGGCGCGCAGGAAGGCGCCGTCGAGGCGGCCGGACAGGCCGCCGATGGCGCGGGACTCGATCTCGATGACCTCGCGGGCGGAGCGCAGCAGGCGCTCCGGATCGAGGCGGAGCGGGGCGGGTACGGCGCGGACCTGGGCGTTCATGGGCGTGGCGTTTCGGTGGCGCAGGGGGCGAGCCAGCCTGGGCGCCGTGTGGGCGGCGCCCGGCTGGGCTAGAATTTGCGGTCATTCTAGCGCTCACGGCCGGCTAACGCCGCGACCTGCTTCACGGCGCCCCTTCCCGGACCCCGTCTTCCATGGATGCCAACCGCATCAAGACCCTGATCGAACAAGGCCTGCCCGGCGCCGTCGCCGACGTCCGCGGCGACGATGGCGTGCATTTCGAGGCCACCGTGGTGTCCGAGGCGTTCGCCGGCAAACTGCCGCTGGCCCGCCACCGGATGGTCTACGCCACCCTCGGCGACCTGATGGGCGGGGCGATCCACGCCCTGGCGCTCAAGACCGTGACCCCGGCCGAACGCGCCGCGCAGGGGGGCTGAGGCGATGGCCAAGATCGTGATCTCCGGCGGCGAGCCGCTGAACGGCGATGTCTGGATCTCCGGCGCCAAGAACGCCGTGCTGCCGATCCTCGCCGCCACCCTGCTGGCCGACGAGCCGGTCACCATCGGCAACGTGCCGCACCTGCACGACGTGACCACCACCATGGAGCTGCTCGGCCAGATGGGCGTGCAGCTGGTGGTCGACGAGCGGATGAAGATCCACGTCGACCCGCGCCACACCCACCACTTCGTGGCGCCCTACGAACTGGTCAAGACCATGCGCGCCTCGATCCTGGTGCTGGGGCCGCTGGTGGCGCGCTTCGGCCAGGCCTCGGTGTCGCTGCCCGGCGGCTGCGCGATCGGCACCCGGCCGGTCGACCTGCACATCAAGGGCCTGCAGGCGCTGGGCGCCGAGATCACGGTCGAGAACGGCTACATCCACACGCGCGCCAACCGCCTCAAGGGCGCGCGCGTGTGGATGGACCTGGTCACTGTGACCGGCACCGAGAACATCATGATGGCCGCCACGCTGGCCGAGGGCACCACCGTGATCGAGAACGCGGCGCAGGAGCCCGAGGTGGTCGACCTCGCGCACTGCCTGATCGCGATGGGCGCCAAGATCGAAGGCGCGGGCAGCAACACCATCGTCGTGCACGGCGTCGAGCGCCTGCACGGCACGCACTACGACGTGCTGCCCGACCGCATCGAGACCGGCACCTTCCTGGTCGCCGGCGCGATGACCGGCGGCCGCGTCACCGCCAAGCGCACGCGCGCCGCCTCGCTCGACGCGGTGCTGGCCAAGCTGGAGGACGCCGGCGCGCAGATCGACGTCGGCCCGGACTTCATCACCCTCGACATGAAGGGCCGCCGCCCGCGCGCGGTGAGCCTGACCACCGCGCCCTATCCCGCCTTCCCCACCGACATGCAGGCGCAGTTCACCGCGCTCAATACCGTGGCGGAAGGAACGGGCGTGATCGTGGAGACGGTGTTCGAGAACCGCTTCATGCACGTGCAGGAACTGCGCCGCCTCGGCGCCGACATCAAGGTCGAGGGCAACACCGCGATCGTGCAGGGCGTGCCGAAGATGACTGCCGCACCGGTGATGGCCACCGACCTGCGCGCGTCCGCGAGCCTCGTGCTCGCCGGCCTGGTCGCCGACGGCGACACCACGGTCGACCGCGTGTACCACATCGACCGCGGCTACGAGAACATCGAGGAAAAGCTGTCGGGACTGGGGGCGCGGATCCGCCGCCTGCCGGGCTGAAGACCGGCGCAAGGGAAACCGGGTTCGGAGTACCTTTTCGCCCCCGGACGCCATCGTCAGCCCCTTGGATTCGGGGCAGAACCAAGGTACCCAGACGCCGGTTCTCCCCGGGACTGGCGGTGCGCGCCACGCTTCGGGGTATCACAGCCACCTACCCTCTCCGGGAGTTGGCTGACATTCCGCGTTTCGAATCGCTCGCCGCGCTGGCGAGAACCGTGTTCTACGTCCTGGCGGCGGGCTGCGCGTCGATCGCGAACGCGCAGGCGCCACGCGGCGCGGACCTGGTCTTCGCGCATGGTTTCGAAGGGCTGGCGGCCGCGGCGGTCGCCGATCGCGTCGTGCTGGTCGGCGACAGTCTCGCCCTGACGGTGGCGGCCACCCCGGCACAGGCCGGGGCGCCACTGTCGTTCAGCGTGATCGAAGGGCCGGCCGGACTCAGCGTCGATCCGGCCAGCGGCGCGGTGGCCTTCACGCCGCTGGCCGCGCAGGTCGGGCGCCACCCGGTGCGCGTTCGCGTGCAGGAGACGCCGCAGATCCTGGTCGACGTGCGCTTCGGCATCGACGTGATCTCGCGCAACCGGCGGCCCGTTCTGGCGCCGATCGCCGACCGGCGCGTCGCGCCCGGTGCGCTGCTCGCGCTCACCGTCACCGCCAGCGATCCCGATCCCGGCGACGGGGTGGGTTTCGCGCTGGACGCCGCGCCGCAGGGCATGACCCTCGACGCCGCCACTGGCGCACTGGCCTTCGTGCCCACGGTCGCGCAGCTCGGCGAGCACGTGGTGCGCGTGCTGGCCACCGATGCCGGCGGCGAGGTCGATGCGACCGCGTTCCGCGTCAGCGTGCGCGCGGACAACCGGGCCCCGCAGATCGCGCCGATCGACGATCTGGCGGCGACCGTCGGTGTCGCCGCGCAGCGCCAGCTCGCGGCCACCGATGCCGATGCCGGCGACGTGCTGCGCTGGCAGCTCGTCGCCGCACCCGATTTCGTCGCCGTCGGGCCGCTGGATGGCCTGCTGCAGGTCACCGCGGCGGGACGCGTCGGCACCTACGCGATCGACGTGCAGGTCGAGGACGCGGACGGTGCGACCGACACCGCACGCTTCACGCTGCGGATCGTGGATCCGCAGGCCCCGGTGGCGCGCGACGACGCTTACGTCGTGTCGCTGGGCCAGACCCTGGTCGTCCCGGCCCCCGGCGTGCTCGCCAACGACAGCGATGCCAACGGCGATCCGCTGGTGGCGCTCGCCGGCACCGGGCCGTCGACCGGCACCCTGACGCGTGCTGCGGATGGCGGATTCATCTACGTGCCGACCACGCTGCCGCCCGACGGCACCGGCACGCTCGATCCGGTGGTCGAGCGCTCGGTGCCGATGCAGGTGGCCATGCACACCGCGGCGGTCGCCGATCTCGATCGTGACGGCATGCCGTCGATCCTGTTCGTGCGCGGCAGCCCGTCCTCGCAGATGGTCGCGCTGCGCGGCAACACGCTGGCGGTGGAAACGGTGTTCGCGGCGACGCCGGCGTTCTTCTTCACGCCCAGCAACTGCTCGATCAATCCGACCGTCGCCGATGTCGACGGCGACGGCTTCGGCGAAGTCGCCGTGGTCAACGGCACCGAGATCGCGCTGTTCGAGCACGACGGCACGCTGAAGTGGCGCTCGCCGCTGCCGCCCGGGCATTCGCTGGCCGAGGGCCACGTGGTGGTCTCGGACCTCGACGGCGACGGCACGCCGGAGCTGCTGTTCGGCGTGACCTCGCCGCGCGTGATCATCGCGCACAACGCCGACGGCAGCCGGCGCTGGATCTCGCCAGCGCAGGGCAGCGGCGGCTGTGGCGCGATCGGTCGCGGCTTCTGCCATCCGCTGGTCGCCGACATCGACCTCGACGGCAGTCCCGACGTCGTGGCCGGCACCGCGGTCTACCGCGCCGACGGCACGACGAAGTGGAGCCGCACCGCGACCTTCACCGAAACCGCCTTCCCGGCGGTCGGCAACTTCGACGGCGACCCGCAGGCCGAGGTGGTCGCGGTGGTGCCGAACCGCGGCGTGATGCTGTTCGATACCGACGGCACCGTGCTCTGGGGGCCGGTGCTGCCTGCAGGGCAGTTCATCGGCGGTGCGCCGACGGTCGCCGACTTCGATCGCGACGGCGAGCCGGAGATCGGTGTCGCGTGGCGCAACGTGTACACGGTGCACGAGACCGACGGCACGCAGCGCTGGTCGGCGACGTCGAACGATCCGTCGACCGTGACCGGCTCGACCGTGTTCGACTTCGACAACGACGGGCGCGCCGAGGTGGTCTACGCCGACGAGCGCAGCACGCGCATCCACGACGGCGCCACCGGCGCGCTGCGTGCGGAGCTCGGCGTGCAGAGCTTCACTGCCTCCGACCTGCCGGTGGTCGCCGACGTCGACGCCGACGGCCGCGCCGAGATCGTGGCGGTGGCGAGCCGCAGCAACACGGCTGCGGGATTCCCGACCGGCCTGTACGTGATCGGCGGCGCCTCGAACAACTGGGCGCGCACGCGCCAGCTGTGGAGCCACCACAGCTACGCCGTGGTCGACATCGAGGAGGACCTCGGCGTGCCGGCGGTGGTGCAGCCGAACTGGCTCACGCCGGGCCTCAACAACTTCCGCCAGAACGCGTTCCTGCCGCAGGACGAGGGACGCTTCGACACCTTCACCTATCGCGCCGGCGACGGCGCCCTGCAGTCCGCGCCCGCCACGGTGCGGATCGAGGTGCGCCCCAACGGCGTGCCGCCGCGCATCGTGTCCACCGCGCCGGCGCAGGCCGCGGTGGGGCTGGTCTATCGCTACGCGGTGACCGCGCTCGGCAATTCGGTCGGCGAAGCCTTGACCTACACCCTGCTGCAGGCGCCGGCCGGCGCGACGCTGTCGCCGGCGGGCGTCCTCGAATGGACGCCGACGGCGGGCCAGCTCGGCGCGCAGACCGTGTCGTTGCGGGTGGGCAATCCACTCGGCCAGGATGCCTTCCAGGCCTTCACCGTGCAGGTCAGCGCACCGGCGATCACGCCCGCGCTGCTCGGCGTGACCGAGGCGCAGGCCAGCGCCGCGCTGCAGGCGGCGCTGCTCGCGCCGGACGTCGCGCTGCGCGTGGAAAGCGCCAGCGTGCCCGCCGGCGCCGTGGTCGCGCAGGACCCCGCGGCCGGCACGCCGCTGGCGCGCGGCTCGCGCGTGGCCTTGACGGTCTCGCTGGGTCCACCCCCCGTGCCGGTGCCGGACGTGGCGCGACGCACGCCGGCGCAGGCCACCGCCATCCTGACCGGGGCCGGGTTCACCGTGGGCGCCACCACCTTCGTGCACGCCGACGACGTGCCGCCGGGCCTGGTCGTGCGCACCGAGCCGCCGGCGACGCGCAGCGCCGCAGCGGGAAGCACGGTGGCGCTGCAGGTGGCCGGCGGGCCGGCGCTGCAACTGACGCTGGAGACGGGATCGCTGATCGCCGGCGGTGGCCTGGATTTCTCGGCCGTAGCACTCGATCCGGGCGGCGCGCCGGTGCAGCCCGCGCCCGTGGTCGCGCTGACGGTGACGGCGGTGCCCGGCGAGTCGCTGGGGCCGCTACCCACGGTGCAGGGCTCGACCCTGGTCGCCGACCTCGGCACGCGCGGTGCGTTCCGGCTGCGCGCCACGCGCGCCGACACCGGCGCGAGCAGCGAGCGCCGCTTCACCGTGATCCCGCCGCTGCCGGCGGGCTCGGGCGAGCTGCGCGCCCACCTCGACTTCCAGGCCGCGCAGCGCCGGCTTGCCGATTTCCATGCGCGCCTGCGGGCCGCGTTCATCGCCGAGGACGCCGCCGCGCTCGCCGCGCTGCGTGCGGAGGCGATCGCGACGCGCAACGCCATCGATCCCGTGCGCCTGCGCGAGGTGCCGCTGTACGGCAGCGACGACGGCTTCCTGCCGTCGACGGCGGCGCTGGCCGCGGCCGGCCGGCCGCTCACCGCCGGCGATCGCGCCTGGGTCGCCGAGGTGTCGGCCTTGGGTTCCTCGATCGCCAGCCTTCGCGCGCTGCTCACCACGCTGTCGGCGACCGAACCCGACGTCGCGGCGGTGGAAGCGGCGAACGCGCAGATCGACCTGCGCCTGCAGCGCCTGCGCGGACTCGCGCCGACGCCGACCGCGGCGGCCGAAGGCCGTGCGGTGATCGCGCGACTGCTGGCGGTGCGCATCCCCGCGCTGGTGCGCGCCGATCTCGACCATGCGATCCGGCTGATCGATGCGAATCCGCCGGCGCGCGGTGCGGCGCCGCGCTTCGCCGGCGCGGCGGTGGCGGCGGTCGCGGCCGCCGGGCTGCGCAACCGGCTGGTCGATCGCGTCTACGGCGCCGTCAAGCAGCACCTCGAGGACGCGGTGGTGATCCTCGCCATCGACCTGCTGCTGCGCCAGTTCTCGACCGGCAGCTTCGATGCGATCACCGGTTCGAGCCTGCTGATCCATCGCTTCCGCATGCCGGGCTCGACGCTGGAAGGTCCGTTCGAGCCGGTGGCCGAACTCAACAATGTGCTGCTGATCGGACCGCAGGCCGTGCAGCAGGTGCGCGAGATCATCGACACCATCAACGCGAACAACATCCGCAGCCCCAAGGAGCTGTACGCGAAGTTCAAGGAGATCAAGGCGGCCGCGGCGTCGATTCCCGGCGTGCTCGAGAACCTCGAGCAGCCGCCGGATGCGGCGCGCGTCGGCTGCCTGCTGCAGGAGGATGCCTGCACCTCGCTGCAGTGGGCCGCGGGTTTCCGGTCGGTGCACCAGTCCGGGAACATCAACATCCCGGCGCCGGTGATCATCGTGGCCTACGAGCCGTCCGGCGCGACGCGTCGGGTGCTGCTCACGTCGTTCCTGCGCCACGTGGAGGCGAATTGAATCCAACGCCGACGGGCGGCGTGGAATCGTGCGTACGGGGCCGGACGCGGCGCGGGAGTTGGCCGGGAGTACGGCCAACGGCCCGCGCACGGCGCGCGCTCAGGGGCGCACCATCCACAGCTGGTAGGCGCCCGAGCCGAAGATGGAGTCGGTGCGCCAGCGGTAGGTGCCGGGCGCGCCGAAGAAGGTGACGGTCTCACGCGCGCCCGCGGCGTAGCCGAAGGCCACCGCGATCCACGCCGAGCCGTTCCAGCGCTCGAGCACCAGATTGAAGTCTGCGCCGGTGGCGGGGCCCACGAGATATCCCGTGTGCGTGCCCGCCACGGTCGTGGTGTAGCCGGCGGTGCCCGGGGCGTACTGCGCGGTGCCGCGCGATGGCAGCGCGCCGGTGAACAGCGTGCAGTTGGTGCACGGCGCGGTGGCCGACGAGACGGTGGTGACCGTCGCCGTGCGCGTGCCGGTGAGGTTGCCCGCGTCACGCACGGTCAGGGTCACAGTGCGGCTGCCGAAGCTCGCGTAGGTGCGGGTCGCGCTCACGCCGGTGGCGGTCGCGCCATCGCCGAAGTCCCAGCTGTACGCCACCACGCCCTGGTCGTCGGTCGACGAGGCGCCGTTGAAGGTGCAGGTCAGGTTGCTGCAGGTCCAGGTGAAGTTCGCGCTCGGCGGCAGGTTCGGCGGCGCGGTGACGGTGACCGCCGCCGATGCGCTGGTGGCCTGGTTGGCGGTGTCGCGCACGGTCAGGGTCACGGTGTAGGTGCCGGCCGCGGCGAAGGTTCGGGCGGCCGTGGTGCCGGTCGCGCTGCTGCCGTCGCCGAAGGTCCACGACATCGACGCGATGCCGACGTCGTCGCTGGACGCGCGCCCGTCGAAGGTGCACGCGAGGTGCGTGCAGCTGCGGGTGAAGCTGGCCAGCGGCGGGTTGTCGGGCGGCGCGGTGCCGCCGGCGGCGATGAACAGCAGCCGGTTCGGTGAACCTGCGCCGGTGCCCATCACCTTGTTCGGGGTGGCGTTGGCCAGCAGGGCATTGGCGACCGCGGCCGGCGTGGCGCCGGTGTTGGCCGACAGGAACACCGCCGCCGCGCCCGCGACGTGCGGTGCGGCCATCGAGGTGCCGCTGATCGCGTTGGTCGCGGTGTTGGCGGAATGCCAGGCGGAGGTGATCGACTGCCCCGGCGCGAACAGGTCGAGGCAGACGCCGAAGTTGGAGAACGACGCGCGCGAGTCGGTGGAGCTGGTCGCGCCGACCGTGATCGCCGCCGGCACCCGCGCCGGCGAGAAGGCGCAGGCGTCGGTGGCGCTGTTGCCGGCCGCCACCACAACAGTGACGCCGGCGCTGATCGCGCGGTTCACGGCCGCGTCGATCGCGGTCGACGCCGAGCCGCCGAGGCTCAGGTTCGCCACCGCCGGCTTGACATGGTTGGCGGTGACCCAGTCGATGCCGGCCAGCACGCCGGAGGTAGTGCCGCTGCCGCTGCAGTTCAGCACGCGAACCGGGACCAGCAAGGCCTGCTTGGCCACGCCCCAGGTCGCGCCGCCGATGGTGCCCGCCACGTGGGTGCCGTGGCCGTTGCAGTCGCCGCTGCCGCGGCCGTCGGCGATCGCGGTGTAGCCGGCCTGCACGCGGTTGCCGAAGTCGGCGTGGGCGGCATGGATGCCGGTATCGATCACATAGGCGCGCACGTTGGCCGCGCCGGTGGTCCAGGTGTAGGACGCATCCAGCGGCAGGTGGCGCTGGTCGCTGCGATCGAGGCCCCAGGTCGGCGACTGCTGCACGGTGGCGATGGTCTGCACCGCGTCCTGCTCCACGAAGGCGACGCGCGGGTCGGCCAGCAGGGCGGCGAGCTGCTTCTCCCCGACTTGCGCCGCGAATCCCTGCACCGCCGCATCGTAGGCGACCGACACGCGCAGGCCGAGCCGGTTGGCGAGGCTGGCCGTGAGCGTCACCGTGTCCGGTCGCGCCCGGGTGGCGGGATCGTCCGGCATTCGGACGGCATCGGGCCGGAACACCACGATGTAGTGGCCGGGGATCGGCTTCTCCGCCGTCAGCAAGGGCGCGGCGACGGACGGCGCGGACACGGCCGCGGCAAGGAGGGCGAACGAACGGGCGATGCGCATGCGGTGGCGATCCGGCGGAGCGCGATCCATCGCGATGGAGCCGAGGCGGATGACTCGGCCCCCATCCGGTGTCGGGACGTCGCACGGCCTCCCGGCCGAGGGCGCCGCGCCGGGTCGGGGCGATCCCGACTGCGACCCGCCGAGCGCGAAAAAAAACGGCGGCCCTCGCGAGCCGCCGCTTTTCCGGGCGCATCCCTGCGCCCGCATCGTCACCGCGCTTACGGGCGGGCGATGTACAGCTGGTAGGCGCCGCTGCAGCTGTAAGCGAACACGCGCCAGCGGTAGTACCCGGCGGTGCCGCTGTAGGTCACGTTCTCGTTGGTGCTGGTGGTGGTGCCGCTGGCCACGTTGGCCCACGAGGCGCCGTTCCACTTCTGCAGGTACAGGTCGAAGTCCGCGCCGGCCGGCCCGCGCAGGTAGCCGGCGTGCGTGCCGGACACCGACGAGTAGTACCAGCTGCCGTTCGGCTGGAAGACCTGCGCGCCGGAAGCCAGCGTGCCGCTGTACAGCGTGCAGTTGGTGCACGGCGCGCCGCTGCCCGCGGTCACCGTCACCGACTGCGTGCGGGTGCCGGCCTGGTTGGCGGTGTCACGCACGGTCAGCACGACGCTGTAGGTGCCGGCCGCCGCGTAGGTCTTGCTGGCGGTGGCGCCGCTGCCCGTGCTGCCGTCGCCGAAGGTCCACGCATACGACGAGATGCCGTTGTCGTCGGTGGAGCCCGAGCCGTTGAAGGAGCAGGACAAGCCAGTGCAGGTGAACGTGAAGTTCGCCGTCGGCGGGTTGTCGACCGGCGTGGTGCCGCCGAAGCGCGAATACAGCAGGCGGTTGGGCGAGCCGGTCTGGGCACCCGTCACCTTGTTCGGCGTCGAGTTGTTGATCAGCGCGGTGCCGACCGCCGAAGGCGTGGCCGTCGGGTTGTTGGCGAGGAAGATCGCGCCCACGCCCGCCACGTGCGGCGACGCCATCGAGGTGCCGCTGATCGTGTTGGTGGCGGTGCTGCTGGTGAACCACGCGGAGGTGATCGACGAACCCGGCGCGAAGATGTCGAGGCAGGTGCCGAAGTTGGAGAACGACGAGCGGGCGTCCGTGTTGGTGGTCGAGCCGACCGTGAACGCGGCCGCGGCGCGCGCCGGCGAGTAGTTGCAGGCGTTGGCGTTGTCGTTGCCCGCCGCCACCGCGGTGAACACGCCGGCGTTGACCAGGTTGGTCACCGCGGTGTCGGTCGCCGCCGAGGCGCCGCCGCCGAGGCTCATGTTGGCCACCGCGGGCTTGACGTGGTTCGCCGCGACCCAGTCGATGCCGGCGATCACGCCCGAGTTGGTGCCCGAACCGTTGCAGCCGAGCACGCGCACCGGGATCAGGGTCACGCCCTTGGCGACGCCCCAGGTGCTGCCGCCCACCGTGCCCGCGACGTGCGTGCCGTGGCCGTTGCAGTCGCTGCTGCCGCGGCCGTCGCTGATCGCGGTTTAGCCGGAGCCGACGCGGCCGCCGAAGTCGACGTGGTTGGCGAGGATGCCGGTGTCGAGGATGTAGGCGCGGACGTTGCTCGCCGTGGTGTCGTAGACGTAGGTCGTGTTGAGCGGCAGGTCGCGCTGGTCGGAGCGGTCGAGGCCCCAGGTCGCGCTGGACTGCGTCGCCGATGCGTGCACCAGGCCGTCTTCCTCGATGAAGTCGACGCGATGGTCGGCGAGCAGGTTCTGCAGTTGCTTGTCGCCCACGGTGGCGACGAAGCCCTGCAAGGCGTGTTCGTACGCCATGCTGACCTGCAGCCCGTAGGCATTGGCCATCTCGGCCGCCATCGTGGTGACGTCGGGATTGCGTGAGACCTCGCCCGGCACGCGCACGAAATCGCGCTTGAGGACGACGATGTACTGGCCCTTGATCGGTTGGCTGGCCGTGCGGAGTTCCGCGGCCTGCAGCACACCCGGAAGCGCGGCCGCGATCGCGGCGGCGAGGATCGCCTTGCTTGCCTTCATATCCGAACTTCTCCCCACTTCGTGATGAGTTGGATTGCGGAAGACCACGCACGAGCGTGCGGGGCCATCGCGGCGAGCGACGACACGCGGGTTGTCCGATGCTTGCCCCCAAGCCCCGGCGCGCTGTCTCCCCACAGCGACCACCCGAGGCTATTCGATTGCGCGCGCTCGTCAACGGGGCGTGAGCGGTTTTTCCACGCACCGGACTTTCACCAATGTGTTGGCGGTTGCCGCGGCGCAGCGCGGTTGTCCGGTCAAGTCGACGGCGTCGCGGCGAGTGCGGATGCGTCAGTCGGCGAGCAGCCGCATCTCGATCGTCTCGCCGTCGGCTTCGCGCTGCACGATGCGCACCGGCAGCCAGCCGAGCGCGGGCGCGAGCCACGAGGTGGTGGTGCGCCCGGGGTTCTCGCGCACGCGCTCGACGCGCAATGCCTCCAGTGCGCCGCCCGGTGCATCGACCTGCTCGGCGGTACCGATCCGGTAGCGCTGCCACTCGACGTCGTCGCGGTTGGCGACGCGGTAGCGAAGGTCGCCGCGCGCGCCGCGCGCGAGGTCGGCGCGCATCGCCACCACCACCGCGTGGCGGTCCATGGTGCCGGGTTCGAAGGCGAGGTCGTGGCGCCGGTCGCCGTCGCGGCTGTCGATGCGACCGTCGGCGCCCAGCGCGAGCGTGCGTTCGCGGGTGCGGAACGCCACGTCCTGGTGGTAGCGATAGCGCAGCAGTTGCGGCCGGCCATCGTGCCAGGTGAACTCCGAATGCTCCTCGACCGAGGCGCCCGCCAGTCCGGCCAGGCCGCGCGTGCCGCGGATGCGGGTGGTGAACGACCAGGTGTCCACGTCGACCCGGCGCAGCGAGAGGGTGGCATCGCCCAGCGGCTTGCCGTTGCGCAGCACCTCGTAACGGCGCTCGAACGGCACGGGCTCCGGCTCGGCGGCCGGCGCCACGGTGGCGCCGCATGCCAGCAGCAGGGCGAGCAGGGCGCGCATCGGCTCAGGCCCGCCCGCCGGCGGCGTCGCGCAGGGTGCCGTCGTCGGCGAGTCGCAGCGGCTCCTGCAGCAGCGCGCCGTCCAGCGCCACCCCGAACGGCGTCGGCGCCACGCGGCGTCGCGCGAACAGCCCGACGCAGGCGGCGAGCAGCCGGTGCTCGTGCGGCAGCAGGCGTCGCGCGAGGGACTCGGGCGTGTCGCCGTCCCCGACCGCGATGCGCGCCTGCGCGATGACCGCACCGGCGTCGAGTTCCGCGCTGACGAAGTGCACGCTGGCGCCGTGCACGCGGTCGCCGGCGCGCAGCACGCGCTCGTGCGTGCGCAGGCCCTGGTACGCCGGCAGCAGCGAGGGATGGATGTTGATCATGCGCCCTTCGAATCGTTCGACCACGACGGCCTCGATGATGCGCATGTATCCGGCGCAGACGATGAGCGCGGGCTGAACCGCCTCGACGGCGGCGAACAGGGCCTCGTCGAAGGCGAGGCGATCGAAGTGGTCGCGCGGCGACAGCGCAAGGGCGGGGACGCCGGCGTCGCGCGCGATCGACAGCGCGCCGCAGGCCGCTCGGTCCGAGAACACGCCGGCGAACTCGACCGGCAGGCTGCCGGCCTCGCGCGCGGCGAGCAGCGCGGCGAGGTTGCTGCCGCGTCCGGAAGCGAGCACCGCGATCCGCAGCGGTGCCGGCATCAGCCGATGCGCACGCGGCTGGCCTCGCGTGCGGGTTCGATCGCGCCGATCTCGCGGGCCGCGAGCCCGGCCGCGGCCAGCCGCGAGGTCGCCGCCGCGACCTCGGAGGGCCGCACGATCACGGTGTAGCCGATGCCGCAGTTGAAGGTGCGCCACATCTCGGCGTCGGCCACGTTGCCGGCGTCCTTGAGCCACTGGAACACCGGCGGCAGGGCCAGCGCGGAGGCTTCCAGTGCGACGCAGAGCGATTCGGGCACGACCCGGATGATGTTCTCGACCAGGCCGCCGCCGGTGATGTGCGCCATGCCGGACACGCGCACGTGGGCGACCAGGTCGAGCATCGGCTTGACGTAGATCGCGGTCGGGGCCATCAGCGCATCGGCCAGCGGCACCCCGCCGACCGGCATCGACAGGTCCGCGCCGCTGACCTTCAGGATCCGCCGCACCAGCGAATAGCCGTTGGAGTGCGGGCCGCTCGAGGCCACGCCGAGGATCACGTCGCCGGCCGCCACCCGCGATTCGTCGAGCAGCGCCGCGCGCTCGACCGCGCCGACGCAGAAGCCGGCGAGGTCGTACTCGCCCGGCGGGTACATGTCCGGCATCTCCGCCGTCTCGCCGCCGACCAGCGCGCAGCCGGCGATCTCGCAGCCGCGCGCGATGCCGCCGATCACCGCGGTGGCGGTGTCGACGTCGAGCTTGCCGGTGGCGAAGTAGTCGAGGAAGAACAGCGGCTCGGCGCCCTGCACCAGCACGTCGTTGACGCACATCGCGACCAGGTCGATCCCGATGGTGTCGTGCCGGTTCAACTGCTGGGCGAGCTTCAGCTTGGTGCCCACGCCGTCGGTGCCCGAGACCAGCACCGGGTCCTGGTAGCGCCCGTTGAGCGCGAACAGCGCGCCGAAGCCACCGAGCCCGGCCATCACGCCCGGGCGGAAGGTGCGCGCCACCAGCGGCTTGATGCGCTCGACGACCGCCTCGCCGGCGTCGATGTCCACGCCCGCGTCGCGATAGGTCAGGCCGGGGCCGCCGGCGGCGGGATTCGTCGACACGGGAAACCTGCGGGCGGAAGGCGAAGCCGAGCATGATACCAGCGCCGCCGTCCGCCGCTTCCCGCGTGGACGCCGTGGGCCGGTTCGGGGCACCATGGCCGCAGTGTCCCGCCAAGTCCGCCGCATGACGACCCCTTCCGCCCGGCCGCGCCCGTCCGTCCTGCTGCTGCTGCTGAGCGCCATGCTTTGCTGTGCCTCGATGGCAGGGGCGCAGCCGGTGGACCTCTACGTCGGCAGCGCGCCGGTGGCCTCGCAGGACGAGGCCGAGCGCGTGCGGGCGCTCGGGCCGGCGCTGCAGTCGGCGCTGGTGCGCGCCTCCGGCGATCCCACGCTGGCCTCCGATCCGCGGCTGCCCGCCGTGCTGGAGCAGGCCCCGCGCCTGCTGCAGTCCTTCGGATGGCGGCAGGACGTCGGGCAGGGCGCCGACGGCGCGCCGGTGCTGCGCGCCTCCCTGCAGGCGCGCTTCGATCCCGCCGGCGTGCAGGCGGCGCTCGCCTCGCTGGGGCGCAGCGTGTGGAGCGAACGCCCGCGCACCCTGGTCTGGCTGGTGATCGACGACGGCAGCACGCGGCGGATCGCTTCGGCGGCGCAGGTTGCCGCGCTCGGCGCGCTGACCGGCGCCGCGCGCGAGCGCGGGGTCGACCTCGCGCTGCCGCAGATGGATGCCGAGGACCTGGCGCGGCTCGACCCCGACACGCTGTGGGGCGGCCCCTCGTCCGCCGCGCTGGCGGCGGCGTCGCGCTACGGCACGCCGGTGGCGCTGGTGGTGCGGCTGTCGCGCAGCGGCCCCGGCTGGGGCGCGCGATTCACGCTGGCCGATGGCGGCCGCCCGGACGACTGGTCGGCCACCTTCCCCGACGCCGGCACGGCGCTGGCGGCGGCGGCCAATGGCCTGGCCGACCGCCTGGTGCAGCGCTTCGCGCTGGCGGCGGCCGAGCGCGTGGTGGCCGACTACGAGGTCGCGATCGCCGGCGTGGCCGGCGCCGACGACTACGGCCGCGTGATGGCCTACCTCGGCGGCCTGTCGGTGGTGCAGTCGTTCGCGCCGATCGGTGCCGAGGGCTCGACCCTCGAGGTCGCCGCGACCCTGACGGTGACACCGGCGCGCCTGCGCCAGGTGCTGTCGATCGGTGGCGTGCTGGCCTTCGACGAAGGCGCGCTGGCCGACGAGCGCCGCATCGCGCTGCGACTCGTGCGCTGAGCCACCGCCGTCGGGAGCGCACGATGCGCCTGTCCTGGCTGCCCAACGCGATCACCCTGGCGCGCATGCTGATGGCGCCGCCGCTGGCCTGGCTGATCCTCGAAGGCCGGCATGGCGCCGCGCTGCTGCTGGCCGCGGTCGCCGGCCTGTCGGATGCGGTCGACGGCCTGCTGGCCAAGCGCTTCGGCTGGCAGAGCCGGCTCGGCGGGCTGCTCGACCCGATCGCCGACAAGCTCATGCTGCTCGGCTGCTTCATCGCGCTCGGGATCGGCGAGGAACTGCCGTGGTGGCTGGTCGCGCTGGTGGTCGCGCGCGACGCGGTGATCGTCGGCGGCGCGTTCGCCTACCACCGGCTGGTGGGGCCGCTGCAGGCCGCGCCCAGCGGACTGTCCAAGGTCACCACCGCGGTGCAGATCGGGCTGGTGCTGCTGGTGCTCGTCGATGGCCTCGAGGGCACCACGCTGCCCGGCTGGCTGGACGCCGGGGCGGTCCTGCTGGTCGCCGCGCTGACCACCGCCAGCGGACTACACTACGTCACCACGTGGGGCGCCAAGGCGCGCCGCGCCTGGCAGCGCGAGGAATCCCGGTGACCGACACCCAGAAATGGCAGTTGCTGGCGGCGATCGCCGTCCTCTGTGGGCTGCTCTACTGGCTCTCGCCGGTGCTCACGCCGTTCGCGGTCGCGGCGTTGCTGGCCTGGCTGGGCGACCCGCTGGTCGACCGGCTCGAGCGGCGGCGGCTGTCGCGCACCGCCGCGGTGTCGGTGGTGTTCGGCGCGATGACCCTCGGGCTGGTGCTGGTGCTGCTGGTGCTGGTGCCGCTGCTGGAGGCGCAGATCTCGCGCCTGATCGACAAGCTGCCGCAGGTGGTGGCGTGGGTGAACACGGTGGTCCTGCCGTGGGTGGCCGAACGCACCGGCTACTCGCTCGACCAGTTGAACCCGCAGCAGTTGATCGATGCCCTGCGCGAACACTGGCGACAGGCCGGCGGCGTGGCCGCCACCGTGCTGACCTCGGTGTCGAAGTCCGGCCTGGCGATCGTCGGCTTCGTCGGCACCCTGGCCCTGATCCCGGTGGTGGCGTTCTATTTCCTGCGCGACTGGGACGACATGCTCTCGCGCCTGCGCGCCCTGCTGCCGCGACCGCTGGAACCCACGGTCAGCACCTTCGCGCGCGAATCGGACGAGGTGCTTGCGGCGTTCCTGCGCGGGCAGTTGAGCGTGATGATCGCGCTCGGCATGGTCTACACCACGGGCCTGATGCTGGTCGGCCTCGATCTCGCGGTGCTGATCGGGATGCTGGCCGGCGTGGTGTCCTTCGTGCCCTACCTCGGCATCATCGTCGGCGGCGGCGCGGCGCTGATCGCGGCCGCGGTGCAGTTCCAGGACTGGCTGCACCCGGGGTTGGTGCTGCTCGTGTTCGTGGTCGGCCAGATGCTGGAAGGCTTCGTGCTCACCCCGTGGCTGGTCGGCGACCGCGTGGGCCTGCACCCGGTGGCGGTGATCTTCGCCATCCTCGCCGGTGGCCAATTGTTCGGCTTCCTCGGCGTGCTGCTGGCGCTGCCGGTCGCCGCGGTGCTGATGGTGGCGCTGCGCCATGCGCACAGGCGCTACCTCGCGAGCGAACTGTACGGTGCAGCGGCCGCCGATCCCGCGGCCGCGCCACCCGACGCACCGCCCCCCGGGGCGCCGCCCGCGGGTGGCACGCCCGGCGCGCCGGCGCCGTGAGCACGCCACAACTCCCGCTGGGATTGCGCTTTCCGGCGCACCAGCGCCTCGATGCGTTCCATCCGGGCGACAACGCCGCGGCGCTGGCCGCGGTACGCGGGCTCGCCACGCAGGTCGGCGCGCCCTGGGCCTTCCTGTCGGGCCCGGAGGGCGCGGGCAAGACGCACCTGCTGATCGCCGCCTGCCAGGCGGCCGGCGGCCGGCGCGCGCTGTACCTGCCGCTGGCCGCGCTCGGCGCCACCCAGGCCGAGGACGCACTGGCCGGCATCGAGGACGCCGACCTCGTGTGCATCGACGACGTGCACGCGATCGGCGGCCACCGCGGCGCCGAGGTCGCGTTGTTCGACGCCTACAACCGCTGCCGCGCCGCGGGCACCGCGATGCTGTTCTCCGGCCGCGCGCCGCCCGGCCAGTTGCCGCTGGTGCTGCCCGACCTCGCCTCGCGGCTGGCGGCCTGCCTGCGTTTCGTACTCAAGCCGCTGGACGAAGCGGCGCGCCGCGACGTGCTGCGCGAGCGCGCCCGCTCGCGCGGCTTCGAGGTCGACGACACGGTGCTCGATTTCCTGTTCCGGCGCCACGCACGCGACCTCGGCGCGCTGCTCAACCTGCTCGACCGCGTCGACCGCGAGAGCCTCGCGGCGCAGCGGCGGATCACGGTGCCGTTCCTGCGCCGCGTGATGGGGTTGCCGTCGCGCGAGCGGTGAGGGACGGCAGTCGGCCGTCGATCCGGCCGCGGTCGCTCCATGGCATGGGTCGGGAGTCCGATACGGTCCACCGTGGCTGGCTCGATGCGGCAGCGCCCGCCGACCATCGACGCCGCGATGGCCTTGCGCTATACCGGGCAAGCGAGCCACCGCGTCAGGACCCCATGAGTACCGAGCGCTTCACGCCACCTCCCCCCTCGCGCGCGGACGACGGCCCGCCGGCCACGCGGCTGGTGGTGGTCAGCGGCCTGTCCGGCTCCGGCAAGACCGTGGCCCTGCGCACGCTGGAGGATCTCGCCTACTACTGCGTCGACAACCTGCCGGTCGCGCTGATGCCGGCCTTCGTCGAGTCGGTCACCGGCAACCAGGCCGGGCGCTATCCGCGGCTGGCGGTCGGGGTCGACGTGCGCAACCGGGTCGAGGACCTGATGCGGCTGCCCGAGATCCTCGCCCGCATCGCCGCCGGCGGCATCGACTACCGGCTGATCTTCCTCGACACCCGCGACGAGGTGCTGTTCAAGCGTTTCTCCGACACCCGCCGACGGCATCCGCTGACCTCCGACAGCATGCCGCTGGCCGATGCGATCGCGCTCGAACGCCGACTTCTGCGCCCGCTGGTCGCGATCGCCGATCGCGTGGTCGATTCGTCCGACCTCAACGTGCATCAGTTGCGCCGGCTGGTCGCCGCCGAATTCGGCGCAGCGGCCACCGGCACCACCCTGATGTTCGAGTCCTTCGCCTACAAGCGCGGGGTGCCGCCCGACGCCGACTTCGTGTTCGACGCGCGCTGCCTGCCGAACCCGCACTGGGACCCGAGGCTGCGCCCGCTGTCCGGCCGCGACGCGGCGATCCGCGAGTATTTCCAGGGGCAGCCGGACGTGGAGCGCTACTTCCAGGACGTGCGGGAGATGCTCGCGCGCTGGCTGCCGCGTTTCGAGGCCGAGCAGCGCTCCTACGTCACCACCTGCATCGGCTGCACCGGCGGGCGGCACCGCTCCGTGTACCTGGTCGAGCGCCTCGCGGAAGCGTTCCGCGACGCGCACGGCACCGTCATCGCATTCCATCGGGAACTCGAATGAGCGTCGGCATCCTCCTCCTCTCCCACGCCGGCCTCGGCAGCGCGCTCGTCGGCGCCGCGCGGGGCGTGGTCGGCGCGCTGTCGCTGCGCGTCGAGGCCGTGGAGTTCGCCAACGGCGACGATCCGGCGGCCTATGCGCACCGCGCGGCGCGCGCGATGCGCGAGCTCGATGCCGGCGACGGCGTGCTGCTGCTGGTCGACCTGTACGGCTCGACGCCCAGCAACGTCGCCGCCGACATCGGCCGCCAGGGCACGCGCACGCGGCGCGTCTCCGGGCTGAACCTGCCGATGCTGCTGCGCGTGCTGAACTACCCCGAGCAGGCGCTCGACGACCTCGCCGCGACCGCCGCCTCCGGCGGCCGCACCGGCGTGGTCGTCGACAGCGCCTGAGGCCGCGCGCACGCCGTGGTCGAACGCCAGCTCACCGTCATCAACCGACTCGGCCTGCACGCACGGGCCTCGGCCAGACTGGTGCAGGCGCTGGCGCCGTTCGATGCGCGCATCTTCCTCGCCCTGCGCGGGCGCGAGATCAACGCCAAGAGCATCATGGGCCTGATGATGCTCGCCGCCGCCAAGGGCAGCGTGGTCGCGCTGCGCGCCGAGGGCCCGGACGCGCAGGCCGCCGCCGACGCCGCCGAACACCTGTTCGCCACCCGCTTCGGGGAGGACGAATGAACCTGCGCGTGCAGCTGGAGGGCGCGGGGGGCGCGCGCGGCATCGCGGTCGGGCGCGCGCGCGTGCTGTATCCGACGCGTTTCGAGGTCGACCGCGAACCGCTGGCGCCGGACGAGGTGGACGCCGAGGTGGCGCGCTTCCTGCACGCGCTGGACAGCGCACGCGAGGAGCTGGCCGCCCTGCGGCGTCGCCTGCGCGGCAGCCTGACGCGCGAGATCGGCGACTTCATCGAGGCCCACGCCCTGATCCTCGACGACCCCGAGTTCATCGACGGCGTCACCGACCGCATCCGCTCCGGGCTGCAGCGGGCGAGTGCCGCGCTCGATGCGCAGCGCACCGCGCTGGCGGCGGCCTTCGACGCGATCGACGACCCCTACCTGCGCAGCCGTCGCGAGGACCTCGAACAGGTCGTGGCGCGCGTGTTCGCCGCCTTCCGCCGCGGCGGCGGGGCGATGCCGCGCCCCGACGCGGGCGCCGCCGGCACCGTGCTGGTGTGTGAATCGCTGTCGCCGGCCGACCTCGACTGGTGGCACGAGCACGGCCTGGTCGCCATCGTGGCGACCCAGGGCAGCGTGTACTCGCACAGCGCGATCCTCGCCCGCGGGCTGCGCGTGCCGATGGTGATCGGCTGCGGCGCGGCGCTCGACGCGGTGCGCGACGGCGACACCCTGCTGGTCGACGCCGATGCCGGCCGCGTGACGGTGTCGCCGGACGCGATCGACCTGCGCCGCCTGCGCGAGCACCAGCGCGCCGCAAGTCGCCAGGAACGCCGCCGCGCGCAACTGAAATCGCAGGCCACCCGGACCCGCGACGGCGCCACGATCGGCCTGCACGCCAACGCCGAGCAGACGGAGCAGATCGCGCGCGCGCGCCGCGTCGGCGCCGACGGCATCGGCCTGTTCCGCACCGAGTTCCTGTACCTCAAGCCGGGCGAGGCGCCCGGCGAGGACGAGCAGTTCAAGGCCTACCGCGACGCCGTGATGGCGATGGCGGGCAAGCCCGTGACCCTGCGCACGCTCGACCTCGGCGCCGACAAGCCGGGCGCCGGTGCGCTCGGCGTGGGGCCCGAGCCCAATCCCGCGCTCGGCCTGCGCGGCGTGCGCTGGTCGCTGGCGCGGCGCAGCCACTTCATGGTGCAACTGCGCGCCATGCTGCGCGCCTCGGCCTACGGGCCGGTGCGCATCCTGGTGCCGATGGTCACCGCGGTGGAAGAGATCGTGCAGGTCTCGGACCTGGTGGCCGGCGCACGCCGCCAGTTGCAGCGCGAGGGCCTGGCGGTGGCCGAGCAGGTGCCGCTCGGCGCGATGATCGAGGTTCCCGCCGCGGTGGTGGTGGCGAGCGAGATCGCGCACGCCTGCGACTTCCTCGCGCTCGGCAGCAACGACCTCGTGCAGTACACGCTGGCCGCGGATCGCAACAATGCCGCGGTCGCCTCCACCTACGACCCCCTGCATCCGGCCGTGCTGCGCCTGATCGCGCTGACCGTCGAAAGCGCGCGCCGCGCGCGGCGGCCGCTGACGCTATGCGGCGAACTCGCCGGCAGCGCCGACCTGCTGCCGCTGCTGCTGGCGCTGGGCCTGGACGCGTTCAGCATGCACCCCGGCGCGATCCTCGAGGCGCGCGAGCGGCTGCTCGGCCTGTCGCGCAAGGCGCTGCGCGCACGCGGACGGCGGCTGCTGGAGGCGGCGTCCCGCGACGAGGTGCTGGAACGGGTGCGTGGACTGGCCGAAGGCTGAGCCCGCCGCGCGCCTTGACGGGATACGACGGGCGTCGTAGTTTCGTTCCGCCCTCCCCGCGGGACGACCACCATGCGCTGGATGCTCGCCGCACTCATGCTGTACGCCGGGCTGCTGCCGGCGCAGGACATCGACCTGCGGCTGACGCCGACCGGACCCGAAGTGCTCGGCACGGTCGACATCGTCAACGCCGGCGACGGCAGCAACCGCCTGTTCCTGGTGCAGCAGATCGGCCGCATCCAGGTGCTGCGAAACGGCACGCTCGATCCGCAGCCGTTCCTCGACATCGTCGATCGCGTGGGCTCCGACGGCAACGAACAGGGCCTGCTGTCGGCGGTGTTCCCGCCGGGTTTCGCGCAGAAGCGGTGGTTCTACGTCTACTACACCGACCGCACGGGGCGCAGCCAGCTGGACCGCTACCGCCTCGACGCCGCCGGCCGCGGCGACCCCGCGAGCCGCGAATCGATCCTTTCCTTCGCGCAGCCCTTCAGCAACCACAACGGCGGCAAGCTGCTGTTCGGTCCGGACGGCATGCTCTACCTGTCGACCGGCGACGGTGGCTCGGCCAACGACCCGCAGAATTTCGCGCAGAACCGCCAGGTCCTGTTGGGCAAGATCCTGCGCATCGACACCGAGTCCGGCACCACGCCGTACGCCATCCCGGCCGGCAATCCGTTCACCGACCCGGCGCAGGGCCGCCCCGAGATCTGGGCCTGGGGCCTGCGCAACCCGTGGCGCACCAGTTTCGACCCGGCCACCGGCGAGCTGTACATCGCCGACGTCGGCCAGCAACTGATCGAGGAGATCAACATCCAGCCGGCCGGCGCCGCGGGGCGCAACTACGGCTGGCGCGCCTTCGAGGGCAATCGTTGCGCGGCGTCGGCGTCCGAGTGCGCGGCGGTCGCGAACCCGACGCCGCCGGACGCGACCTACGACCACACGGGCGGCAACTGCTCGATCACCGGCGGCCACGTCTACCGCGGCGCGCGTTACCCGCGGCTGGTCGGGGTGTACCTGTATGCCGACTACTGCTCGGGTCGCGTGTTCGCGCTCACCCGCGCGGGCGGCGCGGTGGCCACGCGGCAGTTGCTGGACACGACGCTGTCGATCGCCTCGTTCGGCGTCGACGAACAGGGCGAGATGTACCTGACCGACAGCGAGCGCGTGTTCCGCATCAGCGACGGCCCGCCGCAGTCGACCTTCGTGATCGGCCCCGGCATCACCGGCACCTGGTACGACCCCGAGCGCGACGGCCAGGGCCTCATCATCGAAGCCATCGCGGGAAACCTGCTTTCGATCGGCTGGTACACCTACGCGCCGTCCGGCGGCCAGGCCTGGATCGCAGGCGCTGGCGCCTGGAGCGGCAATCGTGCCGAGATCGACGCACTGATCACCGGCGGCGCGCGCTTCCAGCCGAACTTCAACCCCTCGGAGGTCACGCGAACGCCTTGGGGCCGGGTCACGCTGACCTTCGACGACTGCAACAACGGCCGTCTCGAGTGGAACTCGACGTTGCCCGGATGGGGCAGCGGCACGATGCGTCTGGTTCGCTTGACGCGGCCCGCCGCGGGGGCGTGCAGCTGAGTCCGGCGGGGCCGCAACGCGCGGCGGACGGACTTCGCCCGGCGGTCGCGGGCTCGCCATGCCGCGGGCGTCCCGCATGGCCTCGGCGGCATCGCGACGTGGCATCATGTCGCCGCAGCGTGCCGAGCCCGCCATGTCCGACCCGATCGCTTCCATCGTCCGTCGCGATGTCGACGAACTCGCCGGCCGCTTCGCGGCCGGCAAACCGTTCCGGCACGTGATCATCGACGGATTCCTCGAACACCGGTTCGCCGAAGCGCTGCTGAGCGGGTTTCCGCCCTTCGACCCGAAGTACGCGCGCAACGAGGCTGGCGAGATCGGCAACAAGGCGGTGGTGGAACGCATCCGCGGACTGGGGCCGGCCTATGCCGCGCTCGACGACCTGGTGAAATCGCGCGAATTCCTCGATCTCGTCGGTCGCATCACCGGCATCGAGGACCTGCAGTACGACCCGTGGTATTTCGGCGGCGGCACGCACGAGAACCGCGACGGCCAGGACCTCGACCCGCACATCGACTTCAACCGCCACCCGCATGATCGCAGCCACCGGCGCCTGAACCTGATCATCTACCTCAACCCCGAGTGGGACGACGCCTGGGGCGGCTCGCTGGAACTCCACCGCGACCCGCGCGCGCCGGACAACGACGTCAGGCTGGTGACCCCGTTGTTCAACCGCTGCGTGATCTTCGAGACCAACGAGATCTCCTGGCATGGCTTCTCGCGCATCAACCTGCCGCCGGACAAGCGCCACCTCAGCCGGCGCTCGATCGCGCTGTACTTCTATACGCGCGAGCGCCCGGCGGACGAGCTCGCCGAAACCCATTCGACGATCTACGTCGATCGCCCGCTGCCGCCGCAGATCACGGCGGGGCACGTGCTGACCGACGAAGACGTGGAGACCCTGCGTGGACTGCTGGCGCGACGCGATCAACACAACCAGCGGCTGTACCGCGATGTCGAACGACTGACGTCCCTGCTGGACCGGGCCAACGAAGCCTTGTACGCCGGCTGGCTGGGACGAGTCCGGCACGGCGCAATCCGACTGCTCGCGCTGGCGCGCCGGCGACCGACCTGAAGGAACCCAGAGCATGGCGATTGCAACGAAACCAGCGCATCCGAACGGACACTTCTACTCGCCGATCGTCGATCCCGCGGAGATCGCGGCACGGGCCGATTCGATCTGGCCGCCCGCCCCCCAGGTCCTGGGCATCGACTTCAACGACGCCTCGCACCAGGAAGTCCTCGGCGATTGGTTCCCTGCGTTCATGCCCGAATGGGACTATCCCGAGGTACTCCAGGAGACGGCCGACCTCGATCGTTTCTTCGTCCGCAACTCGCAGTTCAGTTGGCTGGACTGCCGCGCATTCTTCGTCTTCCTGCGCAAGCTGCGGCCACGCAGGATGATCGAAGTGGGGTCCGGCTTTTCGAGCCTGCTCGCCGCGGACGTGAATCGACGCTTCCTCGACGGCAGCATGGCGTTCACGTGCATCGAACCGTACCCACGCCCGTTCCTGCGCCGGGGCGTCGACGGCATCACGCAACTGCTCCAGCACAAGGTGCAGGACGTCCCGCTGGACACGTTCGCGCAGCTGGAGGCGGGCGACATCCTGTTCATCGACTCATCCCACGTGGCCAAGACCGGCAGCGACGTCAACTACCTGTACTTCGAGGTGCTGCCACGCCTGGCGCCCGGCGTGCACATCCACATCCACGACATCTTCCTGCCGCACGACTACCTGCGTGATTGGGTCATCGCGGAAAACCGGAGCTGGAACGAGCAGTACGTGCTCCGGGCCCTGCTCATGTACTCCAACGCCTTCGAGGTCACCTTCGGCTGCAGCTATGCATTCTTCCGCTTCCCGGAACTCGTCGCTGCCGCGCTCGCCCACCCGTCCGGCCACGCCTTCGCGGGCGGCAGCTTCTGGATCGTCAGGCGCTGACCGCAAGCTGCGCCGCGGAGCCGCCCTGCCCGCGGGCAAGCCCCAGTCGAGGCACCGCGCCACGCGAGACCTCCCGGACACGGCAAGCCCGTCGTCGATCCCGGCGAAGCACGGCGGCGTGCAGGCTTCGATCCAGCGTGATCCATCGCGGGCGCGAGCGCTTTCGCCTCGCGGCCCGCGCTTGATCGGTTCGGACGACGCCGGCGGTTGCGCGTGATGCGATCCGAAGCAGGCGTCAACTGGATCGGTGTGTCGCTGGCTTGCGCGGGGTGCGGCCTCGCCGCGCTGGCGTTCGGGCCCGACGCCAACTGGGACCTGCGCAACTACCACCTCTATGTCGCCTGGGCTTGGCTGGAGGACCGCGCGACAACGGACCTCGCCGCGGCGCAGGCGCAAAGCTGGTTCAATCCACTGCCCTGGATTCCCCACTTCGTCGCCTTCCAGCACCTCGGTGGTGCGGCGCTGGCGGCCTGCATCGGGGCCTTGCAGGGTCTGTGCGCAGCGCCATTGCTCGCCCTCGCCGCCCGCCTCGCGCCGGATTGCGCGCTCGCGGCGAGGATGCTCGCGGTCGCGGGTGGCCTCACGGCCGCCACCTTCCTCGGCCAGCTCGGTGCGAGCTACGGCGATGCCCTGCTGGCCGGCATCGCGCTCGGCGGCGTGCTGCTCGCGCACGATGCGGCGGCGCGCGAGCGTGTCGATCCGCGCCGCGCGCTGGCCGCAGGGGCGCTGCTCGGCGCGGTGGCGGCGCTCAAGCTCTCGCATGCGCCGGTGGCGCTCGGGCTGTGCTTCGGCCTGCCGCTGCTCGCGGCCGATCGACGCGCGGCATGGCAGCTCACCGCCTGGTGCGGCGCCGGTGCGCTGGCCGCCTTCGTGCTGCTCGCCGGCCCCTGGGCGTTGACACTGTGGCGCGACTGGGGCAACCCGGTATTTCCGCAGTTCGACGCGCTGTTCGGCGGCGACTGGATCACGCAAGGCGCCGCACGCGACCTGCGCTTCGTGCCCGGCTCGGCCACGGAGGCGCTGTCACGCCCGCTGGCACCGCTCCTCGACTGGCGCGCGACCTCGGACTACCGGATCCGCGACGCGCGCCTGCTGCTGCTGGCGGTCGCGATCGGCGTGCTCGCCTGGCGCTGGCGCGCCATCGCGCCGGGCCCGCGGCGCCTGCTGGCCGCGCTTTCCACCGGGTTCGCGGTCGCCTACCTGCTGTGGCTGCCGCTGTTCGGCTACCACCGCTACCTCGTCGCGCTGGAACTCGCCGCGCCGCTGATGCTGCTGGCGGCCAGCGGGGGCCATCGGCTGGCGCTCGCCGCGATCGTGCTTTGCGTGCTGTCGACCAACCCGCCGAACCACGAACGCGCAACCCGCGACTGGCCCGCCGGCGCCCCGGTGCAGGTGGCGCTGACGCCGGGCAGCCTGGTGGTGATGACCGGGGACCGTCCGACGTCCTTCGTGCTGCCGTTCGCGCAGGGACTGGCATCCGCGGTGCGCATCGAATCGAACCTGTGGGACGCATCGCGTCCGGCGCCCGGACTGCAACGGCGGGCGGCGGCACGGCTTGCGGCGCACGATGGCCCGATGGTCGTTCTGCTGCAGGCCGATGACCCGGCGCAGACCGATCCGGCGCTCGCCGCGTACCGGCTGGCCCGGGTGCCGGATCGCTGCACCCAGGTGGCGACGCCAATGCTGCCCGCAGGTGAACCGCCGCTGTGGCTGTGCGAACTCGCGCGGCGCTGAAGCGTGCCGCGCGACGCCCGGCCGCTCAACCGTCCGACGGGACGCAGCCGCGATCGACGACCGGGTCCGGATGCAGCCCATGCCGCGACTGGAACGCCGGGGAAAACGCGTTCAACTGGTGCCGGACCAGCACCGCGACGAGGCGGTCGCGCACCTCCGGCGACCATCCGCACACCGCATGCTCGGGCGGGCAGACGAGGTCGGCGCGTCCGGGATGGGCGGCGATGCAGTACAACGCGCTCGCGCTGCGCGCGTAGTGGTCCGGCAGGTACTGCGGGCGCGCCCAGGTGCGCGCCGCGATCGGCACCTGCAGCGCGCCGAGCAGCAGCGTGAGCACGACGCCGGACGCCAGCGCCAGCCGACCGCGGCGCGGCGCACCGTCGCCACCCGCCGGCGGCGCCGAGGCCAGCCACTGCAAGGCCAGCGCGACGATGGCCAGTTGGAAGAACGCGACGTAGCGCGCCTGCCAAAGGTAATCGACCCCGAACACCGGCACCCGACCGAGCACGATGCCGGCCCACATGCCATAGACGTACAGCATCAGCATGCAGGCGAAAGCCCCCGCCACGCCCTCGCGCAGCGTGCGTCGCGCCGCGACCCAGAACGCGGCGTGCAGCACCAGCATCGCCGCGCCGATGACGGACACCCAGCGCAGCGCGGCTTCCGGCGCGTGCGCCCAGTCGCGCAGATGGTCGATGTGCACCAGCGAGGACGTGGCGGCGATCGCGACCATCGACCACCACGAGGCGAAGTCGGATGGCAAGCCGCGCAGTGCCTCGAAAAGGCCGCCCGCCGCCGACGGCGGCAGCGGTGGCATCAGCAGCGCCCACGCCAGCTTGTAGGCGGCGAACGCGGCGACGATCGCGCCGACCCGCACCCCGCCGACCCGCCACTGCCGGCGCGCCGCGCTGCGCAGCAGGAGCCCCGCGCAGGCGGCGATCGCGGCCAGCACGCCGCCGCCGTCGAGCACCACCAGCGCGGCCAGCGCGGCGGCGAACACGCTCGTCGCGCCGCCCGGTGCGTCGCGGGCGCAGGCGGCGAACAGCAACAGCACGAAGGGCAGCCCGAGGTAGTACTGCGTCACCAGCGGCCAGTCGTAGATCTCGTGCGAGTTGAGCGAGAACATCAGCAGCGGGATGGCGGCCAGCACGACGACATCACCGATGCCCGGCCGGCCGCGCCGCGCGGCGAGACCCACCGCGAGCAGGCCCAGCGTGCACAGCACGAGGCCGCCGAAGGCGACCAGGGCATCGAGGCGGAAATCGAGCCCGAACCAGCGCACGTTGGCCGCCAGCCACGCCTTGTGCAGCGGCTGCGAATGGTCGGTCGCCTCGCGCTTGGCGAAGAAGTCGCGCCAGGCGAGGTGCCCCTCAACCTGCGGTTCGACGAACACGTCGATGAAGTACCACGCGTCCGCCATGATGACCGGATTGGCGGTCCGCGCGGTGAGCCGCCACGCGTCCAGCATGGCGGCGAAGCCGAGGATCGCGAGCAGCAGGCCGACCACCGGCAGTGGCCAGCGCGCGCGCCGCGCCGCCGGAGGGGCGGCGGACTGCGTCATGCGAGATGCCCGAGCAGTCCCTCGACCACGCGCTCGATGTCGAGGTCCGGCAACCACAGCGGCAGGCGCAGGAGGGTATCGCCCGCGCGATCGGTGTGGTCCATCGCGCCGTGCACGCGGCCGAAGCGCCGGCCGGCGGGCGAGGAATGCAGCGGCACGTAGTGGAACACCGGGCGGATGCCCTGCGCCTGCAGCGCGGCGATCGCCGCCGTGCGCTCGGCCAGCGTGCGGAACAGGACGTAGTACATGTGCGCGTTGTGCGTGCAGTCGACCGAGATCACCGGGCGGCGCACGCGGCCGCGCGCCTCGGCGTCGGCCAGGGCCTCGTGGTAGCGGTTCCACAGCGCGAGGCGGCGCTCGGTGATGGCCTGCACCTCCTCCATCTGCGCGCACAGGAAGGCGGCGACGATCTCGCCCGGCAGGAACGAGGAGCCGACGTCCACCCAGGTGTACTTGTCGACCTCGCCGCGGAAGAACCGGCTGCGGTTGGTGCCCTTCTCGCGGATCACCTCGGCGCGCTCGATGTGGGCCGCGTCGTTGACCAGCAGGGCGCCGCCCTCGCCGCTGATGATGTTCTTGGTCTCGTGGAAGCTCAGTGCGCCGAAGGTGCCGATGCCGCCCAGCGGGCGCCCGCGCCAGGTCGCGCCCACGCCCTGTGCCGCGTCCTCGACCACCGCCAGCCCGTGCCGCGCGGCGATGTCCAGGATCACGTCCATCGCGCAGGCCACGCCGGCGTAGTGCACCACGCAGATCGCCTTGGTGCGCGGCGTGATCGCGGCTTCGACCAGGCGTTCGTCGAGGTTCATGGTGTCGCCGCGGATGTCGACGAACACCGGCACCGCGCCGCGCAGCACGAAGGCGTTGGCGGTGGACACGAAGGTGTACGAGGGCATGATGACCTCGTCGCCCGGCGCGAGGTCGAGCAGCAGCGCCGACATCTCCAGCGCGGCGGTGCACGAGTGCGTGAGCAGCGCCTTGCGGCAGCCGGTGTGCGCTTCCAGCCACGCGTGGCAGCGGCGGGTGAACTCGCCGTCGCCCGACAGGTGGCCGCGCGCGTGGGCCTGCGCGATCAGCCACAGCTCGCGGCCGGTCATGTAGGGCCGGTTGAAGGGGATCGGCGCGCTCATCCGCGGGCCACCACGAAGAGGCCGGCGCAGATCAGCGCCACGCCAAGCACCTTGTTCATCGTCAGCGGCTCGCCGAACAGCCACACCGAACCGACCCCCACCAGCACGAAGTTGGCGGCCATGAAGGGATAGGCCTGGCTCAGCTCGAAGCGGGTCATCGCCGCCATCCAGGCCAGCATGGCGGCGAATGCCGCCGCGATCGCACTGACCACCCAGGGGTTGAGCAGCAGCGCGATGAAGTAGTCGACCTGCGCGGCGCGCGTGCCCGGCAGCGGCCCGGCAAGCGTGACCTGCCACTTGATCGCGAGCTGGCCGTAGGTCGTGAGCAGGATGGTCAGCAGGACGTAGACATAGCCCATGGGGGGTTTCCGTTCAGGGAATCGGGTCGCTGGCCATCCAGCCGATCACGCGGCCGGCGCCATCCTGCGCCAGCGTGGTCGCGGCGGATCGCCCGTCGCGGCGCGCGACGCGCGCGCTGCGCAGGGTCGTCGCTCGCCCGGCGTCGGCGCGCAGGTGGATGCGGGCGTTGGCCAGCGCCGCGCCGCCGCAGGCCCGCGCGTGGCCTTCGAGAAGGACACGGGCGGCGTCATCCGGCGCGACGCCCACCGCAGGCGCGGCGAGCGCGCGCCCGAACAGGGTCGACAGGTGGAAGGTCTGCTCGCAGCGCCGAGGCAGCAGCCCGAGCCCCGCCCAGGCGCGCTGCACCGCAAGGTTGCCGGCCTGGGTCGCGATCGAGAACGACCGCGCGCCGTGCTCCGCGTAGTGGGCGAGCGTGGCCTGGATCATCGCGCGATAGATGCCGCGTCGTGCGAACGCCGGGTGGACGCCGTGCAGGTTGCCGGTCGCGACCGCGCCGGCGGAGTCGAGCGCGGCGCAGGCCAGGCCGACGATGCGACCGTCGACCTCGTGCACCCAGCAGGTCCGCTCCGCACGGCCAATGTGCGCCAGCGCCCATTCGGCGTAGCCGGCCGCGGCGCCGGCGGGATCGAACCACGGATTCGCGCGATAGTGATTCGGATAGTCGCCGAACACCGCGGCCACCAGGCCCTCGATCGCCGCCGCGTCGTCGGGCTGGGCGTCGCGCAGCGCGCCGCCAGGCGCGAGCGCCAGCGTCGGCGCGCCCGCACCGAGGTCCGTGCCCCAGGTCACGAGGCAATCGGCGTGCAGGGGCGACAGCCCGTGGGCCGCGAAAGCCTGCGCCGCCGCATCGTCCGTCGCATCCACCCGCACGATCGCGACGTCCACCGCCAGGGCGAGCATCTCGTCGACCAGCGTCGGCGCATCCGCGGCGGTGGCGCGGCCGCGCGCGACGCACAGTCCGAACCGGCGCGACTCGGCGTCCGCCACGATCAGCAGGTCGCTCACCGCAGCGGGTCCCCGGCGTCGGTGCTTTCGACCACCACGTAGTGGGGACGCCGCTTGCTTTCGGTGAAGATCCGGCCGACATACAGGCCGACCACCCCGAGGCAGGCGATGGTCGCGCCGCCGACCAGCCAGATCGAAGCGATGATGCTGGTGAAGCCGGCGACCGCGATGTCGCCGACGAACCAGCGGTACACGCTCAGCAGCGCGAACCCGAACGAGGCCAGCCCGAACAGCACGCCGAGCTTGGCCACCAGGCGCAGCGGCCGGTCGGAGTGCGACATGATCACTTCCAGCGCGAGGCGCAGCAGGCCGCGCAGTGTGTAGCCGCTGCGGCCGTCGGCGCGCCCGGCATGCGCGACCGCCAGCGTGGTGCGGGGCAGCCCGGTCCAGCGCACCAGCAGCGGGAAGAAACGGCCGCTTTCCGGCAGGCGCAGGATCTGCTCGACGAGCCGCCGGCTGTAGATGCCGAAGTTCGCGGTCTCCGGATCGTGGCGGTCGCCGGTGAGCCACGACAGTGTGGCGTAGAAGGCGCGCGACAGCGTGCGCTTCGCCCAACCGTCCTTGCGGTCCTTGCGTTGCGCGACGACCGCGTCCACGCCCTCCAGGGCGCGCGCGTACAGCGCGGGAATCGCCTCGGGCGGGTCCTGCAGGTCGCAGTCGAGCACCACCACCCAGTCGCCACGCGCCGCCGCCAGCCCGGCGCTGATCGCCGGATGCTGGCCGAAGTTGCGGCTCAGCCGCAGTCCGCGCACACGGGGATCGCGGGCCGCGATCTCGACGATCCGCGGCCAGGCGTCGTCGGGGCTCGCGTCGCAGACCAGCACGACCTCGTGTGCGATCCCGAGCGGCGCCAGTGCCGCTGCGATGCGTTCGCACAACGTCTCGAGGCAACCGGCACAGCCGTACACCGGCGAGACCACGGAGAGCACGGTTTGGCGCATTCGGTAATCCGGGTGGGTCGGGTCGCGCATCCTTGCCGCGGGCACCGGCCTGCGCAGCAAGCCCCCCGGAGCATCCGGCGATCTTAGCAGCGGACGCCGGGGCCACGCCTGCGACCGGCTTCACGGCCGAACGGGTTCGGTGCGACGATGGACGAGGCTCGCAAGCGCACCGGGTGATGCCGTGGACGACCGGGACGCAGGCCTGAGCGCCGACCGGCGATCACGCGCCGCGGCGTGGATCGCGGCCGCCGTGCAGCCGCTGCTCGTGATGGGCCTGCCGGTGGCGGCGGGCGATGCGACCTTCGTGTTCTTCCGCGAGAGCATCGACCAGACCTGGGGCTGGATGCAGAAGGTCGCGCAGGCCTGGCACGCCGGCCACCTGCCGCTGTGGGACGCCGGCACGCAGGCCGGGCACAACTTCGGCAGCGAGATCCAGCCCGGCGTCTTCTACCCCGTCCACTGGCAGTGCTTGGCGCTGTTCGCGCACGCACGAGAATCGCAACGACCAGGGCCTCGACCCGCACATCGACTTCAACCGCCACCCGATCGACCGCAGCCACCGGCGCCTGAACCTGGTCGTGTACCTGAACCCCGAGCGGGAAGACGCCTGGGGTGGATCGCTCGAGATCCACCGCGATCACCGAGCGCCGGACAACGAGATGCAGCTCATCACGCCGCTGTTCGATCGCTGCGTGGTATTCGAGACGAACGAGGTTTCGTGGCACGGCTTCTCACGCATCGCGTTGCCCAGCGACAAGCGCCACATCAGCCGCCGCTCGATTCAGCGCCGGCGAAATCGACGAGCTGCGGTTGCTGATCGCGCGGCGCGACCGGTCACTCGCGTCGCGGGCGCGCGTGGACCGCGAGGCGCGCCGGACGTCGCCAAGCCCGACTCAACGCCGCGAGCGCAGCAGTGCGAACGCGCGCTCGTCGCCGTCAGCGCGCGCCGGGTCGGAGTCTGTCGTGTTGCCGAAGGTCGCGAATTCCAGCACCTCCCAGCCGCTGCGGTCGAACAGTCGCCGCAATCCAGCTTCCGAGAAAATCCAGTAGTTCGTATGGTCGTTGTTGCACTCGCTCGGTTCGACCAGGTAGGCCACTGGGACACCGCACATCGCGATCCGTTCGGCGTTGACGGCGCCAGGCGCCGGGACGTTCACGGCAGCGCGGTTGAAGCGCGCGATGCGGGTGCTGACCACCGCGTACTCCGCGTGCTCCGCCAAGGCCTCCAGCGCGCCGAAGGGATTCTTCAGGTGGTAGAGAATGCCGAGGAAAAAGGCAAACCGGTAACGCTGGCCAGGAAGCGTGAAACGGCGGTCGAGGTCGGTTTCGAGGATATCCACGGACGATTCGAGCGCGTCTCGAAGCGCACGCACGCCGCGGCAGCCGTTGAAGTTCGTGGGCGGATAGTCAACGACGTGCGCGGAGATGCCCAACGACTCCATGAAGAACGCGGTGTCGCCGTCAGCGGCTCCGATGTCGACCACCGGCCCGGCACCCACCATCGCGCCCAAGTCGCGATTCGGCCCCTTGAGCAGTGCATCGAGCACCGTGAAGTTGTCGAGCGTGCCGTACGGGTACCAGCCGAACGATCCATCACCCACCTTCCGCTTGGTTTCCTCCAGTCGCTCACGGAACGCTGCGGCCTTGGCCCTCATGCGCGCGATGTCCATTCGTGTCCTCCGATTGATCGCAGCGGGCGGCCGCGCATGATAGCGCTGCCGCTTTTGGGCGTCAGCCGCGGTATCCGATGAATGCCGGGCATGCACCGGGCCGCCGTCCCGTTTCAGCGACGCTGCTTGCGCCGATCGCCTGCGCGACATGGGCGGCCGTGTCCGGGCCGGACGCATAGGGACCTTCGCAACTACCACGACTACATCGCTTGGGCTTGGCTTGATGGCCGCGATGGCGTCGACCTCGCCGCCGCACAGGAGCAGACCTGGTTCAATCTGCTGCTGTGGGTACCCCACTACGTCGCCGCCCGGATCGCAGCGCGTCGAGGGCCACACGTGCTACTGGTACGGTGCAAAACGAAATCAAGTCGACGCCGGTGCTGGATGGACTGCGACGAAGGGTCGATGCTGCGTCGCGCACGCCCCTCGTCGACATCCTGCCGCCCGAGGGCGAGCCGCAGGCCCGGGTCTGTCTGCTCGAGCCAAGCCCCGGTCCGTCGGGCGCTGCGGATCAAGGACCGGTGCACAGCGGCCGGCCCGCGACCGCGGTGCGCAGGTCGTAGAGTGGCCTGCCGTTCGCATCGACGATCGTTTCAATGCGCACGATGCACAGGCCCCATGCGGCCAAATTTGCGTCGCGATGGCTCTCGGTAGCCGGCATCACGGCGCGTCCTGCGGCGAAGGAAACGATCACCACCGGCCCGTCCCGCAGATGGGCATCGGCCCATGCAGCCGCTACGGAACCTGCAACAGGTGGCTCGTTGAACGTGGGCCACGCATCGATCAGCCGCTCCCGGACCGTCGGCGGCGACAGTGTCACCAGCGGCGCATGCAGCCCCCAGTCCGTGACGATCACGCTGTGCGGCTGCCGTGTTGCGAGCAGACGCGCGAGCCCGATCGTTCCAGGGTCGAAGCGCGCGCTGAATCCATGCTCGCCACGCCACAGCGCACGCAGTTCCATCTGTCGTTGCGCGAAGGGCTGCACGAGCGCCGCCAGGCCGGCGACAGCGGCCAGCGATACCGCAGCGACGAGCCGCGGCGAGCGATGTCGCCGGGCCAGTCTCGAGGCGAGGTCCACGAGCAGCGCCCACAGCACCCAGTGCAAGGGCCAGAGCACGATCAAGTGGTGCGCCCCGCCGACCTGCCGCGTCGCCACCATGCAGGCGAACAGCACTGCCGAAAGCACCGCGACCACGGCCAAGGCTTGCCAGCGCGCCCGCAGCGACGGGTCGCGCCAAGGTCGCGCCAAGGCGAGTCCCGTTGCCGCGCACCAGCCGGCGGCGAGCAGCAGGAAGGGCCATCGGCTGGCCCATGTCGGCTGCTCCGCGATCCACGGCAGGGCAAAATCGCCGCCGAGTGCGACATCGGCCAGGCCTACGATACGCAGCAAGCGCTCCGCGAACGATGCCGACGCGTCTGCGCCCGGCAAATCCAGACCGCTCGCCACCCGAAACGCGAGCAGGAAGGGAATCGCAACCGATGCCGTTCCCGCCGCCACCGCGACCCAGTCGCGCACCCGCCAAGCGGCGACGTGGCGCTGCACTTCGCGCCAGTGCACCAACGTGATCGCCGCCGCCAAGGCGGCGAGGGTCCAGGCGAAACTGAGCTTGTCGTAGAGACCGACCGCCGAGAGCGCGAAGCTGGCCAGCAGCAGCGCGCGCGAGCCGCTTCGAACCCAGCCCAGGCAGCAGGCGAGCAGGACAAGCTTCAGAAATCCCGCGATGACGACCGGCCCCCAGTCGATGCGGGCGTGGATCGCAAACGCAGGGTCAAGCGCCAGCAGAGCGCCGAGCGCAACGAGCGCCGGCGGCGCCAGCCAACGCCGGCACATCAGCACCCATCCGGCGACGGTCACTGCGGCGAGTATCAGCATCGGCCATCGCACGCGCGCCGGAGTCGGCTCGAACGCCGCAAACAACGGTGCGTACAGCCATGCCTTCAGCGCGCCAAGATAAGGCGGACTGAGGTATAGCGGAAAGCAGGCGCCGGCCTGCACCGACACGGGCGCCTCGATACCGCACTCGCCGGCCGCTTCGAGGGCGGCCGGAACGAACAGCACCTCGTCGGCGTACAGGCCGGGCGAGTCGATTCGGTAGCTTGCGAACACCGCGAACACGACCGCCGACGTCAGCGCAAGCAGCAGCGCGAGCCATGCTGGCCTCGCGCGGGACTCGTCCTGGAACATCGGTGCAGCGTCCTTCGTCGCGCGGCGGCAGGCGGCAGGCGGGCGAACGCTAGCAGATCGCGGCGCGGCGCCGACAGGGTGGAGCGAGGTAGCCGCCAGCGGGGGCCTCGGGGATAATGCGCGTCCCTGCCGGCGCGCCCCGCGGCGCGCCACCGACCGGACCCCCGCGATGGCCGAGACCACCCGCTACGACCAGGCGGCGCGGCAGTTGAAGCTGCTGTCGCAGGCGCTCGAGTCCGGGCGCCTCGGCCCCGTGCGCCGGCTGGTCAACACGCTCACCCCGGCCGAGATCGGCGACCTGCTGGAGTCGCTGCCGCTGGAGCAGCGTCTGATCGTGTGGGGCCTGGTCGATGCCGAGGACGACGGCGAGGTGCTGGTGCACGTCGGCGACGAGGTGCGCGAGAGCCTGATCCGCGACATGGATCCGGAGGAACTGGTCGCCGCCGCCGACACGCTCGACATCGACGACCTCGCCGACCTGGTCGAGGACCTGCCCGGCCACCTGGTCGACGAGGTCCTGAAGTCGATGGACCGCGAGAACCGCGAGCGCCTGGAGCAGGTGCTGTCCTACGACGAGGACACCGCCGGGCGCCTGATGAACCCCGACCTGGTCACGGTGCGCGCCGACGTCACCGTCGACGTGGTGCTGCGCTACCTGCGCATGCGCGGCGAGCTGCCGACCAATACCAACCACGTTTACGTGGTCAGCCGCCGCCACCAGTACCTCGGCCGCATCCCGCTGGCGACCCTGGTCACCGCCGACCCCGATGCCCTGATCAACGAGAAAATGGACACCGAGGTGGCGCCGATCCGCGCCGAGACCACCTCGGAGGACGTGGCCAAGCACTTCGCCGACCACGACCTGATCAGCGCGCCGGTGGTCGACGAGAACAACGTGCTGCTCGGCCGCATCACGGTCGACGACGTGGTCGACGTGATCCGCGAGGAAGCGGAAGAGACGGTCAAGAGCCTCGCCGGCCTGTCCGCCGACGAGGAACTGTTCACCCCCGCCCTGCGCGCCGTGCGCCGGCGCGCGATCTGGCTCGGCGTGAACCTGCTCACCGCCTTCGTCGCGGCCTCGGTGATCGGCCAGTTCGAGGCCACGCTGGAGCAGATCGTCGCGCTCGCGGTGCTGATGCCGATCGTGGCCAGCATGGGCGGCAACGCCGGCCTGCAGGCGATGACGCTGACCGTGCGCGGCCTCGCGCTGGGCCAACTCGCCGGCGGCAACATCCGCGTGCTGCTGTCCAAGGAACTGCTGGTGGGATTGATGAACGGCGCGCTGTGGGCACTGGTGGTGGCCACCGCCGCTTACCTGTGGTTCGGCAACCTGCTGATCTCGGCCGCGATCGGCGGCGCGATGGTGATCAACCTGTTCCTCGCAGCGCTCGCCGGCGTGCTGGTACCCGTGACCCTGCAGCGGATGAAGATCGACCCCGCGATCGCCGGCAGCATCGTCGTCACCACGGTCACTGATGTGATGGGGTTCTTTTCGTTCCTGGGGTTGGGGACTTTGTTGCTGCTTCGTTGATTCTGACCGCGCGTTGGGGCGTTATCGCGGTGATCGGGCTTGAGGGTTCAGGGTATAGGGCCCAGGGTACAGGGGCGAGCGGTGTCGCTTCGATCGATGGGCCCAGGGCCCAGGGCCCAGGGCCCAGAACAGCGCCGCTTCGCTGCAGCCTCCTTCTATACCCTGGGCCCTATACCCACAGGCAAACCTCACACGCCTCGACCCGCCGCGCGACGTCATTCCTCTGGGCCCTGGGCCCTATACCCTGACGCAAAAGCAACCCCCGTCGACCCACCGCACGACGTCATTCCTCTGGGCCCTGAGCCCTGGGCCCTGGGCCTTCATCGCCCCAACCGAAGCGCAACCGCCGCAATCACCCCAGCCGCCGCGCGAGCACAGGCACTCTCCCCGCAAATCCGCTGGCATGCAGGGCGAACTCGCGCTTCAAGGGGCCGATGCGCTGCACCAGGCCCATGCCGGCGCGGCGCAGGAACGGCAGCGGGCCGAAATCGCTGCGGAACAGGCCGTCGAGCAGGCCGAAGGCGTGGGCGGCGCGGGCGACGTCGCCGCGGCGCCAGTGTTCGTAACGGGCCAGCACCGCGGGCGCGCCGAGGTCCGCGCGCGCGCCGGCCGCATCCGACAGCACCTCGGCCAGCGCCGCGGCATCCAGCAGGCCGAGGTTCAGGCCCTGGCCTGCGAGCGGATGCACGGTGTGCGCGGCATCGCCGACCAGGGCGAGACGCGGTGCGGCGTAGCGCCGCGCGAGCTGCATGCGCAGCGGGAAGGCGGCGCGTGGCGTGGTCGCCAGCACGCGACCGAGGCGCGCATCGGAGGCCGCGGTGAGCGCGGCCGTGAAGGCGTCGTCGTCCATCGCCAGCACCGCGGTCGCGCGCGCGTCCTTGAGCGACCACACCACGCTCACCCGGCCATCGGCGAGCGGCAGGAAGGCCAGCGGGCCGGCCGGCGTGAAGCGCTGCCAGGCGGTGGCTTCGTGCGGGCGTTCGGTGCGGACGTGGGCGACCACCGCGCGCTCGCCGTAGGGCATCGATTCGAGGTCCACGCCCGCGCCGTCGCGCAGCGGCGAGTGCGCGCCATCGGCGGCCACCACCAGCCGGGGCCGCCAGCGCGTGCCGTCGTCGAGTTCGACCCGCGCATCGCTCGCGCCCGCCTCGCAGCGCACGACCCGCGCGGGGCAGGCGCGGCGCACGCCGGGCTCGGCGTCGAGCGCGGCCCACAGGCCGGCGCGCAATGCGCGGTCCTCGACGATGTGGCCGAGTTCGGCCGCTCCAACCAGGCCCGCGTCGAAGGCGAGCTCGTCGGTGGCACCGCGTTCCCACACCCGCATGCGCCGATACGGCGACACGCGCAGCGCCTGGATGCGCGGCCATGCGCCGATCCGCGACAGCAGCGCCGCCGAGGCGGGCGACACGGCGAACACGCGCAGGTCGACGTCGGCCGCGTCGAACGCCGGCGGGGCGCGGGTCTCGACCAGCGCGACGTCGATCCGCGCACGCGCCAGGGCCAGCGCGAGCGCGGCACCGACCACGCCGCCGCCGGCGACCAGCACGTCGATGCGCGTCTCGCTCACGTCGCCTCCGCCAGTTCGCGCCAGCCCATCAGCGACCAGGCGAGGTCGCGCTTGAGCGGCGGCACGCGGTCGAGCACCGACAGCGCGGCGCTGCGCAGCAGGCGCAACGGCAGGGCGCGCGGCAGGAAGGCGCGCGCCAGGCCGTCGGAGAGCCGGATGGTGGCGTCGCGGTCGGCCTCGCGCGCCGCGGCATGGGCGGCAAGGCGCGCCGGATCGCCGAGATCCGCACCGGCGGCGATCCCCTCGGCGAGCATCGCCGCCAGCGCCTCGACGTCGCGCAGGCCGAGGTTGAAGCCCTGCGCGCCGATCGGATGGATGGTCTGCGCGGCATTGCCGACCAGCAGCACGCGCTCACCCGCGACGCGCAGGGCGCGGGTCAGGCGCAGCGGCCAGGGCTGGCGGCGGCCGACCCGCTCGAAGGTGCCGGCGCGGCGCCCGAAGCGCGCCTGCGCGGCGGCGAGGAAGGCCGCGTCGTCGAGCGCGAGCACGGCCTCGGCCTCGGCGGCCGGCACCGTCCACACCATGCCGAGGCGTCCGGTGCCCAACGGCAGCAGGGCGAACGGCCCGCTGTCGGTGAAGCGCTCGAAGGCGCGGCCCTCGGGCGCGCCGCGCGCGCCGATCGTGCACACGATCGCGGTCTGCGCGTAGTCGCGGGTCTCGGTGCCGATGCCGGCATGGTCGCGCACCGCGGATCCGGTGCCGTCGGCGCCCACCACCAGCCGCACGCGCAGCGCGCGCGGACCTTCGGCATCCTGCAGGGTGGCGGTCAAGCCGGCGTCGTCGAAGGCCAGCGCCGCCAGCCGCTGCGGCGCGCGCCGGTCCACCGTGCGGCAGGCCGCGAGCCGTGTCGCCAGCGCCTCGCCGACCGCGCGCGCGGGCACCGTGTGCCCGAGCGCATCGACCCCGCAATCGTCGGCGCGCACCCGCACCGCGCCGAAGTCGCCGCGGCTGCTGACGTGGACCTCGTCGATCGGCTGCGCCTGCGACTGCGCGTGCGGCCACACGCCCCAGCGCGCCAGCGACTGCACGGAGCGCCGCGCCAGCGCGAAATTGCGCTCGTCCCAGCGCGGGGCGTCGGCCGGGCGCGGCGCCTCGGATTCCACCTGCACGGCGCGCAGGGGCAGGCCCTCCAGCGCCGCGCACAGGCTCTGCCCGACCAGGCCACCGCCGACCACCAGCACATCGGCATCGAAGGTCATCCGCCCATGATACGCCGCGGGCGCGCACGCCGCGTGCACCAGCCCGGGCCCGGCATCGGCTAAACTGGCCGCCTGCTCCCTCGCCGCCCGCCGCCATGCCCGCCGACCGCGAACTGACCACCCCCCGCGTCCTCTTCCTGATCGGCCTCGTGCTGGCGTGCGCGCTGTCGCGCCTGGTGCCGCACCCGATGAACTTCTCGCCGATCGAAGCGGTGGCGCTGTTCGCGGGCGCCACGCTCGCCTCGCGCTGGCTGGCGGTGTCGGTGCCGCTGGCGGCGATGCTGGTCTCCGACCTGTTCATCGGCTTCCACGGCGGCATGTGGGTGGTCTACGGCTGCATCGCGCTGATGGCGCTGGCTGGCCAGCGCCTCGGCCGCCGCGTGACGGCGCCGCGCATCGCAGGCTACGGCCTCGGCGCGGCCACGTTCTTCTTCGTGGTCACCAATTTCTTCGTCTGGCTGGGCGGCGACGGCGCGATGTACCCGCGCACCTGGGACGGCCTGGTCGCGTGCTATGTCGCCGCGATCCCGTTCTTCCACAACCAGCTGGCGGGTGTGGCTTTCTATTCGGCGATCCTTTTCGGCGGCTGGGCCCTGCTGCGCCAGCGCCTGCCGGCGCCGGCGGCCCGCTGAGCCGGCGCGCGCGATGGGCAACCGCCTCAGCCGCATCTACACCCGCACCGGCGACGACGGCACGACCGGACTCGGCGACGGCACCCGCGTGGCGAAGGACTCCGCGCGGGTCGCGGCCTACGGCACGGTGGACGAACTCAACAGCGCGCTCGGCGTGCTGCTCGCGCAGCCGATCCCCGACGACGCGCGCACCGTGCTGACCGAGGTCCAGCACGAATTGTTCGACCTCGGCGGCGAGCTGTGTATCCCCGGCAGCGCGCTGGTCAACGAGGACGACATCGCGCGTCTCGAAGCGCGCCTCGATGCGTGGAACGAGCACCTGCCGCCGCTGAAGGATTTCATCCTGCCCGGCGGCGGCATGGCGGCGGCGTCCTGCCACCTGGCGCGCACCATCTGCCGCCGCGCGGAGCGCGAGGTCGTCACCCTGTCGCACCACGACGCGGTGCGCCCGGAGACGATCCGCTACCTCAACCGCCTGTCCGACATGCTGTTCGTGCTGGCGCGCGTGCTGGCGCGCGCCGATGGCCACGGCGAGGTGCTGTGGCGCAAGGAAGGCCGCCGACGCGGCTGAGCGCCGCGGCGCCGCGATGATCTTCACCCACCCGGCCTGCCTCGAGCACGACCCCGGTCCCGGCCACCCGGAGTGCCGCGAGCGGCTGGAGGCGGTGCTGGCGGCGCTCGACGACCCCCGCTTCGCCACCGTCGAACGCCGCGAGGCGCCGCGCGCCGGCCGCGCGCAGCTCGCCGCCGCGCATGCCGACGCGCTGATCGACGCGCTGGAAGCCCATGCGCCGCGCACCGGGCGGATCCGGATCGACGCCGACACCGCGATGTCGCCGGCCTCGCTGGAGGCCGCGTTGCGCGCCGCCGGCGCGGTCTGCGCGGCGATCGACACCGTGGTCGCGGGTCCCACGCGGCGCGCGTTCTGCGCCGTGCGGCCGCCCGGCCACCACGCCACGCGCGACACCGCGATGGGCTTCTGCCTGTTCAACTCGGTGGCGGTCGGTGCGCGCCACGCGCAGCGTGCGTACGGGTTCAACCGCATCGCGGTGGTCGACTTCGACGTGCACCACGGCAACGGCACGCAGGACGTGTTCTGGGACGACGCCGCCGTGTTCTATGCATCCAGCCACCAGGCGCCGCTGTATCCCGGCACCGGCCGGCCGGACGAACGCGGCGGCGCGGCCAACGTGGTCAACGCGACCCTGCCGCCCGGCAGCGGCTCGCGCGAGTTCCGCGCCGCGTGGCGCGAGGTGGTGCTGCCGGCGCTGCACGACTTCCGGCCGGAACTGGTGCTGGTTTCGGCAGGATTCGACGCCCACCGGCTCGACCCGCTGGCCAACCTCGACCTCGACACCGAGGACTACGCCTGGGTGACGCAGCAGCTGGTCGAACTCGCCAAGCGCCATGCGCGCGGCCGCCTGGTGTCGGCGCTGGAGGGCGGCTACAGCCTCACGGCGCTGCGCGAGAGCACGCGCGCGCACTGCGCCGTGCTGTTCGGCGCCTGAGCGGCGACTGCCGCACCCGCCCTTCGCGTCGTGGCGGGACCGCGGGTGGGCGCCGGTTCCACCGGCGACCGCGGCGATCGGCTGTGTCGCAGTCGCCGCTGAAGCGGCTCCCACAGTGACGCGGTGCGTGGGGCGATGTGGGAGCCGGTTCCACCGGCGACCGCGGCGATCGGGTGGGTCGCAGTCGCCGCTGGAGCGGCTCCCACAGGTCGCCACCAGGGCGACTGCGCGCGCGGCTCAGCCCTGGGCCCCCAGCCACTCCCGCGCTTTCTGCCAGTCCAGTTCGACCGTGCGCTCCGACACCCCGCAGGCCTCGGCCGTCTCGGCCAGCGACAGGCCGGCGAACACGCGGCATTCCACCACCCGCGCCTGCCGCGCATTGGCGTCGGCGAGCTTGCGCAGCAGGTCGTCGAGCTCGACAAGGCGCTGCGCCTCGTCGCGCAGCGCGCCGGAGTCGTCGTCGAGGGTGTCGTGCGCAACGCCACCGCCGCGCTTGTCGGCCAGCCGGCGGCGCGCGTGGTCGCACACCAGTTGCCGCATCACGCGCGCGGCGAGGTGGAAGAAGTGCGCGCGGTCGAACGGCTGCGCCTCGGCGGCGGCGAATCGCAGGTAGCACTCGTGGACCAGGCCGGTGGTGTCCAGCGTCGACGAGCGCCGCGACGCGAGCGCGCGACGCGCCAGCCGCTTGAGCTCGCCATAGACGACCTCGAACGCGCGATTCATCGCGTCCTCGTCGCCTTCCTGGCTGGCACGCAGCAATCGGGTGAGCTCGCTCATGCCCCGCATGGTACGGCAGGCCGGTGGCCGCGGATGCACGTAGAGCGGGGCACGGCGGCGCGGCCGAGACGGGCCGCGGCCCGCGCCTGAACGCGCGTGGAACGGCCCCCGCCAGCAGGCCGGATTGCCGGCCCGGCCCGCTTTCCCGCACACTGCGCGCCTGCCCGCGCAGGACCCCTCCTTTGATCCGCCCACCGCGACGCCCCCTGCCCCGCGCCCTCGCCGCCGCCGGCCTCGGCCTCGCGGCCGCCGCCCACGCCGACGAGGCCCCGCGCGCACCCGACTTCGGGCTGTGCCGCGCCGGCGCCTTCATCGACGGCCATGTCGACGGGCTGCCCACCGATGGCGACCGCGCCAGCGCCACCACCGAGATCACCGCGCGCGCACTCACCGCCCTGCGCGCCGGCGAGTACGAACTCACCGGCGACGCCGAAGCGCGACGCGCCGACCAGCGCCTCGCCGCGCAGCGCCTGCGCTACGCGAGCGAGGCGCAGACCGCGAAGGCCGAAGGCGACGTGCGCTACCAGGACCGCGGCCTGCTGGCGGCCGCCGAGCGCGCCGATGCCGACCTCGCCAAGGACGTCACCACGCTGGAATCGACCCACTACCAGCTGCTCGGCAGCCGCACCGACGGCACGCCGGCGCGCGGCAACGGCGTGGCCGCGAAGGCGCGCATCGAGGGCGGCGACGGCAAGCAGGTCACCCACCTCGAGGACGTCACCTTCTCGACCTGCGACCCGGGCGATCGCGACTGGGAGATCAGCGCGCGCGAGATGACCCTCGACCAGGCGTCCGGCGAGGGCACGGCGCGCGGCATGCGCCTGCGCTTCAAGGACACCACCCTGCTCGCGCTGCCCTACGCCTCGTTCCCGATCGACGACCGCCGCCGCAGCGGCTTCCTGCTGCCCTCGATCGGCGGCGGCAACAACGGCGGCTTCGACCTCACCGTGCCGTATTACCTCAACCTGGCGCCGAACTACGACGCGACGCTCACCCCGCGCATCGTCTCCGACCGCGGCTTCATGGCCGGTGGCGAGTTCCGCTGGCTCACCGAGCGCCAGCGCGGCGAGGCCAGCGCCACGTACATGCCGAACGACCGCGAGGCCGATCGCAGCCGTTTCTCCTACAGCCTGCGCCACAGCGCCTCGCTCAACCCGAACTTCTACGTCGTCTCCGACCTCAACCGGGTGTCCGACCCGCGCTATTTCGAGGATTTCGGCGACGGCCTGACCGCGGCGGCGACCAGCCTGCTGCCGTCCAGCGCATACCTCCACGGACGCGGCGCCTGGTGGAACCTCGCCTTCGGCGGCGACGACATCGAGGTCACCGACCCGCGCATCGGCGCCGCCGCCGAGCCGTACCGGCGCCTGCCGCGGTTCACCGCCGAGCTCGACTACCCGCTCGCCGACTTCGTGCGCGTGGGCCTGCGCGGCGAGGCGGTGGCCTTCGACAAGGACGACTACCTCGACGACGCCGGCGCGCGGGTCGACGTGGTCACGGGACAGCGCTACGACGTCACGCCCTTCGTCGCCTTCCCGCTCGAGCGCGCCTTCGGCTACGTGCGGCCGGAGTTCGCCTTCCGCGAGACGCGTTACACGCTGGACGGCGCGCGCGACGATTCACCCTCGCGCGGCACGCCGGTGTCGAGCCTCGACGCCGGCCTGTTCTTCGACCGCCCGACCACGCTGTTCAGCACCGCGCTGCGCCAGACCCTGGAGCCTCGCCTGTACTACCTCAGGGTGCCGTATCGCGACCAGCGCGAGCTTCCGCTGTTCGACACCCAGGAACTGACCTTCAGTTTCGCCCAGTTGTTCCGGCCGAACCGCTTCACAGGCGCCGACCGCCAAATGGACGCGAACCAGTTGACCTTGGCATTGTCCACGCGCCTTCTCGACGACACCGACGGCAACCAATTGCTGCGCGCCAGTCTGGGGCGAATCCAGTACTTCGATGATCGTCGCGTCGATCTGGCGACCCTCTTTTGTCCCGATCGCAACGACATTCTTTCTGGCTGCCTGCGCAACCCTTTGCCGGGGCCCGTCGGTTCACCAACCTTTGGCGGCCCTGCCGACAGCGCATCGGCCTGGGCGGCCGAGATCGAACTGCGCCCATCCGATCGCTGGCGCCTCGCGGTCTCGCAGTACTACGACGGCGACGACCGTCGCACCGACCTGTCCTCGGTGCGCATCCAGCACCAGTTCGGCGAACGCGGCGTGGCCAACCTGGCCTACCGCTTCCGCCGCGACCTGCTGGAGCAGGTCGATGCGTCCACCGCCTTCCCGCTGACCGAACGCACGCGCCTGGTCGCGCGCTGGAACTGGTCGCTCAAGGACGAGCGCACGCTGGAGGCGCTGGCCGGCGTCGAGTTCGGCGACTGCTGCTACGCCTTCCGCGTGCTCGGCCGCCACTACGTGCGCAACGTGCAGGGCGACACCGCCAACGCGATCTTCCTCGAGCTCGAGTTGAAGGGCCTCGGCTCGCTGGGGCGGCGGTCGGAGGATTTCCTGCGGCGGGCGATCCTCGGGTACCGGTAGCGCGGCGGGGTGGTTGGCGCTGCGGTGTCGAGGAGCGAGGGTATAGGGCAGAGGGTAGAGGGCAGAGGGTATAGGGCCCAGGGTATAGGGCAGGTGCGATGTCGTTGCACGTTTTGGGCCTAGGGCCCAGGGCTCAGGGCCCAGTAAAGAGCCGCTACGAAGCGCGCTTGCCCTATACCCTGGGCCCTATACCCTGGGCCCGTTGACCCCACGCAAGACCGCGCGCCCCACCCAGCGCCACGAGCGGTTCCCCCTGGGCCCTGGGCCCTGCCCCTTG
>JAJTHZ010000234.1 GCA_021299185.1 Lysobacteraceae bacterium | reverse complement strand
TTCACGAACGCGAGCCACGGCGCACCACAGGCGGCCGCGCCCTGGTTGCAGGCGACCGCGAAGCCGGGATTGCCCGGGTTGCGCAGCACGCGCAGGCACGGGTCGGCCGGCAAGGCGTCCGGCGCGCCGTCGACGGAGCCGTTGTCGACCACCACCACCTCGGCCACGGCATCCGCCGCCAGCAAGCGCGCCACCGATTCGGCCAGCACCGCACCACTGTCGTGGGCGACCACGACCGCGGCGATCGCAGCCGCGGCGTCAGGCATCGGGCAGGGCCGCGCCGGATTCGACCGCGTGCTGCCACAGCGCGGGCCAGCCCTCGAGCGCACCGGCGATGGCCGCGACATCCTGCGCCAGGCGCGCCGCGCAACCGGCCTCGTCCAGGGACTGCGGCCAGCCGGCGAGGCGAGGCGCGCTGCCGGCGATCAGCGCGCGGCCGTTGGCTTCGACCAGCGCGCGCACGTCGGCCTGCCAGTGCACCGGCGCATCGGCTGCCGCGAGGAAAGTGGACTGCAGGCGCGCGACGAGGTCGGCGCGGCAGAAGCCGAGGTATTCGGACAGCAATTCGGCGTGGGTCGCGGGCGGGGCGCCCGCGAGGTCGCGCAGGCTGGCGGCCAGCGCCTGCAGCCGCGCGGCCGGGGCCGCGGCGCGAAGTTCGGACGCCCGCGGCGCGAGCAGGTCGGTGAGCAGGGCGCCGAGGCCCGGGGTTTCGGGCGCCCAGCCGGCGCTGGTGCGCGACGGCCGGTCGGGCGCGACGGCCAGCGCCAGCGGTGCGTGCAGCACCGGGTCGAGCGGCCGGATCGCGTGCAGCAGCAGGCCCCACAACGCCGCGTCGCCCGCTTCGCGGCCGAACAGCGGCGGCAGCATCGCGCCGGCGTCGAACGCCAGCGGCGATTCGAGGGTGCGCGCCTGCAACCGCGCACGGGACGGCCCATGCCAGACGGAAGGCTGGTCGAGCGTGCGCAGGTAGAGGTCGCGGTCGGACCAGAAGCGCTCCCGGCTCGCCGCATCGAGCAGGAACAACCATTCGCGGCCCGCCTCGCGCGCGGCACCGCGCTGGCCGGCGACCACCGCGGCGATGCGGGCCTGCGGCGCAAGGTGCGCGAGGGCGGCGGGCTCGAGACCGTACAGGTCGGCGCGCGAGACCGCCCACGGACCGTCTTCCGCGAGCACGGCACCGACCGGCTCGCCGCATCCGGCCAGCAGTGCGGCAACCGGATCGCCGGCGACGGCCTGGCCGGCGGACAAGGCGTCCTCGAAGCGTGCGTGGAACGAAACCGGGACCGCCGTCGTGGCGGCGAGTTCGAGGCCCGGCTGCAGTGCCGGCGCATGGTGCAGCGGCAGGCTGGCGCGACCGTCGAGCCACAGCAGGCGCCCGTTCGCCGCGAGCAGGCTGGCGAGGTTGCGGGTACCGGCCTCGTCGTCGGAGAACAGCGACGGGATCGCCGCCGCGGCCCCCGGCACCGCGCGCGCGAGTCGTTCGAGCCACGCGCGGCGGCGGGCGGCGCCGATCCCGAGCACGGCGATCCCGCGCGCGCGCAGGCGCGCCAGCGCGTCGGCCGGCACCCCATCGTCGCCGAACACGATGACGCGGGCGGGAGGCACCTGCGCGCTGGCGAGGGCGTCGAGCCAGGCTGCGCCCGGCGCGCCATTGGCGTGGCGGATCGCGACCTGCGGCGCCGCCGCGGGCGCGGACCCCGTCGTGGCGCGCAGCCAGTCGTCGGCGGAAACCAGCAACCCGCGGCCCACCAGCTGTTCCAGTACCGCGCGCACCGCCGCGCCGCGGCCGGACAGTGCGGGTTGCGCGGCGAGGATGTCGGCCACGTGCTGGTCGAGACCGCGGAACGCCGAGCAGCGCGCGAGCGCCTCGAACACGTCGCGGGTCATCACGTGGTGGCTGCCGCCCGCGCGCAGGCGCAGCACGACTTCGTCGCCACCCAGCGGCAGCAGGACGCCTGGCGCGGCGGCGAACAGCGGGCCCGCGCGGTCGAACGTCGGCGCGGGTGCCGGCGCGGGGACGTTGCCGAAGTCGATCTGGAATTCCATGGGTGTGCTCAGCGTGCGCCGCGGCGGAACCAGCGCGTCCAGGGGCCTGGGCCTTGCGCCTTCGCCTCGGCGGCCGTGGCGCGTGCCTCGGCGGCCGCCAGCCGGCGCTCCAGGTCGGCCAGCACGCCGCCGGCGGCGATGTTGTGGCGGATTTCGTGCTCGTAGTGGCGATAGACGGCCTCGCCCTGGTCGCCGAACAGCGACAGCAGTCCCGCGCCCTCGGCCGGCAGGTCGCGCGCATCGCGCGCGCACAGGGCGATGAAGTACAGCGGCGCGTAGGCGAGGCCGTCGACCGGCGCGCCATCGGCGTCGGCGGTGAGCGGGGCCGCGCGGGTGGCCGCCGCGCCGAGGTCCCAGATCGCGGACTGGAACAGCAGTTTCTGCCCGTACATCCGCACGGCCGCGAAACGCGGGGCGAGCAGCGCATCCAGTTCGTCGCGGTACAACTCGCGGACGTGGTGTTCGTTGCGGAAGCCGGTGAGGTCGCTGTAGGTGCGCTTGTCCGGCGAGGACAGCAGCAGCAGGCCGCCGGGCGCCAGCAGGCGCTCGAAGCCATCGAGCATGGGCGCCTGGCGCTCGACGTGCTCCAGCGTCTCGAACGAGACCACGAGGTCGAACGAGGCGTCGGGCAAGCGCTCCAGCGCGGTGGCGTCGGCCTGCTCGAAGCGCAGCCCCGGGCGGTCGCCGTAGCGGGCGCGGGCGTGCGCCACGGCGTCGTCGGCGAGGTCCACGCCCAGGACCGAAGCGGCGCGCGTGGACAGCAGGGCCGATCCGTAGCCCTCGCCGCAAGCGGCGTCGAGCACGCGGCGTCCGCGCGCCAGTGGCAGCGCGAAGGCATAGCGGTGCCAGTGCTCGTACCAGATCTCGCGCTGGCACTCCGGGGTGAAGCGTTCGCCGGTGAATGGCAGGCGTTCGGTCACGGCGTTGCGGTCTCGCCGCGCAGGGCGGCCTGGATGCGCGCGCGCCGCGGCGCCAGCGGGTCGCGCGCGATGAAGTCGGCGACCAGCGCATTGTAGCCGGGGTAGCGCGCGACCAGCCGCGCGAGGTTCTCGCCGCCGGGCTTGAGTCCGATCGCCGCGAACGATGCCCCACCGCGATGCCCGACCCAGGCGTCGTCGCACAGCACGTTGCGCCAGCCATGGGCGGCGGCGCGGCGGCAGAAGTCGTTCTCCTCGCCGTAGCCACGGCCGAAGGTTTCCGCGTCGAAGCCACCGATCGCCTGCAGCGCGGCACGACGCACCAGCATGCAGAAGCCCACGCCGGTCGGCAGGTCCGGGTAGTCCGGCGGCCCCGCCGCGGTGCAGGCGGCCGCGATCCGCTCCGGATCGTCGGGCAGAGGGCTGGCGCGGCAGAAATCCGGGAAGGAACAGATCTCGGCGTTGTTCGAGAACGGCGTGGCCGTCGCGATCCGCGGGTCGCTGGCGGCGCACGCGGCAAGTCGCTGCAGGAAGCCGCGGGTGGCGACGGTGTCCGCGTTCAGCAGCACCACGTCGCCGTCGGCGCGCGCCATCGCGGCGTCGACGGTGCCGACGAAGCCGAGGTTGCGGTGCTGGAAATGCAGGGCCACGGTGCACTTCGCCCGGCGGGCGAAGTGCTCGAGCAGCTGGCGTACGCGCGGGTCCGGCGATGCATCGTCGATCAACTGCACGCGCGCCTCGGTTGGCAGCGCGTGCAGCAGGCTGTCGAGGCAGGCGGCGAGCGCGTCCACCCCGTCGTAGGCCGGAACCACGACCTCGGGCAGCGTCACGGCGCGTCGCCGCCCCAGCGATGCGGGACGTGCACCAGTCCGAGTTCCCGCGTGCGACCGCGAACCAGCAGCACGCGCTCGAAGGTGTCGAAGTGACGCATCGCCTCCGGGTCCTGGGAGTGCGCCCGGACGCAGTAGGAACCGGGTAGCAAGGGCAAGGCGTCGAAAGTCAGCGTGAAGCGGAAAGCGCCCTCGCCGTCGGGTTCGGCACGCGCCCCGTCCATTTCCGACGTGACACCGTACACGGGCGTGCCGTCGGCGCGCACCAGGCCGACGGCCAGCGTGGGCACGCGACCGGCCGCGCTTTCGACGCGGATGCGCAGTCGCAGCGCGCCCCCGTGCTGCATCGACACCGCACCTTCGCCGGACTCGCCGTTGATCTCCATCGCCGCGACCCGGAATTCCTGCGTGGTCGGGGCCGCCGGCGCGGCGCCTCGGTCGGCGGCGATCCGCTCCTCCTGGAAGGCGAGGTAGGCCTGGGTGACCTCGTGCACGTCGCCGCGGGCGGCGATGCGACCGCCGTCGATCCACACCGCGTGGCGACACAGCTTCTGCACGTGGTACATGCTGTGCGAGACCAGCAGCAGGGTCCCGCCGCCGGCGAGGTAGTCCTCCATCCAGCGGATGCATTTGCGCTGGAAGGCCTCGTCGCCGACCGCCAGTACTTCGTCGGTGATGAGCAGGTCCGGGCGCCGTGCCGCGACCAGGGCGAAACCGAGCCGCACGACCATGCCGCTGGAGTAGTGCTTGACCGGCTCGTCGATGTAGCGCCCGATGTCGGCGAAGGACAGGATCTCGTCGCGCCGGGCCGCGAGTTCGCCGGGGCCGAAACCGAGCAGCGCACCGGCCATCGCGATGTTCTCGCTGCCGGTGAACTCGGGATGGAATCCGGCGCCGAGTTCCAGCAGGGCCGCCACGCTGCCGTGGGTCTCGATGCGGCCGGTGGTGGGCGCAAGCACCCCGGTGAGGAGCTTCAGCAGGGTGGACTTGCCGGCGCCGTTGCGGCCGATGATGCCGAGCGATTCCCCGCGCACCACCTCGAGGTCGATGTCCGACAGCACGGTGGCGGCCGCCACCTGCGGGCGCCCCGCCAGCAGCGCGCCCAGCGCGCGCAGCCGCTCGGTGTTCCGGGCGACGCGCGGGAACGCCTTCGAGACGCCGCGCATCGTGGCCAGTACGGGCGGGCTCACAGGAAGTCCTCGAGATGGCGCTCGAGGCGCCTGAAGATCCAACGGCCTGCGGCAAGCGCCGCTGCCGCGAACAGCAGCGGCATCAGCAGCGTTTCGACCCCGGTCGCCGGCAGGCCGAGCAGGGGGGCGCGAATCGCATCGAGGAAACCCGCCATCGGATTGAGGGCGAACCAGGGCGCCAGCGCCGGCGGCAGCATCTCGGGTGCGTAGAACACCGGCGAGAGGAAGAACCACAAGGTGAGGAACTGGCCCAGCGTCTGCCCGAGGTCGCGCACGAACACCTGCAGCGAGGCCAGGGCGAGCGCGAGGCCGGTGGCGAAGGCGAACAGCAGGAGGAAGCCGGCCAGCGCCTGCGGGATACCGGCCGGATGCAGCGGCTGGCCGACCAGGGCGAGCACGACGAGCACCGCGGCGAAGCCGATGCCGTGGACGAGGAAGGCGCTGCAGACTGGCGCGAGGACGAGCACCTCGCGGGGCAATGGCACCTTGGACAGCAGGCCGGCGTGCTCCGGGAAGACGTTGACCGCGCGGTTGAGGGCTTCGGCAAACGCCGTCCACGGCCAGAGCGCGCAGACCAGGAACGGCACGAATTCGCTGCCGACGCGCTCCGGCAGGCGGGCCTTCAGGATCTCGACGAACACCACCGCGTAGATCGCGAGCATCGCCAGCGGCTGCAGCAGGGCCCACAGGCCGCCGCTGAAGCTGCCGAGCCAGCGCTGGCGCAGGTCTCGCACGGTGAACTGGCGCAGCAGCTGGAACCAGCGCGCGTCTGGAAGCATGGCATCGCCTGGGCGGGACTGCCCCGCCAAGCCGGGGATTGTATCGACTCGCCGGCCGCCCATGGGCGGCCGGGACGGGACTCAGCGTTGCCCGGCGCTCGCCTGCGAGGGGTCGTTGGCGGGCGCTTCCGCCGGCAGCGGGGCCACGCTGCCGTAGCGTTCGCGCAGCGAGGCCACGACATCGGGGTCGGCCTCGATGGGCTGGCTGTTGAGCCCGTCGCTGTAGGCGCGCAGCTTCGTGTCGACCGCGCTGGCGAGCGCCTCGGCTTCGAGCTGTTCCCGCACTTCCTCGAACGGGCGCTGGCGCTCCGGCTTGATGGAGACCAGTTCGACCAGGTGGTACCCGAACTGCGACTTGATCGGCTTCGGCGTGCGGTCGCCCGGCCGGGCGAGCGCGAACGTGGCTAGCTCGAAGGCGGGATCGGTGCGACCGCGCGGAATGTCGGCGATCAAGCCACCGACGGCTTTCGAGCCCGCGTCGTCCGAAAGCTCGGTGGCCACGTCGGCCAGGGACTCCCCGGCGGCGATCCGCCGGTTGAGTTCCTCCGCCAGCGCCGCGGCTTCCGCGTCGGAACGATCGCGGGTCGCCACGAGCACGTGCCGCACGGTCCGCGTCTCCGGCTCGACGAAGCGGCTGCGGTCGGCGAGGTAGCGCTCGCGCGCGAGGTTCGTGGCATCGACATCGGCGCTGGCCTGCTTGCGCAGATGCTCGAGCAGCAGATTGCTGAGCAGGCGCTTCTCCAGCAGATCCAGCATGGGCGCGAGTCGCGGATCCTTGTCGAGCCCAGCCGCGATGGCCTCGTTGGCCAGCTGCTCGGTCAGCAGCAACTGCGAGAGCGTCGTCTCGATCCGCTCCGGGCTGTTCATGAAGCCCGCGCGCCTGTCGAGCGGGACCTCCTCGAGGCGTGCGTCGACCTCGGCGAGCGTGACCGTCGCCGTGCCGCGACGCGCGACCACGCGGTCTGCGTCCGAGGCAGGCGCCGCGGCAGGCGGCGCCGCGGATGCCACGGCGCCGGCGAGCAGAAGGATGGCCAGCACGGCCGATCGTGCGCTGTTCGCGGACATGGCCTTACCAGGTCCGCATCTGGACGCCGCAAGCGGACAGCATGGAGTTCTCGCATGCCGCCTCTTCCGCGGGCGTTCCGATGGAGCCGTCGGACGCCACGGCCCGGATGAAGCTCAGGTGGTAGGTGCGGCCCGGGGCGAGGCGGCAGATGGAGTTCGTCGACGGCAGGGTGCTGACCTCGTAGTTCACCGTGTTCCAGTTGATCAGCGCGCTGCCGAACGGCCGCAGGCTGCGACAGCCGCGCGCGAAGGTCGGATCATTGGTCGGCGCCGGATCGTTGTTCGGGGGAACGCGGAAATCACCGGCGCAACTGGTGATCGCGACGTAGGTCTTTGCCAGGTCCGCCTCGCCGAACTGCTGCGCGGTCTCCCAGAACACCTGGCGGTTGGGCACGACCGTGGTCCAGTCGGTGGCCGGCGTGGTGAAGGCGATCGACTGGTACTGGTTGGCGTTGGTGATCACGTATCCGAGCTGCCCGGTGCTCGGGAACGGATTCCAGAAGCTGCCCTGTACACGTGCGGGGACGAGTACGAACTCGGTCAGGGGACCGCGCGACCAGCCGGCCGGCAGGTTGGTCTGGAAGCCCGTGCAGCCGTCGGGCGCAGTGCCCGCCGCCGTGGCGAGGTTCGGCAGGGTAAAGGTGGTCGCGCCGCCGGGCCCGTAGCAGCGCATGCTGAACTGGTAGGTGCTGCTGCCGGTCAGCATGGCGACCGTCTGAGCCGCGAAAGGCGGGGCCCCGATGGTCGCCGGCCAGTTGGTCCCCGAGGGCGTGCTGCCAAGCACGCTGCGCACGCAGATCTCCGCATTGGTCACGGTGGGCGTCAGGGTGAAGGTCGTGCCCGGGGGGTACAGGTTGTTGACGGGTTGCTGGGAAAAGTTGCTCGCGACGAGGGTGACGGTCGGCGCCGGTTCGATGTCACCACCACCGGTGCCGGTGCACAGGCCACCGGTGAGGGCGCACTCCGCGGACACGTTGCCGTCCGGCGCGATCGCGAGCGCGGAGCCCGCGAGCAAAGTGACGCTCTGGTTCTGGTTGCCCGGCGTCGACGCATTGGTGTCGGTGTTGGTGAAGGTGAGGGTCTGCTGCGCGGCGGCAGTGCCCATGCCAAGCCCGACCAGGGCCAATGCAGCAATCAGCGAGCGGGAGAGCGACGTCATCGCGGAATCCGGGGCTGGAAAAAGTGGCGCGATCCTACCATGTGGCCGTTAGCGATTCGTTCCATCGGGAGACCCGGCGCGCCCGCCCCGGAGCGGCACGGACGTGCGGTTCGGATTGCGCGATGGACGGGCGCTGGCGCTGGGCGATCGACGGGTTGTGGTGTGGCGTAGGGACGCGCGACGCGGCGCATGCAGGTCGATGGACCATGGCGGCCGGAGGTCTGCGATCGCCGCGATTGCGCCGCCGTGCGCGGCTTGTCGGCGCGCGTCGCGCCGATCCATCGGCGTGGCCCCGGAGCGGCAAACCCATGATGGGGTCGCGCCGAATCGGCGCCTGAAACGAAGAAGCCCCGGTTTCCCGGGGCTTCTCCGTGTTGCTCGCGACGGACCGATGGTCTGGTCCGGCCCAAAACTCCTTACGGAGCGGGAGCGTTGGAGCGGCTGGCGCGGTGGCGGTAAGAACCGCTGTAGTTCGCCAGGACGCCCGCAGTGACGTTGCGGTTGACGAAGTTCGCCGACCAGAAGCCGGTCACCGGCAGACCCGCGAAGGACTGGCCACCAACCGTCTGGTTGAGGGTGTTGTTCAGCACGTTCTGCAGACCCGCGGTCAGCGGATCGTCGAACACGATGCGCGCCCAACCCGTGGTGAACGTAGCGCTGGACACCGTCGTGGTGTTGATGTTCGACGCGTACGTGCTGCCGAAGATCGACGTCGGCTGGCCCGCACCGACCTGGCTCTGGTTGAACGACACGACCTGCGCCTCATAGCAGAAGGCCGGGACGTTCGGAGCGCCAGCGGGCGGCGGCGGCGAGAAGTCCACCGAACCCGGAACCGTGCCCGGCTCCTGCTCTTCGCGGTTCCAGTAGGCAACCGTCACCTCTTCGCACGCCGAACCGTTGTCACGGAACGGATCCGTGAACGGCGCGCGCACCGCAGCGGCGGTCGCCGTGTCGACGTAGAAGCGCTTGGTCGGGTAGGTGACCACCCACTCCGACGACGCACCGATCGCGGCATCCGTCACGTACTCGTTGTAGATGGCGTCGTGTTGGTACAGCAGCGACACGGCGTCATACGAGTACGGCGCGTTGGTCGTACGGACCTTGAGGCCGGCCGGGACGGTCTGCGTGACCAGCGAGCCGTTGCCGGTGAAGATGTTGACGTTGATCAACCCGAGACCGTTGTCGGCCGAGCCGAGGTCCGGATCGGTCGCGGTCGGGTTCGAGTGCAGGAAGCCCGGCAGCGCGGTGTTGGTGTAGAAGCCTTCGATGGCGTCCGCGTTGTAGGCGTGCAGCGTGCCCGTGGCGACGTCGACGATCGTGCCGGCGCCGTACAGACCACCCGCCGGGGTGTCGATGTTGGCGGCGCTGTTCAGGATCCAGCCACCGCCCGGCGGCGTCCACGCGGTAACCAGCGCGTTGCAGTTCACCGGCACGCCGGTCGCGTTGTGGGTCGCTTCCTCGGCGAGCTGCGTCGGCAGCGTGCCGGTCTGGAGCAGGCCCAGCTCGATCATCTCGAGGTGGCCCTCACGGGTACGCTCGATCGCACCCAGCAGGGCGGCCAGCGAGGCCGGGGTCGTGGCCGACGCCCAGTCCTGGTTCGCACCCGTGTAGGCGAAGTTACGGAACGGAACCGGGCCGGTGATGCGCGGCACGGTGCAGGACGTGTCGGCGGTGATCAGCTGCGCCGGGCCCGTCGCGCCGGTCGCCGTCACGGCGGCCGTCCACACGTCGAACGGGGACAGGTACAGGTTGAAGTCGAGCACTTCCTTCGAGTTGCGACCCTCGAGGAAGCGGACCTTCACGGCCTTGACGCGGTTGGTGGTGTTGACCACCGAGACCAGCGTCTGGTTGCCCTTGTTCACCGTGTAGTACGGGTAGACCAGGGCCTGACCGAGACCATCGGCGTTCAGGTTCAGCGCGTGCGCGCTGGTCGCGAGGCCCGCCGCACCGGCGAGACCGGCCAGCAGCGCCGTCGTCAGACTGTTTCTTTTCATGAAAGCACTCCTAATTAGGACCACAGGGCTTTTTTCGCTTGTCGTCTCGGCTGGCACGGGGACGGCGGAATACACCGGACCACGGGCCGGAGAGGCGTTAGCGGTCGGGATGTTAAGCGAACGTTCCACTCCGTGCAATCCCCCTCAGCGAAAGTCGTCCGGGAGGTAGTACCAGGCGCCGTCGAGCCGCAACCAGCGCTCTTCGAGTACCGCCGCCACATGCTGCACCCCCACCCCGGCCAGGGGAATCCGCACATCGTATTCGACTTCGATGGTCACCGTACAGGCGTCCTCGTCACAGATCTCGTCGACCGGCGCGACCGTCGTGTAGATCACCGGCTTCTGCTTCCAGTCCCGGATGTAGGTCTCGCGCTCCAGCGTCGCGCGGACCCCCGGGGTCAGCATCTCCCAGGACACTTCCGGGCGGCCCTCGATGATGCCCTGCCAGCGCTCGGTGGCGCGCTCCAGCGCGGTCTGCGCCGACGGCTTGGACGAGCCGCCGCCAGTGGCGCAGGCGGCGAGCAGGAGCGCCGCGCAGGCGGCGAAAACGGTGCGGATCGTGGTCATGCGGACTCCGTGGGCGGGGCGGTCAGCGCTGCGGCGCTTCGTGCTTGTCGATGAGCGGTTGGATACCGCGGAAACGCTGCTTGTATTCCTCGGTCAGGCTGCGCGCCTCGTCGGTGGTCGAGATCACCGTCGGCTTGATCAGCACCAGCAGTTCCTGCCGCGAGCCCTCGCGCCGGCTGTTGCTGAACAGGCGGCCGAGCAGCGGCACCTTCATCAGTCCCGGCACGCCGGCCTGCGAATTGTTGTTGTTGTCGCGGATCAGGCCAGCGAGCAGCACCGTCTCGCCGCTCTGCACGGCGATCTCGGTTTCCACGATGCGGCGATTGACCGGCACGTTGCCGGTGGGATCGGCCGTGGTGCCCGGCGTGCTCTGCTCCTGCTTGATCTCGAGGTAGACCAAGCCGCCCGGATTGACCCGCGGGGTGACGTTGAGGATCAGCCCGGTGTCGCGGAACTGCACGAAGGACGTGCCGAGGCCGAGGCCGGTTCCGGGCTGCCCCACCTGCCCGGGCGTCGAGTTGATGAATCCGCTGCCGCTGTTGAGGAAACTGCTGACGACGGGGATCTGGGTGCCGACATTGATCGACGCCTCCTTGTTGTTGAGCACGACCAGCGAAGGTGCCGAAAGCACGCTGACATTGGTCTCATCCTGCAAAGTGCTGAGCAGCGCCTCGGTGGTGGTGTTGAGGAAGGTCCAGGCAAGGCCGCTCGACGACGCGGTGCCGGCGAAACTGTTCCAGGCGCCGTTGGTCGCCTGCCGCCCGGTCGCCGGGTCGACTTGGCCGAATCGCCGGATGTTGCGCCGGAAGTTGGCGATGCCGCCGGCGGCCTGCTCCGAGGTCGCGTTCTCGAAGAACCAGCGCACGCCGAAGGAAAGGTTCTGCGTGAGGTCCACTTGCACGATCTGCGCCTCGATGTGGACCTGCAGCGGCTCGATGTCGAGGCGCTTGATCGCGGCCTCGATCGCGTCGTACTGGCCAGGCGTGGCGCGGATCAGCAGGGCGTTGCTCTCCTCGATCGCGCTGATCCGGATGTCGTCGCTCTCCACGATCGCGATGCCGCCGCCGGATGGCTGCGAAGGCGGCGGCGGCGGGACATTGCCCTGCTGCGCGGCGTCCTTCTCGCCCTGGTTGATGCTGCGGATCTCGACCGACTCCACGCCGGGCGCCAGCGAGGCGATGGGCGCGCTGCGAGAGCCTTCGCCGCCGCCGCTGCGGCCGGTGAAGATCTCGGTCAGGTTGGTGGCGAGGTCCTTCGCCTTGAAGTTCTTCACGTAGTAGACGTAGAGCTGCGCGCCCGCGTCGCTGCCGCCACGGTCGAGGCGGCGCAGCCAGCGCTCGGCCTCGGCGAGGTACTTCGGCTGCGGTGTGATCACCAGCACTGCGTTCATGCGCTCGATCGGCATGAAACGGAACATGCCGGCCAGCGGCGTCGCACCGCCCTCGCCGAACACCTTCTCCAGTTCCGGCACCACGGTCTTGGCCTCGACGCGCTCCAGCGGGAACACGCCGATCGACATTCCGGCCAGCCAGTCGACGTCGAAGATCTCGACCGTCTCGAGGTAGGTGGCCAGTTCGGACGGCGTGCCGGCCAGCACCAGCATCGCGCGCGCGTTGTCGGCGCGCACGATCGCGCCCTGCTTGACGTACGGCGCGAGCAGCTTCTCCATCTCGGTCGGCGCGATGAACTCCAGCGGCACCACGCGCACCTCGAAGCCGCGCGCCGAGGAGGCGGGCCCGAGGCGCGGGCGCAGGTTGCCCGGGATCGCCTGGCCGACCGGCAGCACCGTGTAGCGGCCGTCGCGGTAGACGAGGGCGAGGTTGTTCCACGAGAGCAGGGTCTCCAGCACCGCGCGCGCCTGCGAGGCGTTGATCGGCTTGGAGGTGGAGAACGTGACGTTGCCCTGCACGCCGGGGGCGATGATGTAGTTCTCCTGCAGCAGGTCGCCGAGGATGGCCTTGATCACCGCCTGGATCGGCTGGTTCTCGAAGTTGAACACCACGTCGCCTTCCTGCGCGGGGCCGCTGCCGCGCGCGGCGACCGCCTCGTTGAGGAAGACACCGGTGCCGGGTTCGATGCGCGCGCTGCTGGCGGGCGCGGCGGGTGCCGGGTCCGGAGCGGCGGCAGGCGCCTCCGGCTCGCTGGACGCGGGGGCCGCGGCGGGCTGGTCCGCGGGCATGGACGACGGCGCAGCATCGACGCCGGACGGCGCATCGACCGCCACGCGGTCGCGCGTCGCGGGCGTGGCGCAGCCGGCCAGCAGGGTCGCCGCCAGGGCGACCAGGAACGGGAAGGTTCTTGCCGACACGCGCATCACTCCGTGGGTTCTTTTCGTCACTGCGTGGTGCCCTGCTGCTGCATCTTCTGCGCTTCCTCGCGCAGTTGCCGGCGCCGCTCCTCGATCCGGCGACGGATCTCCTCCGCGCTGGCCGGCTGGCCCGGC
>JAJTHZ010000090.1 GCA_021299185.1 Lysobacteraceae bacterium | reverse complement strand
GGCCGCGAGCTGCGCGAGGAAGTCGGGGTAGTGCGCCTGCACCAGGGCGTACAGCAGCGTACGCTGGGGCGCGTGGCGGGTGTAGGTCGGTGCTGCTGACAGCGTGCTCGATGGGTCGCCGGCGGGGTTCGGCGTCGCGCGCTGCGCCGGCGCGATCTGGCACAACACGGAACGCTCCTGCGCAACGATGGTTGCACAGTGTTCTGCGCGGCCTCATGCGCGCCCAGCCGACGGGTCGCTATCGGACAACGCCGCGTCACCGTGTACGAATCGGCCTACAGCGGCCGCGGGGGCTGCTAACGTTTGGGCGCCCGCATCTCGCCCGCGGCGTGGATCGAACTTTGCATCGTCATGGCGCGCGTTGCCCTGTCCGGCCGCCCCCACCCTGCCGGCATAACCTCGGTCAGTGCAGCTCTTGAATCTGCAAAAGAACTGGCGTACGCAGATTGTGCGGAGCGGCGCTTAAGGCCGGGATGAGGCTGCAAGCATGGAAACTACTGGCAAGCACTTCAGGACCTTGCGGGCGGCATTGAGGTCGCCAGCGCCCACGACGTCCGCCCGGCCAACGGCTGCGTTCCTTTCTTCCATTCTGCTCTCGCGCAATGTGTAAGCGTCAATTGCACAATCGTCTACCGCGCGGCCTTTTCTGCATGGCATAACGGGGCGTTCAACGGGAATTCGAAACATCGGCAGACTGCGACGAGAGACTAAAGAAGGACACAAGTGGGGCACTAATCCCTATATGCGCGCGGCGGGATACTGCATTGTGCCGATGCAACGTCAATGTCGGCAAGAGATTCAACCCATACTCGCTCTCCCACGTCACATTCCACGATCTGAAACGTATCCGTCCAATCGTACTGCGAAACGAGCTTGCGCGCTTCAACCTGCGGAAGCGAAGACAGTGAGGCATTCGCCAAGTTCATCAGCATTCTACGATCGCGCTCGCTCCCTTCGAAGCTTGACCTGACATGGTCAAGAGAAACAGCCTGGTCGAAGACGACCCAGACCAGATACCCACACAAAAGAAAGAGAAATGCTCCGATAGCACGGAAGATCATCGCTAGTCTCCAAACACCATCTCGGACGCAAATGTCTTGCAGTTATTGAACAGCGGACTGTACGGGGCATGCTTTCTCATAAACTCTTCTGCAAAGCTCTTTGCGTCACTTGAAGATCGGTCGGGGTTGTATCTTATCGTTGCATCGTTACCCTTGCAGACGCCACCTGGCTTCTCGACGCTTTCTTCAAACTTCGCAAGAGACTCGGGAGTTGGGATGCCGTTCTCGTCGAGCTCCAGATCAGGCACCGGGCGGCGGCGGACAACTCCGTCGTCGTCACCATAACGCCCAAACTCATAGTACTCCGTGGCACCAGTCGACTCGTTGACGGACGCGCCACCTGCGTGGCCAAGCGGAAGGTTGCCGACGGGCGTTTGGATAGGATATCCATTGCAATGGACCCACACCGCCCCGCGGCCGCGGGGGTCAAAGAAGTTCAGGGCGTCCGAGTTGGCATAGGAGTACAGGTTCGCAAGACCTCCGCGAAAACGCATCGGATCCTTTGCCGTCCATCGGCCAGTATGCGCGTCATAGTCTCGCGCGCCGAACCGCACAAGGCCTGTATCGCGATCGTACAAACCGCCTGCGAAGCCGAAGGGCTGAAAGCCCGGGTTGGTGTCCTCGGTCACGTTGCCGAACTCGTCGTAGTCCATGCGCTGGACAACTTGTCCCGTGGCGACATTGACGACGAGGCGGACGCTACCCAGTTGGTCTGCGATGACCCGATAGGTTGCTCCGGCGCGACGCATCAGACTTGGAGTGTTGGCACGGTCGGCATACGCGAAGGTGGCCACGACGTTTCCCGTCGCGTCGAGTTCGGCCACGGGTTCGAGTTCATTCATATAGACGAAGCGTTGGACGACGACACCATTGATCAATTTGCCGACCCGACGATTGAACCCGTCATCTTGGTAGTCCAGCACGCGGCCGTCGGGAAAAGTCACTGTGCGCAGATTGCCGAACTCGTCGTATGCGTAGTCGGTGTGTGCATTGGTTGCTACGTGGGTGCGGCGTGTCAGTTCTCCGTTGGGGGTGTACTGATAGGTCCATGGGCCGTAGGCGCTCATACGGTCCTGCGCGTCATAGCTGCCAGTGAAGCTAGTCGGCGTGCCTGCGGCATTACGGTAGGTGACCAAGGTACGATTGGAATTGGCGTCGTAGTTGTAGTCGGCGCGCACGATGCCCCCGACGGTAACTGTATCCAGACGGCCCACTACATCGTAGGCATACTCGCTGACGGTAGTGATTCCTCCAACGGTCTCCGTCTTGCGCGTCAACCGCCCTAGGAGGTCGCGTTGCAATGCGGTCGAATACACCGGGGTCGCGTCAATGCTGGCCTCGTAGTTCGTCGGCTCTGCGAACTGGTTGTAATCCCAAACATCGGAGACACGTTGGGTGCTAGTGCCTTCAAGCAGGCCGTTGGCACTGTTGCGCGCAAGAGTCATTAAGGCGCCCGCGTGGGTGGTCTGAGTAAGCAGCCCATCATCATCGTAGTCGTATGTGGTCTCAGCCACGGCCGACGCTGGACTGCTCGGGTACTTCACCGACGTCAGCCAGAAGTTATTGTCGTACTCGAACAGTACGTCGCCGTCTCGGGCAAGCAAGTCACCCAGATAGGCGATTTGGTTCGAAGCTGCGCCATCCACGGTGGTGCTGATCACACGGCCTGCATCGTCGCGGCCGAACTCGATCGCCCGCGAGAGGGTGGCAACGCGGTTCAGGAAATCCGTTGCCGTCGCATAGGTCACCGTTAACGTGCGTGCGTCGGGTCGGTCGATGCCTGTCAGCTGCTGGTCGCGGTTGTAGCTGAAGGTTGTGTCGAGCCGCGACAGCCCTACCAGCGTCGGCGGCGTGTACTGTTGCATGCGGTTCAGAGCATTGAAGGCGAACGCATGCTCAGTCCGCCCAGGAGGCGTTACCGCAGTGACGTTACTGTTGCCGTCGTAGCGCAGCACCAAAACACGGTCTCCCGGCATGCGTTGTTGAATTACCCGTCCGACTGGATCATTGAGTAACGTCGTTACGCGCCCGATCGGATCGCGAATGGTGGCCAGGAAGCCGCGTGCGTCATAGGTGAATTGCCATTCCCGCCGCGCCGCGCCGACTCCAGCGGCAACCGAAATCAAGCGGCCGCGGGCATCGTAGCCGTTTTCCAGCACGGCAAGCCCCGACATCGCAATCTGCATGGGCTGCCCCTGGACGTTTACAGACGTCACGGCGGCACGGCCCGACGGCGAGGAGCGAGACCAGACACGATTTGCCGCATCATAGGTTGAGAGATAGGTCCGCCCGTTGACCGTAGTCGTTTCATTCAGGTCAAGTTGACCCAGCTGTGCGCCGGCAACGATCGGCTCGATCTGGCGCTCGCGCGATACCGATCGCGTGATGTTCGTCCCGAAAGCATCCATGACGATCGACTGGCGCGATGGAAAGGATGCGGCCAAGCCAAAGCGCGGGTCTGGATAGCGCTGCGCTGAGACGTCGACCCTGCGATCAAGAAATCGCGTTTCTGTCGTACCGTCGACCGCGTCGCGCGTCGTGTAGCGCAATCCATTGCTGCGGCGGATATCCTTCGATCCCGAGCCATCGAAGTCACGGTCGGTGTCGAAGGAGCTAAGCCTTCCTTCCCGGCTGGCCAGCGAACGGCGCTCGTACCGTAGGCTCATCCATCGTGCGGGCGTCAGCGTGCGCACATTGTTGAGCGCGTCGCGGTGCCCGACGAGCCGCGCGTTTGACCATTCGAACTGCGTGTCCTGATTGCGCGGATCCCTGATCCGGGTCAGCAGGCCGTCGTTACGATAGGTCATTGACCAAGTTCGCGTTGCAGCCGCATCAACACCGGCAAGATAGCCATTGGCATCGTATGAGAAGGTCGTGCGCACGCCGTCGGGGGATACCATAGCCGACGGTCGATCAGGGACCCCGCGTTCGACTTCAGTGCGATTACCGAATCCATCGACGATTGCGATGACATAGCCCTGGGGGTTGTATTCGAATCGACGGATCAATCCGCCAGTGTCTGAGCGGCGGGTTTCCAGGTGCCTTCCCTGGCGGTTGAACACATAGTATTCAGTGCCTCGGCGGTTCGGTATGACGTACTGCTGCGGGTCCGCGTCGAGGCTGCGGAAGCTCGTATAGGCGCTGTTGACAATCGTGGATACGGTTGATGGAGATGACCCGTCCGGCGACGAGATCATCAGCACACTCCCATCGGGCAGTGTTGTCATGCCGGTGGCCTGGACTTGGACGCTGCGGGCGATACCACCTGCGGCAGGAACGTCCGCCAGAGAAACTGTGCCTCCACCCGCAACCGTCGAAAGCCGACCATCGGGCCGAATCTCGCGAAGCGTTGCAGTGTTCTGATCGAACAAAAGCACGCGGCCGTCGCCGTCCAACTGCAACGCCCCAATGTTTCCCGCGGCGGATCCACGCGCAATTTCTCCATCAGGAGTCGAGTCCGACGTTCCGTTGCCCAGGATCTTCTCCGCGATCCCCCGCGGAGTGATTCTCCAGACTACGTTCTGTTCGCTGACCAAGATGTTCCCGTAGGCGTCGGCTGCGAGGCCATTTACGGAGTAGATTGCCAACTCTTCGGCGGGTGTGTTGTCGTCAGTGCTGAATCCGCCACCAGCCAATACGGTCGCTTGCCCGTCGCGCCAGATAGACCCGATCCAGTCGCTGTCCTCGCTACCTACTATACCCTCGCAGTTAAAGTACACGCGACCATCGCGGCCGGCGATCTGGGTAATTGCTTCGCAGTCTCTGGGCAGAAGTTCGCGGCTTGCGACCACTTCAGCGAAACCTTGCGCACTGCCCAGAAAAACGCGGTCGCCATCGGTGAAAAGGGGCCGCCCTTGACGGTCGATACTCAAGCTTCGAATCACCGGTCCGCCAGAACCGCAAAGGGCGCCGATCTGAAGTTCACAGACATTGGCCCACAGTTCTACAGTCCCCCCAGGGGCCATGCGGTAGACGCCGTCAGAGGAACCTGCGCCCGGCGTGGCGTCGGGCGCATTGCCAACGATGAACACTCCGCCGTCCGGCGCTGCGGCGACTAGCGTGGCGCCCTGCACTACGCCGGAGCCACCGGGCAATGGGACTGCCTGCGACCGAAGGGTCCCTACTTCGGCGCGGGAATCAAGGGACGTTCGGTAGGCCCCGCCACTGCCGGAGTAAAGCTTCAGGGCGACTGGATCGAAGACATGGTGGCCAGTTAGCGTCCAGCCCCCGAAGCCTTGGCCTCGCGCGTCCCATGAACCGGCACGACGCGGCCCAGCGCCCGCGCTGACTACTGCGCGTGCGGAAAAACTGCGCGAAAGCCCGTATCGTCGATTCTCGAGATCGATCGTACCTGCCAGTCCTGAGACGTCGCCGAACTGCGCCCAAGCTCGACGGAACTCAACATTGTTTGTTTCGACAAGTCTCAGCGGGTAGTCGTAAGTTAATTCAGCGCTTTGGGTGATTGGGGAGTGCCATGTGCGCTGATAAGCGTCGCCAGGCGGCAGTTCTACGGTGATGACCATGTTGGGTGAGAGCGCGGACCTCGGATACTCGCGCACCACTCGGTTTCCTAGACTAAGCACTCTCAATCGTGCGGCCACAAGCGACTGCGGAAGTGATGCGCCGGTGATGCGAATGCGAACTCGAGCACCTGTGACAGAATCGAGTCTTCCCGGCACCTTGGCAGAGTCGTATACGAGGGCCGTTCCGGTTCCCGGTACAGCGATCGTTTCCCGCAAAGAACCGCTTTCGCAGTTGATGAGGCTGCCGCAGTCGCTCTCTTCCTCGGTCTCCTCGCCGTCTGGCTCGTCGGGCTCAGAACCATCGGGATCGTCATCGCCGTTCTCGCACGCGCCGCCGCCTGGGCAGGGACCATCGGGCGGCTCATCCGGTGTGGGTGGCTCATCCGGGGGTGGCTCATCGCCGGGTCCGGGAACGACAGGGAGATTGCAGTCGAACGGCGTGAAGTGGCGCACCGAGAAGCGCCACAACTGAACTCCGACCGCATACAGTTGTGCGACGCGTTGCCGCTCGGCGGTGCCGATTCCCAGTTCAAGGTAATCGGCGGCAGTGGCAGCGTTGCCGGAGCCATCGAGATCGAGTTCAGCGAGCCCCCCGGACACCGCGAGCAGCCGCACCACGCGCCCATTGTCTTCGGGCAACCACTGCGCAGAGCGGAAGCTGTAGCTACCAACAGGAATCGTCATCCCGACGGCCGCGTCGAGGAAGTTCTCGAAGTACGCGGCGACTGGTGCCGAGAACTCGACCGATTGCGCACCCGCGGCGATCGCCTCGTCGGCGGAGAGTTCCACGGCGTACGTGTAGCCGCTGCTGGGCGGCAGCGCGCCGGGCATTCTATCGGGGCCACTGGGGCCGACCGAGTATTCGGTTGCGCGGATGTTCAGTAAGGCAGCCGCTTCGCGCCGCCCGTCAGCAAACACCAATTCGGCGGAAACGCCTGCCGGGAGGATCAGCGTGGCCTGTCGGGTCCCCTCGATATCGGTTTGCACGCTGGCACGGGCAACCTGTTGCGGCGCAGCCGCTCCAGTAACCACCTTAGTGACTTGCGGGTCCAAGGCCACCATTACCGCATCCCTCGCCCAGACCCAATCCTGCCATAGGGTGTCGAGGGTCCGTTGCGCGCGCAAGAATCCGGGCTTGCGATAATCAACTGTCATCGCACCGCCTGCATTGACCGCCAAGTCGAACATGCCATCGGCGCGGGTGTATGTGTACCCCAGTTCGGGGTGGTCCAGCACCCGGACCAGAACCCCGGGGAGCGGCAGCCCGGCATCGTCCTTGACGAGGCCGCGGACCACCCCCGCGCGATAGCGCTGGATGACGCCTGGCGCGACGCCACGCTGAATGGGGTCTGGAAGGCTGTGGAGGAACTCTGTTGCGTCCGCGACGTTCGCCGGGACAGTGGGATCTAGTGGCGGCGCGACGGCGATCGGGTCGGGGGGCACGAACTCAGTAATGCAGCTGGGGTCAAGCAACCCATCACCATCCAGGTCGAGAGTGCCCAGAGAGCAATTTGCTGATAGCTCACCGTTTTCGAAGCTGCTGCGGAGTATCAGGTCCGTTTGACCCTTGGCACCGGGTGCAGAACTTCGAATCGGCGCAGTAGGCTGCGCATTGGAGAGCGCCACACCGTACGCGCCCAAGAGCACGACAATTGCGAGAGCGATCAGGAACGACGAGCGACGTACAAGGAACGAGTTGAACTCGCGACCCAGCGATGCGGGCTGATTCATTGGAGATCCCCGGACGGCGTCAGAAAGCGCGGAAACGACGCAAATAGGGATCGAACAACCGGCGTGCGGTGTGGGGATCCCGGTCGGGCCGAAGTTCTGTCGGCGCAGTTTTTTGCGCGGTGCGGACGGCCCATGGGCCGAAACTCGGCCGGACCTGGCAAATCGTTGGCAGGAATTGCGTGAGCGATGCCAAGTTCCGGTTTGGCGTTAGCGGTCGCGGATTCACAGAGTAAGTGCAACACCCATCAACGAAAGCGGGTGAGCGGTGATACTGGCTGCCACCTCGTTCCGGCAAGAAGGGGTTGCACCCATGCTGTATCACCAGCTCACCCAAGAAGAACGGTACATGATCTCT
>JAJTHZ010000240.1 GCA_021299185.1 Lysobacteraceae bacterium | reverse complement strand
CGTTGGCTCCGCTTGAGGGACTGCCCGTAGCGTCCCGCCGGCCAACGGCGTTTGCATCGGTGACAGGCCGAACAGAGTCAAATCGGTAACCTAATCAATGCCTTGTGTCGCTTGCGTCGAACTTTCCCCGGACAGTATTGGTGCCGGGCATGGCCTTCGCCGCGCCCGACCTGTTCGTGCCGGCGAACAATCGCGGGCACTTCGAGCGACCGGGCGAGTTGCTGCGCAACGTCGCGGCCGACCCGGCGAACGCGCGGATCGAGATCGTTTCGGTCGATCCGGAAACCGTTTCGGAACGCAGCGGTGCGCTGCGCCTGAGCCTGCCGGGCGGCATCGTGGTCGAGGCCCGGCGGACGCAGTTCGAGCGGATGGAGAGCGGCAACGAGGTCTGGGTCGGGCAGATCGACACCGGCCCGGCGACCGGCCCGATCGACCGTGCGCTGATCCCGGTCGACCACCTCGACAACCAGGTGCTTGCCGTGCGTTCGGGCGGCACGGCGCTGGCCAACATCCGCATCGGCGGCGAGTTGTTCCGCCTAGTGCCGGTGGATGGGGGCGCGCACGCGCTGGTCGAGGTCGACCAGACCAAGTTCCTGCCCGACGAGACCGAGAAGGCCTACGACGAGATGACCGCATTCGGCGGCGAGAAGGTCTCGTTCGTCCCCGAAGCACCCGCCAAGGCGATCTCGACCATCCGCGTGCTGGTGGCCTTCGGGCCGGCGGCTTCAGCGGCGATCGGCAACGAGCAGCAGGCGGCGGATCTCGCCTTCACCGAGGCCAACAACGCGCTGGCGGCCACCAACACCGACGCGCGCCTGCAGCAGGCTGGTGCGATCCAGTTCTACAACCAGTCGGAGACCACCAACTACTCGACGATGCTCACCCGCCTGACCAATCTCTCCGATGGCTTCTACGACGCCATCGGCGGTCAGCGCAACGCCAACACGGCCGACATGGTCGCGTACTTCGCGCCCGCCAGTTCGACCCTGTGCGGGCAGGCGCGCGGCATCGCGACCACGGCGGCCAACGCGTACTTCGTGATGAGCCCGAACTGCATCTCGGGCAACTGGACCTTCGTGCACGAGGCGGCGCACGTGGTCGGCGCGCGGCATGACAACGACCCCACCACCACGCCGTTCGCCTACGGCCACGGCTTTGTGATGACCAGCATCAACCGGCGCACGGTGATGGCGGTCAACAACGGCTCGTGCTCGACCTGCACGCGGTTCGGTGCATTCTCGTCGCCGAACTACACCTTGAGCGGCGTGACCATCGGTACCGCGAGCTTCAACGACAACACCCGCGTCTGGCGCACGCGCGGTCCGACGGTGGCGGCCTTCCGCTGATCGTCCGCCGCGGCCCGGGTTCGCCCGGGCCGCGGTCCCGCCGCTCAAGAAGCACCGCCCGCGGCCGACATCGTCGGCAGGGCATGCGTGCAGCGCGGCGGCAGGTCGTTCCGCCCCGGCCCGCGTGCGATCGCGGCGAACGAGGTGGGGCGTGGAGGTTTCGCGGTCGGTGCGGGATGGCGGGGGCCGGCGGGCACCGGGGCGGGCGACATGCGTCGTGTCGCGGCTGGCCGTGCTGCTGCTGGTCGCCGCATCCATGGGTCGCCGGTCTCCGCACTGCCGCTGCCACGCGGCACGCCGCCGGTGTCCAGCATCGCGCCCGACCTGCCGGTGTTCCCGCAGAACTTCGCGCTGGCGCAGGGCGCCGACGGCGTGGACTACATCGGCAACACCGGCGGCGTATTGGCGCACGATGGATCGCGCTGGGAACTGATCCGGCTGCCCAATCGGGAACTGGTGCGCTCGCTGGCGGTGGCCGCCGACGGGCGGGTGACGGTCGGCGGCTACAACGCGATGGGCTGGATCGCGCGCGATCCCGAGGGCCGGCTGCAGTTCGTCGACCTGACGCCGCGCTTCCAGGCGGCGCTGGCCGGGCGCGAGTTCTACGACATCTGGACCACCGTGGTCGCGCCCGAAGGCGTGTACTTCCGCGCGCTGCGCGATGTCTTCTTCTGGGACCCGAAGAGCGGCGCCACGCGCCACTGGCACCATGCGGATCGCTTCGGCGCGCTGGTCGCGCACGACGGCGAGACCCTGCTGCAGTTCCGTGGCGAGGGCTTCCGGCGTCGCGACGGCGATGCCTGGGTCGCCCTGCCGGGGACATCCGAACTGTCGCAACTGGTGCCGCGCGTGGTGCCGTTGCACGATCGCAGTCTGCTGGCGATCGGCGCCGACGGGCGCTGGCACCGCATCGCCGGTGCGGTCGCGACCCGGCTGCCGGTGCCGGACGGCATTCCGGATGGCGAGCGCTTCCACGACGCCATCGCGCTGCCCGACGGCGGTATCGCCCTCACCACCTTCGAGGGCTGGCTGTACGTGGTCGACGCCAACCTGCGTGGCTGGCGCCGCTTCCGGATCGAATCCGGGCATCTGTCCGCCGTGCAGTTCGCGCAGTCCGGTGGACTGCTGGTGTTGGGCGATCTCGCCCTGCACCGTGTGGGCTGGCCTTCGCCGTGGAGCGCACTCGGGATCGAGCACGGGCTCGAGGGCTCGGTGTATGCCGTGGCGCCGTGGGGCGGGGCCTGGTATGCAGCGACCGGCGGTGGGCTGTTCCGTTGGCTCGACGACGGCGCCGGTCCGCGCTTCGATCGGGTGCCGTGGATGCGCGAGCCGGCGATGGACCTGCTGGCGATCGACGATCGACGCGCGCTGGTCGCCTCGACGCGGGTGCTGTGGCGGGTCGAGGACGGACGCCTGCAGGCGCTCGGCGAGCCGCTGCTCAATCCGCGCCTGCTGCAGCGCTCGCGGCTGCGCGCGGAGCGGGTGCTGGTCGGCACCGAGTACGGGCTGCGCTTCGTCGACGCGGTGGCGACCCGGCCGCGGGTCTCGCCACCGGCCAACGAAGGCCTCGACATGCGGGTCTCGAGCATCGCGGAAACGGCGCCGGACGAGATCTGGTACGGCAGCGAGCGCCACGGCCTGTGGCGCGCCACGCTCGACGCCGACGGGCTGATCGCGAGCCAGCGCCGGATCGGGGCCGCCGAGGGCTTCGACACCGGCGTCGTGCCCGCCGCGGCGGTGCTGCGGATGGACGACGGCACCCTGATCGCGACCTCGCGGCGCGGCATCTTCCGCTGGGACGGCGCGCGCTTCGTCGTCGACGACCTCGACGGCCTCGCGGCCCTGCGCGGCGAGGAGGAACGCCTGCTGCTCGCGCAGGCCGCCGACGGCACCTTGTGGGCGCACGGCGTCGCCGCGGTGCATCGCCGGGCGCCGGGCGACGCCTGGCGCACGGCGTCGATCGGCACCCTGCGCCGCGGGGCGATTACGCGCGCCACCGTGCTCGACGGCGGCGGCGCGGCGTTCGCCAGCAGCCATGCCCTTTTGCTGCACGATCCCACGGTCGCGCCGGCCGGCGGCGTCGCATCCGCGGTCCGCCTGCGTTCGGTGCAGCATGCGCCGGCGCCCGACGGCACGACCCGCCACCTGCCGCTGGCGCCCGGCGGGCCGCCGGCCTTCGCGTTCGGCGACGACACCTTGCGCTTCACGTTCGCGCTGCCCGATGCCGGGCCCGGCGGCATGCCGGTCTACTCGGTGCGGATCGTGGGCCTGCCGGCGCCGTGGTCCGACTGGTCGCCGGCCGGCGACTACGTCAGTTCCCGGCTGGCGCCCGGCGCCTACGCCTTCGAAGTGCGTGCGCGCGATGCCGCCGGACGGATCAGCAGCGCTGCGCCGTGGCCGTTCGTGGTCCTCGCGCCGTGGCACGCGACGCCGGCCGCGCGGCTCGGCGCGGTGCTGCTCGCGCTGCTGGTGCTGCTGGCGTTGACCCGCGCCGCGGTGCGCTGGCGCACGCATCGGCTGGCGCTGGAGAAGCGCGCGCTGGCCGACGAGGTGGCCGCGCGCACGCGCGACCTCGCCGAGGCCAACGAGCGTCTCGGGCGCATGGCGCACCTCGACGGCCTCACCGGCATCGCCAACCGGCGTCGCCTCGACGAGTACCTCGATCTCGCCTGGCGCCAGTCGCGCGAGCGTGCGCGTCCGATCGCGCTGGTGGCGATCGATGTCGACCACTTCAAGCGCTACAACGACACCCGTGGGCACGTCGCCGGCGACGCCCTGCTGCGCGAGCTGCCGCGCCGCCTGCTGCCGTGCCTGCGCCGCGGCGAGGACCTGCTCGGCCGCTACGGCGGCGAGGAATTCCTCGCCGTGCTGCCGGGCGCCGACCTCGCGCTGGCGCGCGACGTCGCCGAAGCGATGCGCGCCGCGGTGGAATCCTCGCCGCTCGGCGTCACGGTCTCGATCGGTGTCGCCGCCGCCTGCGCGGACGACGGGCCGGCCACCGCGCTCATGGAGCGCGCGGACGCCGCGCTGTACGCGGCCAAGCACGGCGGGCGCAATCGCGTGGTGGCCGCGGGGCACGACGGCGAGCCGCCGGCGCCGGGTGAGCCGGCCAACGAGGACCCGACGCGCACCACACCGCGCCGGCAGGCCGCGAGTTGAGCCTCAGGCCAGCGGCAGGGCCACTTCGGTCAGCACCGCCGCGAAGTGGCAGGCGCTGCCGCCGAGCACGAACAGGTGCCAGATGCCGTGCGCATAGGGCAGGCGCTGGTTGAGGTAGAACACGGTGCCCGCGGTGTACGACACGCCGCCGAGCACCAGCCAGACCAGGGTGGCCGGCGTCACCGATTCCGACAGCGGCACGGCGGCGACCACCACCAGCCAGCCCATCGCGAGGTAGATCAGGGTCGAGGTGCGCTTGAAGCGCCCGGTGAAGTACAGCTTGAACACGATGCCGGCCACCGCCAGCAGCCAGATCGCGGCGAACAGGCCCCAGCCCCAGCCGCCACGCAGGCTGAACAGAGTGAACGGCGTGTAGGTGCCGGCGATCAGCACGAAGATCGCGCAGTGGTCGAGCACCTTGAGATGCGCCTTGGTGCGTTCGTGGCGCACCGCGTGGTACAGGGTCGAGGCGCTGTAGAGCAGCACCAGCGCGAAGACGAACACGCCGGCGCCGATGACGCGCCGCGGGTCGCCCGACAGGGCGGCGAGGGTCAGCAGGATGCCGCCGCCGGCGAGGCTGGCGACCACGCCGGCGCCGTGGGTCAACGCATTGACCAGTTCCTCGCCGTGCACACCGGGCTTCGTCATGTCCGCACGGTAGCAGGTCCGGGGCGAGCCCTTGCGCAAGAAGCGGATGGCGGGCGTCCGTCGGGGGCGCCATCGTGCTTGCCACCCCCGCCAAGGAGCGTCGCATGACCCCGCAGTTCCTCGCCCTCGACCCCGCCACCTTCGCCCCCCTGCAGGCACTCGACGAGGCCGCCTTGCGCCAGCGCGGCGCGCGCCGACTGACCTGCGAAACCACGCCCGGCATGCCGTGCCGGGTCTCGCTGGAGGACGCGCGCCCCGGCGAGCGCGTGCTGCTGCTGACCCACCGCCACCTCGACGTGGACACGCCGTACCGCGCCGACGGCCCGATCTACGTGCGCGAGGGCGCCGTGCGGGCACAGCTCGCGCCGGGCGAAGTGCCGGCCCTGCTGCGCCTGCGCCTGCTGTCGCTGCGCGCCTACGATGCCAAGGGCTATTTGCGCGACGCCGACGCGGTCGAGGGCCGCGACCTGGAGCCCGTCCTGGCCCGGCTGCTGGCGGGACCGAAGGTGGCCCGGGTCCAGGTCCACTACGCCAAGACCGGGTGCTATGCCTGCGAGGTGGTGCCGGCGGCGGCCTGACGGGTTCGCCAGCGGGCCGCATCCGCGCGACAATAGGCGGACGCGCGGCCCCGCCGCACTCCCGTCGAGGACACCCCATGGGCAGAGGCCCCAGCATCGAAGGCCGCAAGAACGCCGAGGACGCCAAGCGCGCCAAGGTCTTCACCAAACTGATCCGCGAGATCACCGTCGCCGCGCGCGGCGGTGCCGACCCGGCGGCCAACCCGCGCCTGCGCGCGGCGGTCGACAAGGCGCTGTCGGCCAACATGTCCAAGGACACGGTCGAACGCGCCGTGCGCCGCGGCTCGGGCGCCGACGGCGCCGACGACCTGCAGGAGATCCGCTATGAAGGTTATGCGCCCGGCGGCATCGCGATCCTCGTCGACTGCATGACCGACAACGCCCAGCGCGCCGTGGCCGACGTGCGCCACGCGCTGTCCAAGCACGGCGGCAGCCTCGGCACGCCGGGCTCGGTGGCGTTCCAGTTCGCGCGCACCGGCGAAGTCGTGGTCGCCACGCCCGACGCGGCGGCCGAATCGCGCGCTTTCGAGGCCGCGCTCGAAGCCGGCGCCGACGACGTGCAGGCGGAATCGGGCCTCACCAACGTGCTGTGCGCCGGCGACCAGGTCGCCGCGGTCAAGGCCGCGCTGGAGAAGGCCGGCTTCGCGCCGGAACGCGCCGGCGTGGTGATGCGCGCCGCCAACCGCGTCGCGATCGAAGGCGAAGCCGCCGAGACCCTGGAGAGCCTGCTCGAGTGGCTTGACGAACTCGACGACGTGCAGGACGTCTGGCACAACGCGGCGCTGCCGGGCGCCTGAGCCCCGGATCAGGCGGGCATGACGGCCGGCACTGCCGGCCCGACCCGCGACGGCGGCAGGCTGCGCAACACCGCCGCGCCACGCGGCCTGCGTCGACCATCGACCATGCGACTTCGCCACGCCGTCCGCCGTATCGCCGCCATCGTCCTCGCCGGCGCGTTTTCCACCGCATGCAGCAGCGAGCGCGCGCCGTCGGCCGGTCCCGGCGTGCGGGTCCTGCAGCCGGCGCTGGAGATGCCGGGGCTCGACCGCTCGCGCACCCTGCGCCTTTACCTGCCGCCGGGTTACGACGGCGGCAACGCGCGCTATCCCGTGATCTACATGGCCGACGGGCAGAACCTGTTCGACGACGCCACGTCCTACGCCGGCGAATGGGGCGTGGACGAATCGATGGACGAACTCGCGCGCTGCTGCGGCTTCGAGGCCATCGTGGTCGGCATCGACCACGGCGGCGAGCGGCGCATGAACGAACTCAGCCCCTGGCCGAACCCGGGGCACGGCGTGGCCGAGGGCGAGGCCTACCTGCGCTTCGTGGTGGAGGTGGTCAAGCCCTTCATCGACCGCAGCTACCGCACGCGGCCTGGCCCTGCCGACACCGCGATCATCGGCAGTTCGATGGGTGGACTGGCCGCGCACTACGCGCTGCTGGCGCGCCCCGACGTGTTCGGTCGCGCCGGCGTGCTGTTGCCGTCGTACTGGTTCAGCGAGCGCGCGTTCGATCTCGCCGGCAGCGCCGACGTGACCGCGGATGCGCGGGTGTTCCTCTACGTCGGCGGTGCCGAGGGCGACAGGATGGTGCCGGATACCGAGCGCATGCATCGGCTGCTGCGCGCGCGCCTCGGCGAGCGCGTCGTGCTTGAAGTCGCCCCGGAGGCGCGCCACCACGAGGCGGCCTGGCGCACCGCCTTCCCGCGCGTGGTGCGCTGGCTGTTCGAGGCGCCCGAAGCGGCCAGCGCGCGCTGAGCGACCGGCTCAGAAATCGCCCTGGCCCAGCGGGTGCAGGGTGATCTCGTCGATCACGATGCCGGGCGGCGCATCGAGCACCGCCAGCACCTGCGCTGCGAGTTCCGACGGCCGCAGGCTGCCGCGGCCGTCGCCGCGGCCTTCCTCGCCGCCGCCGAAGCCGGTGTCGATGATGCCGGGGTTGACCAGGGTCACGCGCACGTTGCGGTCGCGGAACTCGCGCAGCAGCGAATGGTTCAGGCCGAGCAGGCCGTGCTTTGTCGCCACGTAGGGCGCCATGTTCGCTAGCGGCCGGCGGCCGAGGTCGGAGCCGATGTTGATGATCTGCCCGCCGCCGCGCGCCACCAGGTGCGGCAGCACCACGCGGCACACCTGCATCACCGCGCCGAGGTTGACCTGCAGCACGCGCAGCAGTTCGTCCTCGTCGTGGTCGAGGAACGGCTTGTAGGCGCCGATGCCGGCGTTGTTGATCGCGCCATCGATGCCGCCGGCGGCGGCGATCGCCGCCTCCAGCATGGGCCGGATCGCGCGCGCTTCGGCGAGGTCGAGCGGCACCGGCACGATGCGACCGTCGGTGTGCGCCGCCAGCGCCTGCAGGCCGCCGGCATCGCGTGCGACCGCCAGCACACGGTCGCCGCGACCGGCGAGTTGGAGGGCCAGTTGGCGGCCGAGGCCGCGGCTGGCGCCGGTGACGATCCAGGTGCGCATGGGCTTGCTCCCCGTGTGGGCCGTGCGAGGATAGCCGCGGCGCCGTGGCCGGCGCAGCCGGGGAGGGCACTGCGTGGTGGAACCGATGCCGCCCGTCTCGTTGACCGCGTTCTACACCTGCGCGGTGCGTGCCCGCGACGCCGCGCGCCTCGCGCCGGTGGTTGGCGACCGTTTCGCGCAGCGCCTGATGGACGAGCGCGGCGCCGCACTGTGGGAGCGCATGCGCGACCTGAAATTGCCGGCACTGAGCATCATCGCCCGCCATCGCCTGATCGACGACCGCCTGCGCGCGCTGCTGGCGGCCGACCCGGACCTGCGGATCGTGCTGCTCGGCGCCGGTTTCGACAGCCGCGCGTTCCGCCTGGCGGGCGGCCGCTGGCTGGAAGTCGACGAGCCGGCGGTGATCGCGCACAAGGAATCCCGCCTTCCGGCGGCTGACGCACCGAATCCGCTGCAGCGCATCGCGGTCGACTTCGCCACCGAATCGCTGGCGCAGCGCCTCGCGCCGTTCGCCGAGCCGCGCCGCGTGGTGGTGGTGATGGAGGGCGTGCTGCTCTACCTCGACGGCGCCCAGCAGCAGGCCACGGCCGAGGCGCTGGCGTCGCTGGCGCCCGAGGTGCTGTTGTTCGCCGACGTGATGACGCCGACCTTCTTCCGCCGCGCGGGCCAGGCCACGCACGCGCGCCTGCGCGAACTCGGCGCGCCGTTCAAGGTGCAGTCGGTCGACGTGCCGGCGCTGTGGTCGCGGGCCGGTTTCGAGGTCAGGGCACGGCATTCGATCCCGGCCGCGATGTCGCGCCTCGGGCTGGCGCGTATCCCCGGCGTGCTGCTCGCCACCCTGCTGCGCTGGCTGCGCGACGGCTACGTGGTGCTGGAACTGGCGCGGCGCGGGCGCGCCTGAGGGCGTCCCTCCCCGCACGCGCGGGGAGGGACGGGGTCGCTCAACGCGCGGCGTTGGCGTTCATCGTCGCGTTGCGCGACGCATCCAGGTACTGCGCCGGATCGCGCATGCCTGCGGTGTGGCACTGGCCGGTCACATGGCCGCGGTTGACCGCGCCCGGCAACTGCCCGTTCGCGCGCTCGGTGGTGCCGTCCTCCGGGTCGCTCAGCACCAGGTCGGTGGCGAAGTTGCAGAAGTCGTTGGTCCACCAGTTGGTGCTGCGGAACGCGGTCGTGTAGTAATTCACCTTGGCGCGCGCCGAGGTCGGGATGCCCGCCAGCCACGCCGAGGCGCCGCTGTAGGACAGGTCGCTGTTGGTGCCGCAGCCGACGCCGAACCACGAGCCCAGCGTGGCCAGGATGCCGGCGAGGTTGGTGCCCTGGTAGGGCGTGCCCACCGACTGGATCAGGCGCGCCGTGGTCGGCGTGGCGTTGTCGAGGCCGCTCCAGTAGTAGGTGTACAGGTGCAGCGACGCCGCCCCGCCCTGGCTGTGCGCGACCACGCCGAACGACGGCCATGCAGCGCCGAAGTTGGCGATCAGGCGCGCGAAGGCGTCGTGGCTGCGGTTCTGGTTGTTGTCGGCGAAGGTGATCGCGCTGGAGAACTGCGCCGCCGGCCACACGCCGCCGGAGCAATAGCCGTGCACCAGCATCAGCCGGCCGCCGGGCGCCTTGGCGGCGAGCGACGCGGGGCGCGGGCCCATCGTCATCACTTCGTCGATCGCGATGTCGGCCGCGGCGCGCTTGGTGCGGATGCCGGGCAGCGACAGCGGCAGGCGCTCGGCGTCGGCCACCGTGACCCAGGCATCCGGATCCTCCAGCCGCAACTTGCGCAGTTCGAACGGCGCGCGCGCGCCGGCGCGTGCGATCCAGCGCTCGTCGAGGCTCATCGACAGCCGGCCCGCGGCCGGCGTGACCATGCCGCCGACCCACGCCACCGGCACCGCGGCGCCATCGGCGCCGGTGCCCCAGACCTCGGCCCAGGCGCGATAGTGCTGGCCGGCCTTGGCCGCATCGACCGCGAGTTCGATCGCCAGCCGGCCATCGCCCACCGCCTTGCCCTGCGCCCGCGCACTGCGCAGCGCCAGCGAGCGCTCCACCACCGGCACGATGTGCTCGGTGGTGCGCAGCAGCGGCGCGCCGCCCGCGCTGCGGCCCTCGACCGCGACCTGCGCGGTCCAGGCGCCCGCGACATCGGCGAGGAACGAAGCGCCGTACACGCCATCGCCCGCCGCGCCGTCGCCGTGCCGGCCGTCGTCGTGCATCGCGTGCGCGACCGTGGCGCCGCCCGGGGCGGTCACCCGCAGCGTCGCCTGCGCGATCGATCCCGCGCCCGCGCCGAGTTCGACCGCGTCGCCGCCGCCGCCGAGGGTGGCGACGATGGTCTGCGTCGTGCCGACCCAATGCCGCGCGTGCGCCGCCCATGCGGCGAGTTCGGTGCCGGCGTCACCTTCCAGCACCAGCAGGCCGCGCCGCGCCGAGGCTGCGGGGGCATCGATGGCGAGTTCCCACTGTCCCTTGGGCAGTTCATCCAGCGTGTAGACGTCGGCCGGGTGCTGGTCGCCGCCGAGTCCGAACGACGAGGCCTGCATCGACTTCGACAGCACCTCGGCGTCGCGTCGCGCGCCATCGGGCGCGACCAGCGACACCTGCCAGCCGCGGTCGCCACCGTGCAGCAGCGCGAAGCGCAGCGCGCCGGATTCGACCGGGATCCGCGCCTGCCACCCGAGCCCCCCGGCTTTCGCGGCGGTGAGTTCGACCGGCAGCACGGCGCTGCGCGAAATGATCGCGGCCGCGGCCGGCGACGGCGCCTGCATGGCGGCGAAGTCGGACGGCGGACCGGCGAGTTGCTTCGGAACCAGGGCTTCGGCGGCGTACGCGCTCGGCGCAGCCAGCAGCAAGCCCACCATCACGGCGATGGTGTTGCGAGATTGCATGTGCATCCCTCCCCAGGAATGGCCCTTGCGGGCGATGGTGGTGTGTCCGGCACCGCGCCCCCGCGGCGGACTGACGTTCCAGGCCGGACTCCCGGATCAGACCCGAACGCGCGTTCGATTTCAATCAGGGTCGCTGCTGCACTGCGGCGCGGCCGGTGACGCGGCGTGTCGATGGTCGCCCTGGCGCAGTGCATCGATCTCGGCGTGGTCCATGCGGCGCGCCGGCACCCCGCCCCATACCTCGCCCGCCGCGATCCGCGTGCCGGGCAGCACCACCGAATGGGGCAGCACCAGCGCATCGTCGCCGACCTCGACACCGCCCATTAGGGTCGCGCCCTGGCCGAGCGTGGCGCGCGCGCCGATCCGCACCGGTGCGATGGTGAGGTGGCCGCCGCCGCCGTAGTGCGCGAACAGGTGCACGCTGCCGCCGACCACCGCGTCCTCGCCGACTTCGATCAGCCGCGGATCGGAGATGAACTCGGTATTGATGAAGGCGCGCGCGCCGATCTTCATGCCCATCGCGCGCAGGAACCATGGCCCGAACGGCGTCAGCGTCACGAAGGGCAGGAAGGTGTAGCGGGCCACGTAGAACAGCCCGTTGTGCAGCCCCCACGGCACCGCGTCGGCCGAGAAGTAACCGCCGGCGAACGCTTTCGGCCGCGTCGGCAGCAGCAGGTTGAACAGCGGCAGCACCAGCAGCAGCGCGAAGCCGGCGACGAAGAACGCGAGCCCGAAGCCGATGCCCGCCAGCGGCCAGCGTCGCCAGTCGCCGAATGCGTGGGCCCACGGCAGCCATGCATCCAGCAGCCACAGCGCGGGCGCCAGCGCCAGCCCGATCGCCAGCGCGGCGATCGCGTACAGCGCCAGCACGGCGGACACATGGGTCAGTTTGCCGAACCGGCGCACGAAACGGTCGAAGGCATTGCGCGCGGGAGGATTCCAGCGCGTGCCGAAGCGGCTGCCGTGGCCTGGATCGGCTTCGTTCATCGGGGCCTCGCGCGGTGGCGGAGCGATGGTACCGCGACGCCCGCTCAACGGCTGCTGCGCGACTCCCGCCGGATCAGGTACAGCCCGCTGGCGATCACGATCGCGGCGCCACCCAGCGTGTGCGCCTGCGGCGCGGCCTGCCAGATCGCGAAGTCGATGCCCATGCCCCACAGCAGCGCCGTGTACTCGAACGGCGCGACCGCGGCGGCGTCGGCGCTGCGGAACGCCTCGGTGACCGCGTACTGCCCGATCGCGCCGGTGACCGCCACCAGCAGCAGCGTCCCGTGGTGCGCGGGATCGATCGCCACCCAGCCGGGCGCGGCCAGCGCGCTGCCGCCCACGGCCAGCATCAGGGTCATCCAGAACACCATCGCCTGCGTGCTGTCGGTGCGGCCCAGCACGCGCACGGTGATCGCGGATGCCGCATAGCCCAGCGCGGAGGCCGCCACCGCCAGCCCGGCCCAGGTGCCGATGCCTTCGCCGCCCGGCCGCAGCACCACCAGCACACCGAGCAGGCCGACGCCGATCGCCACCCAGCGCTGCCATTCCACGCGCTCGCCGAGGATCGGCACCGCGAGCGCGGTGATCAGCAGCGGTGCGATGAAGAAGATCGCATAGGCATCCGACAGCGGCAGCGTCTGCAGCGCGAAGGCAAAGGTGGCCAGCATGGCGATCGCGATCGCCCCGCGCAGCAGGTGCAGGCCCCAGCGGATGCGGAACAGCGCCGCCGCCGGCCGCGTGGCCAGCGCCCACAACGCCACGATCGGCAGCGCCGCCAGCCCGCGCAGCGCGGCCACCTGCAGCGGCGGGTAGTGCCCGGACAGCACCTTCAGGCCCGCGTCCATCGCCGAGAACGCGGCCACCGCCAGCAGCATGAAGCCGATTCCGCGCAGGTTGGCGCGGCGACGGTCGGCGGGGGCGGCGGCTGGATCCACGGCGGGTGGGGCAGGGCGATGCGGAGCCCGCCACCCTACCACCGTGCGGTGGCGGGCAGTCCGCGCCCGGGGCCTTGTCATCGATCGCCGGCGATCCGGAAGGAAGGGGGGCGGCCGACAGGGACGGCCGCATCCCCCCACCCGAAGGAGAGCCACCATGAGCCAAGCCGATCTCGCGCGCCAGGCGCGCATCACCATCCGCGTCACCGGCCAGCGCGTCGCCGTCACCGCGCCGCGCGACTACCTGTACGACCTCAAGAAGTTCAACCGCCTGAACGAAGTGGTGCTGGGCAAGCTGGGCTGCACCGAGTGCACGTCCGGCTTCGACCTGCGTTGGAAGCAGTTCGAGGAAGTGGTGCTGCCGGGCTGATTCGCCACCGCGTCGCGCCGCTACCGGCTCGACCCCTCTCCGCCTGTCGGAGAGGGGTCGTCGCGAGACGCAAGGGCGCGAACGCGCCGCGCATCGCATCCCCATCGAGTCCCGCAGTCGAGTCTTTCCCATGGCCCGTCGCAACGATCTTCCCCCCGAGTGGCGCGCCGTGCCCGCGCGAGGCGTCGGCATGGTCTGGATGCCCGGACTGGCGTCGGTGGTCACCGACGCCGGCGCGCTGCTCGATTTCATCGAGGTCGAGCCGCAGCCGCACTGGCGGCGCGGCACGCGCCCGGACGCGCCGCTGCGCGCCGATCGCCGCGCCTACGACGCGATCGCCGCCACCGGCCTGCCGGTGGTGCTGCACAGCGTCGGCTGCCCGGTCGGCGGCAGCGGCGCGGCCACCGCCGCGCAGGTCGACGCCCTGCGCGCGGCGATCGCCCGCTTCGACCCGGCCTGGGTCAGCGAGCACCTCGCCTTCGACACCTTCGCGCTCGCCGGCCGGCGCGCGCACGCGGGTTTTCTCATGCCGCCGCTGCCCTGCGCCGCCAGCGCCGGCATCGCCGTGCGCCGCATCCGCGACCTGCGCGCCGCGCTGCTGCGCCCGCTGGCGATCGAAAACGGCGTCAACTACCTGCGCCCGCAGCCCGGCGAATGGAGCGACGGCAGTTTCCTGCGCGTGGTGTCCGAGGAGGCCGACTGCGGCATCCTGCTCGACCTGCACAACGCCTGGACCAACCACCGCAACGGCCGGCAGGCGATCGGCGCCTTCCTCGACGAGATCCCGCTCGAGCGCGTGGTGGAACTGCACCTCGCCGGCGGCGAGGCGCTGGATGGCTACTGGCTCGACGCGCACACCGGACCTGCCCAGGACGAGCTGCTCGCGCTGGCCGCGGACCTGGTGCCGCACCTGCCGAACCTGCGCGCCATCACCTTCGAGATGATGGGCGAGGCACTCGGGTCGGGCACCTGCACCCCCGAACGCCTGCACGAGGAACTGGCCACGCTGCGCACCCTGTGGGCACACCGTCGCACGCGCCACGATCCGACGCCCGCACGCCCGCGCATCCGCCCGCGCGCACGTCCCGCACCGGCCTGGCCGCCGCCGCCCACGCCGGCCGACTGGGAAGACACCTTGTCCGCGATGGCGCTGGGGCTCGACGGCGACGGCGTGCCCGACGCCGCGCTGGCGCGCCGCCTGCGCGACGACCCCGGCCTGGCCGTGCTGCGCAAACTGATCGAAGCCGCGCGCGCCGGCACCGTGGTCGACACCCTGCACGGCGCCTGCCGCATGCTGTCGATGGGCGAGGGCCGCAACGGACTGGTCGCCCGGCTGGAATCGTTCTGGCGCACGCGCCCGCCGCAGCCCTTCGCCACCGACGAGGCGCTGGCCTTCGGCCAGTACCTGCTTGCGCAGGGCATCGACGTGCCCGGCCTGGCCGACCAGTTGCGCATCGAACTGGCCGCCTGCCGCGCGCTCGCCGACGGCGAGGCGGTGTCGGTCGACGTCACCCAGCATCCGGCCGTGCTGGCCGATGCGCTCGCGCAGTCGCGCCTGCCGCCGCCGGCGCCGCCGGGGCAGTCGTTCTCGCTGCAGATCGAAGCGCCCGGCTAGCGTGCGATCATGCGCGCTTTCCCCGCCGGAGCGCGCGCATGACCCCGCAGTCCCCTTCGACCTTCGACGGCCGCATCGTGCTGGTCACCGGTGCGGCGCAAGGCATCGGCCGCGCCACCGCGCTGGCCTTCGCGCGCGCTGGCGCCACCGTGGTGATCGCCGACATCGACGCCGCCGGCGGCGAAGCCACCGCGCAGGCGATCACCGCCGCAGGCGGCCGCGCCGAGTTCCAGCGCGTCGACGTCAGCCGCGGCGAGCAGGTCGAAGCCCTGGTCGCCGGCATCGTCGACCGCCACGGCCGCCTCGACTGCGCCTTCAACAACGCCGGCATCGAGGAAGAGAACACGCGGCTGGCCGACGGCGACGAGGCCTTGTTCGACCGCATGATGGCGGTCAACGTCAAGGGCGTGTGGCTGTGCATGAAGCACGAACTGCGCGTCATGGCCCGCCAGCGCAGCGGCGCCATCGTCAACACCGCATCGGTCGCCGGCCTCGTCGCCGCGCCCAAGCACGCGGCCTACGCCGCGAGCAAACACGCCGTGATCGGACTCACCAAGAGCGCCGCCGTCGAATACGGCCGCGCCGGCGTGCGCGTCAATGCCATCTGCCCCGCGGTGATCCGCACCGCCATGTTCGAACGCGCCGTCGAACGCGGCGTCGCCAGCCCCGACCAGATCGCCGCCCTGCACCCCGCCGGCCGCATCGGCGAGCCGGAAGAAGTCGCCGCCGCCGTGCTGTTCCTGTGCTCCGACGCCGCGCCGTTCGTCACCGGTCACGCGATGACGGTGGATGGGGGATTCACCGCGGTGTGAGGTTGGAACCGCCGTGGCGGGCAGGGCGTGTGATGGTGCTGGCAGACCGACCCGGGAGGTCGCGCGCCGCGTTGACGCGATTGCCGCCAAGTTATACGTCACTTTGGGATGCCGGCGGACGGGCTAAGGCAATGATCTTGCAGCAAAAGCGCCCGACCTTGACCAATGCCTGATATCAGATATCGTGCGCGTTATCACCCCATTTTGGGGTCTACTAGCAGTTGTACCCCGCGCATTGCGGGTTAGGGTTTCGGTTACATCTCCAAGGAGTGGTCGATGGCTGTGCTTCGATCGGAGTCCAAAGCAACCAACCGCCGCGCTTCGAGCCCGCGCGCGGCGTCTGCCATCGCAAGGTCCCTGTGCGGGTTGCGCGCCTGGT
>JAJTHZ010000199.1 GCA_021299185.1 Lysobacteraceae bacterium | reverse complement strand
CTTGAAGCGCGTCACGGTCACCTGTCCGCGGATCTTCTCGCGCTCGATCTTCTCCAGCAGCAGGCGCTTTTCCTCCTCGTCGAGGCAGTAGAACACCTGCTTTCCCACGTCGACGCGGAACAGCGGCGGCATCGCCACGAACACGTGGCCGGCGCGGACCAGGGCCGGGAAGTGGCGCAGGAACAGGGCCGAGAGCAGGGTGGCGATGTGCAGGCCGTCGCTGTCGGCGTCGGCCAGGATCACGATCTTGCCGTAGCGCAGGCCGTCGAGCTTGTCGTTACCCGGATCGCAGCCGATCGCGACCGCGAGGTCGTGCACCTCGGTGGACGCCAGCACGCCGGACGATTCCACCTCCCAGGTGTTCAGGATCTTGCCGCGCAGCGGCAGGATGGCCTGGAAGTCGCGGTCGCGCGCCTGCTTGGCCGAGCCGCCGGCCGAGTCGCCCTCGACCAGGAACAGTTCGGTGCGGGTAAGGTCGGTGGAGGTGCAGTCGGCGAGCTTGCCGGGCAGGGCGGGTCCCGTGGTGACCTTCTTGCGGACGACGACCTTTTCCTGCTTCAGGCGCACCTGGGCGCGCTCGATGGCGAGTGCCGCGATGCGTTCGCCGAGGTCGACGTGCTGGTTCAGCCACAGGCTGAACGCATCGTGGGTCGTGTTCTCGACGACGGCGGCGGCGCTGCGCGAGCTCAGGCGCTCCTTGGTCTGGCCGCTGAACTGCGGGTCGGCGAGTTTCGACGACAGCACGAAGCACAGCCGGTCGCAGATGTCCTCGGGCGCCAGCTTCAATCCCCGCGGCAGCAGGTTGCGGAAGTCGCAGAACTCGCGCACGGCTTCGGTGATGCCCGAGCGCAGGCCGTTGACATGGGTGCCGTGCTGGGGCGTCGGGATCAGGTTGACATAGCTTTCCTGCACGAGTTCGCCCTCGGGCAGCCAGCAGATCGCGAGGTCGACCGCCTCCTGATCCTTCTTCATCGAGGCCTTGAACAGGGCCGGCGGCAGGTATTCCTGCGCGCCGAGCATGGCCTTGAGGTAATCGGTGAGCCCGTCCTCGTAGTACCACTCGTTGCGTTCGCCGGAGGCTTCGTCGAGCAGCTTGACCGTCAGGCCGGGACAGAGCACGGCCTTGGCGCGCAGCACGTGGCGCAGCTTCGACAGCGAGATCTTCGGCGAATCGAAGTACTTCGACTCCGGCCAGAAGCGCACCGTGGTGCCGGTCTGCTTCTTCGGCACCTGGCCGATGACGGCGAGAGGGCTGGTGCGGTCGCCGTGGGCGAAGGTCATCTGGTGCACCTGGCCCTCGCGGCGCACGGTGACCTCGACCTTGCTCGACAGGGCATTGACCACCGACACGCCCACGCCGTGCAGGCCGCCGGAGAACTGGTAGTTCTTGTTGCTGAACTTGCCGCCCGCGTGCAGGCGGGTGAGGATCAGTTCCACGCCGGGGATCTTCTCCTCCGGGTGAATGTCGACCGGCATGCCGCGGCCGTCGTCGGTGACCGACACCGAGCCGTCGGTATGCACGGTGACATCGACCGTCTTCGCATGCCCGGCCAGCGCCTCGTCGACCGAGTTGTCGATCACCTCCTGCGCCAGGTGGTTCGGGCGCGCGGTGTCGGTGTACATGCCCGGACGGCGCTTGACCGGCTCCAGGCCGGAAAGGACTTCGATGTCGGCGGCGTTGTAGCGGGTGGTCATGGGATCGAGGGACCAGTGGCGCGGGGCGCGCCAAGTCAGCCGGCGAGCATGCCCCGCAGCGTCGGTCCGATCAAGTCTGCGCCCGGCGGCACCGTCGCCGCGTGGCTGCCGCGGTATCGAATTGAGTCGGGCACCGAGTTTCTGCGCCCGGCGGATCCCGGCGGGCGGCGGGTGAACGTGGCGGGAGTCGCCGGAACGCCAGCGCGAATAGCGCTGGCCGGACGGGGGTCCTACACTTCGCGGACGCGTCCGTAGCTCAGTTGGATAGAGCACCAGGCTTCGAACCTGGTGGTCGGGGGTTCGAGTCCCTCCGGGCGCGCCACTGGCTTCGGCAACCTGCCGCGCGACCTCGAAAACCGGCCCCGATCAACGGGTTGGGAATTGTGCCAGCGTTCCCCGCCATGCGCCATCGGTGACGCCCGACCGGGTGCATCCGCTAGAATCAGCCCTTCGCGGCAGCCCAAGGCGGCTCTCCCATGACTCCCCTGATCTTCGTCACCGGCGGCGTGGTGTCCTCGCTGGGCAAGGGCATCGCGGCGGCCTCGCTCGGGGCCATCCTCGAGGCGCGCGGCCTGCGCGTCACGATGATGAAGCTCGACCCCTACATCAACGTCGACCCGGGCACGATGAGCCCCTACCAGCACGGCGAGGTCTACGTGCTCGACGACGGGTCCGAGACCGACCTCGACCTCGGGCACTACGAGCGCTTCGTGCGCACGCGGCTGAGCCGCAAGAACGCCATCACCACCGGCAAGATCTACGAAAGCGTGATCCGCAAGGAGCGCCGTGGCGACTACCTCGGCGGCACCGTGCAGGTCATCCCGCACATCACCGACGAGATCAAGCGCTGCATCGACGAGGCCACGGCCGGCTACGACGTGGCCCTGGTGGAGATCGGCGGCACCGTGGGCGACATCGAGTCGCTGCCGTTCCTGGAAGCGATCCGCCAGATGCGCATCGAGCGCGGGGTGGACAAGACCCTGTTCATCCACCTCACCCTGGTGCCCTTCATCAAGGCTGCGGGCGAGATCAAGACCAAGCCGACCCAGCATTCGGTGAAGGAACTGCGCAGCATCGGTATTCAACCTGATGTGCTGCTGTGCCGCGCCGAGCAGCCGCTGCCCGAGTCCGAGCGGCGCAAGATCGCGCTGTTCACCAACGTGCCGGAAAAGGCCGTGATCTCGGCGATCGACCACGAGACGATCTACCGCATCCCGCTGTGGCTGCACGAGCAGGGCCTCGACCGCATCGCGGTCGACCACCTGCGCCTGCCGGCCAAGCCGGTGGCCGACCTGTCCGAGTGGGAGCGCACCGTGCACGCGGTGGAGCACCCGCGCGGCGCGGTCGACATCGTGATCTGCGGCAAGTACGTCGAGCACAAGGACGCCTACAAGTCGCTGGGCGAGGCGCTGCGCCACGGCGGCCTGAAGCAGGGCACCCAGGTCAACCTGCGCTGGATCGAGGCCGAGGACATCGAGAGCAAGGGCGTGTCCCTGCTCGACGGCGCCGACGCCATCCTGGTGCCGGGCGGCTTCGGCAAGCGCGGCTTCGAGGGCAAGGTGATGGCCGCGCGCCACGCGCGCGAGGACCGCATCCCGTACTTCGGCATCTGCTACGGCATGCACGCCGCGACCGTCGACTTCGCGCGCCACGTCGCCGGGCTGGCCGGCGCCAACAGCACCGAGAACGACCGCAGCACGTCGCATCCGGTGATCGCCCTGATCACCGAGTGGCGCACCGCCTCGGGTGAGGTCGAGAAGCGCGACGAGGGCTCCGACCTCGGCGGCACCATGCGGCTCGGCGCGCAGGAATGCCGGCTCAAGGCCGGCACGCTGGCGCGCGAACTGTACGGCCGCGACGTGATCAGCGAGCGCCACCGCCACCGCTACGAGTTCAACAACCTGTACCGGCAGAAGTTCGAGGACCTCGGCATGGTCATCTGCGGGCGGTCGATGGACGACCTGCTGGTGGAGATGATCGAACTGCCGGACCATCCGTGGTTCCTGGCCTGCCAGTTCCACCCCGAGTTCACCTCCACGCCGCGCGACGGCCACCCGCTGTTCCACGGCTTCGTGCGCGCCGCGCGCGCGCAGCGGTCGAAGCGGCTCGGCACCGAGGCGGCGGCGTGAACCGCCGCACCCTTTTCGCGAGATCCGCTTGATGAAACTGTGTGGTTTCGAGGTCGGCAACGACCGCCCGTTCTTCCTGATCGCCGGTCCCTGCGTGGTGGAGTCGCTGCAACTGCAGATGGACACTGCCGGCGCGCTGAAGGAGATCACCGGCCGACTCGGCATCCCCTTCATCTTCAAGTCGAGCTTCGACAAGGCCAACCGGTCCTCGGGCAAGAGCTTCCGCGGCCCCGGCCTGGAGGAGGGGCTCAAGGTGCTCGCCGAGGTCAAGCGCCAACTCGGCGTGCCGGTGATCACCGACGTCCACGAGTACACGCCGATGGACGAGGTCGCGTCCGTGGTCGACGTGCTGCAGACCCCGGCCTTCCTGTGCCGCCAGACCGACTTCATCCAGAACGTCGCGCGCGCCGGCAAGCCGGTGAACATCAAGAAGGGCCAGTTCCTCTCCCCGTGGGAGATGAAGAACGTGGTCGAGAAGGCGCGCGCGGTCGGCAACGAGCAGATCATGGTCTGCGAGCGCGGCGCGAGCTTCGGCTACAACAACCTGGTCTCCGACATGCGCTCGCTGGTGGTGATGCGCGACACCGGCTGCCCGGTGGTCTTCGATGCCACCCATTCCGTGCAGTTGCCGGGCGGGCAGGGCGACAAGAGCGGCGGCCAGCGCGAGTTCGTGCCGGCCCTGTCGCGCGCCGCCGTCGCGGTCGGCGTGGCCGGCGTATTCATGGAAACCCATCCCGATCCCGACAAGGCCCTGTCCGACGGCCCCAACGCCTGGCCGCTGCCGAAGATGGAGGCGCTGCTGACCCTGCTGCGCGACTTCGACCGCACCGCCAAGCAGGCAGCGGCGCTGTAGGCGCGCGGCCTGTGGGAGCGAGCACCGCTCGCGACCGGCACCTACGCCCTGCCACAACCCCCATTTGTTCCCGCGCTTGAACCCACCCATGACCACCATCACCCGCATCCACGCCCGCGAAATCCTCGACTCCCGCGGCAACCCGACTCTCGAAGCCGAGGTATTCCTGTCCAGCGGGCACATGGGCCGCGCGGCCGTGCCGAGCGGTGCCTCCACCGGCTCGCGCGAGGCGGTGGAACTGCGCGACGGTGACAAGACGCGCTACCTCGGCAAGGGCGTGCGCAAGGCGGTGGCCAATGTCAACGGCGCGATCGCCGAGGCGCTCAAGGGCTTCGATGCCGCCGACCAGCGTGGGCTGGACCAGCGACTGATCGCGCTCGACGGCAGCCCGAACAAGGGTCGGCTCGGCGCGAACGCCCTGCTGGGCGTGTCGCTGGCGGCCGCCCACGCGGTGGCGGCGAGCCGCGGCCTGCCGCTGTGGTGCCACCTCGGCGGCGAGCGCGCTCCGGTGCTGCCGGTGCCGATGATGAACATCGTCAACGGCGGCGCGCACGCCGACAACAACGTCGACATCCAGGAGTTCATGGTGCTGCCGGTCGGCGTGCCGGACTTCGCCGAGGCGCTGCGCGCCGGCGCGGAGATCTTCCACGCGCTGAAATCGGTGCTCAAGGGCCGCGGGCTCGCCACCGCGGTGGGCGACGAGGGTGGGTTCGCGCCGGACCTCAAGTCCAACGGCGAGGCCATCGAGACCATCCTCGAGGCGATCGGCAAGGCCGGCTACCGGGCCGGAGAGGATGTGTGGCTCGGCCTCGACTGCGCCAGCACCGAGTACTTCAAGGACGGTCGCTACCACCTGACCGGCGAGGGCCGGAAGTTCACCCCGGAGCAGATGGCGGATTTCCTCGCCGACTGGTGCGCGCAGTACCCGATCGTGACCATCGAGGACGGCATGTCGGAGGACGACTGGGGCGGCTGGAAGGTGCTCACCGAGCGGCTTGCCGGCAAAGTCCAACTCGTCGGCGACGATCTGTTCGTGACCAATCCGGCGACCCTGCAGCAGGGCATCGACCAGAAGATCGCCAATGCGATCCTGATCAAGGTGAACCAGATCGGCACCCTGAGCGAGACCCTGGACGCGATCGCGCTGGCCGACCGGCACCGCTACGCCGCGGTCGTCTCGCACCGCTCGGGCGAGACCGAGGACACGACGATCGCCGATCTCGCCGTGGCGACCACCGCCACCCAGATCAAGACCGGCTCGCTGTGCCGCACCGACCGCGTGGCCAAGTACAACCAGTTGCTGCGCATCGAGGAAGCGGCGGGCAAGGCCGCGTCCTACGCCGGCCGCGCCGCCTTCCCCAACCTGCCGGGTTTCGGCCGCTGAGATCGCGGATGCCGGCATGGTGACCACCACCTCCCGCCCCCGGCTGCGCTGGCTGGCGCTGGCCCTGCTGCTGGTGGTGTGCGCCCTGCAGTTCCGCCTGTGGACCGGCACCGGCGGCATGCCCGAGGTCTGGCGCCTCGAACGCCGCGTCGCCGACCAGGCGCAGGAAAACCAGCGCCTCGAGGCCCGCAACCGCGCCCTGGCCGCCGACGTGGCCGACCTCAAGGAAGGCCGTGAGGCCGCCGAGGAGCGCGCGCGCGCCGAACTCGGCATGGTGCGCCCGGCCGAGGTGTTCTACCAGGTGATCGAGAAACCTGCCGCAACCGGCGGAAAATCCTCGCAAAGTCCGCCCCCCTAGCGAGAAAACGCTGTTGAGCCGGGTGCGCGGCCGCGCAACGGGTTCCCGGCGACAAATGGCCGGTCGTCGTTACGCGGTAGGCGGTGCACCGCTGATGGGGGCGCCATTCGTTTGACGCGGCCTTCATGTCTTGGGACGATCAAGCGCGCGACGCTGCGCTCGCACATAGATTCCGCGGCCAACGAGGCAAGGAGGTTCTCGTGTCAATGGAACTGAGAGGCGGCCCGATCCGCGCTGCGATGCTGACGCTTGCGTTGCTCGCGTGCGCGATGGCGCTCCTTGGTCCAGCCGCGGATGCAATCGGACTGCGTGGCGTTGACCTGATTTTCCGCAGCAGCTACGAAGTCGGCGAATTGCCGCCGCGTGTGTGCGTCGGCGCCGAGGCGGACTCGGACGACAATGGACTCGTCGATGCAGAGTGCGTGCAGGTATTCACGCCGCCGAACCCGCGCGATGTCGCCACGCCGATCGATCCGACGGTGCCGGTCGATTTCGACGAGGTGACGGAGTTTCTGCACGCTGGGCCGAACCCGGTCCAGCGAGGTGCGCGGCGCGAGGACATCGCCCCGCACCGCGTCGCCGTCATTCGCGGCAAGGTGATGAACGATCAAGGTTCGCCCCTCGCCGGCGTCCTCGTGCGGGCCTTGGACCAACCCGAGGTTGGGTATACCTACACACGGTCGGATGGCATCTACGATCTGGCCGTAAACGGGGGCGGCGAGGTCGTTGTCGACTACCAGCGTGCCGGCTTCCTGCGTGCGCAACGTCGCGTTGACACGCCTTGGAGGGACTGGCAATGGGCGGCAGATGTGCGCATGGTGGCGCTCGACTCAGCTGCGACAACCGTGAGTCTCGGAGCGACTGCGCCGCAGCAGGTCGTGCGCGGCAGCGCCGTGGTGGATGCCGACGGAAGCCGGCGGGTGTCCTTGATCATTCCGCCCGGCACGCAGGCCGAGCTGGTGTTCAACGACGGATCGCGCGTACCGGCGCGCTCGCTTACTGTCCGGGCGACGGAGTACACCGTCGGGCCGTCGGGCCCGGAACGGCTGCCGGGTTCGCTTCCTGCAAGTTCGCAGTACACCTACGCCGTCGAGCTGTCGGCCGACGAAGCCATCTTGGCCAATGCGAAATCGGTTGAGTTCTCGACGTCGATAGCCGCTTATCTCAAGAATTTCCTCAGTTTCCCCGTGGGCGTTCACATTCCTGTCGGCAGCTATCGCTTCCGCCATGGCCAGTGGCTGCCTGAGCCGAACGGACGCGTGGTGAGGGTTCTGTCGATCTCGAGCGGCGTCGCCGCGCTCGACGTTAACGGAGTTGGTGTTGCTGCAACGGAGGCGGAGTATGCCGAGCTGGGGATTTCGCTCGCGGAGCGTGCTCGGCTCGCCGCACTCTACACGGCAGGCAGTGAACTTTGGCGCTTCACGGTGCGGCACTTCACCCCTTGTGCTGACGTTTCCCCTGTTTCCTGCTGGAAATCCGTTGGCACATCAACGGATTGCGCGTAGCCTTCCGGGAAAACAGCGCGTGCATGACGGGTTTTTTCTCCGACTCGAGACCAATCGAAGCGGAGGCCGTCATGCACGCG
>JAJTHZ010000014.1 GCA_021299185.1 Lysobacteraceae bacterium | reverse complement strand
GCCAGTCGGCGCGCCATTCGACGCCGGCCGGGCAGCCCTGCGCGCCGTGCTCGATGGCCTCCAGCAGGCGGTCGAGCGGCGAACGCTGCGGATCGCCCAACGGCGCCTTGCTGCGCCCCTGCGGACGCCCGCGCGGCAGGGCGAACACATGGCAGGCGTGGCGCGCGCGGGTGAGCGCCACGTAGAGCAGGCGTGCGCGCTCACGCTGGTCCTCGACGGCGTGCGCCTCGCGCGCCGCCGCGTGCCCGGGTCCGCCGAGCACCGCGACGGTGCGCCCGGTCGCGGGATCGTGCACGCGCGGGATGCCGTCTTCGCGGCCCGGCAGCCACATCAGCGGCAGTACGACGACGTCGTACTCGAGGCCCTTGCTCGCATGCAGGGTCATCAACTGCACGCGCGCCGCGTCGGACTCGATCCGCAGGCGCTGCGCCTCGGCGGCGTCTTCGTCGTCATCGCCACCGGCCCGGCGCTGCGCGGCGAGCCAGCCCCACAGCGCGGCCATGCCGTGGCGCCGCGCCGATTCGGCGGCCAGCAACTCGCCGAGGTGGCGCAGGTCGGTCAGCGCGCGCTCGCCATCGACCTGCGCGAGCAGGCGCGGCGCGGCGTCCTCGAGCAGCCGCCGCACCACCGCCAGCACGCCGGCCGAACGCCAGGTGGCCTGCAGGGCGTGGAAGCGCTCCACTGCGTCCCGCCAGCGCTCTTCGTCGCCGGCGAGGTCGCGCAGCGCAACCCAGTCGAGACCGAACAGCCGCGTCGCGAGCGCGGCGCGCACGGCGGCGCCGTCCTCCGGATGCAACACCGCATGCAGCACGACCTGCAGCGACCACGCCCACTCACTGCGCCACACGCTCTCGCGGGCGAGCCCCACGCACGGCACGCCGCGCCGGCTCAGCAGGCGCCGCAGCGCGTCGACATGGCGATTGGTCGGCAGCAGCACCGCCACCTCGCCCGCCGCCAGCGGCTCGTTGCCGATCCGGTGCCGTCCGCTGCCGACCAGGTCCGCGACCAGGTCGGCTGCCGCCACCAGCGCGAGCCGCACGCGCTCGTCCTGCGTGCCGGGCAGCGGCAGTTCCGGGTCGCGGTCGTGCAGCACCAGCGGCCGCGCGCAGGCCACGCCGTCGATGGTGTACGGCGTGGTGTCCGCCCGTCCCGCGGCCTCGACCGCGACATAGCGGATGTCGGGATGCAGCAGGCCGTCGCCCGCGGCGGCGTAGAAGCCGTTCAACGCGGCGACGTACGCCGCCGACGAGCGATGGTTGCGCGACAGGCGCAGGTGGTGCGCCGCACCGCGCGCCGCGGCGAGGTAGGCGTGCAGGTCGCCGCCGCGGAAGCGGTAGATCGCCTGTTTGGGATCGCCGATCAGCACCAGCGCGCGGTCGCTGGCATCGGCGGGTGAATCGAACCACGCGTCGAAGATCGCCGCCTGCCGCGGGTCCGTGTCCTGGCATTCGTCGACCAGGGCGGCCCGCCAGCCGGCGCCGAGCCGAGCAGCGAGCGCGCTGCCCGGCGCTGCCATCGCGCGGCACACGCGTTCGATCAGGTCGTCGAAGGTCATCGCGTCGCGCGCGCGCAGCGCCGACTCGCGCAGGTCGGCCAGTTCGCGGTGCGCGAGCGCCAGCGCGTGGTGGCGCAGGTCGCGGTCCTTGTCCGCCAGCGCGGCCGCGGCGTCGATCGCCCAGCGCAACGCCGGCGACTGCAGCGCGTCGTCGCGCCGCCCTTTCTTGAACTGGTTCTCGGGCGCCCCGGCCTGCAGTTTTTCGAGCTTGCCGAGCGGGGCTTCGAGGTCGCCACGATCGAGGAAATCGGCGAGCGCGGACAATTCGCCGATCAGGGCGCTGTTGACGCGCGCGAACAGCTCGCCGCGTGCCGCCAGTTCGCGCAGCGGACCCGCCCAGCGCCGGTCCAGCAGCGCGCGCAGCGCATCAGGCGACGGCGGATCGCACAACGCCAGTTGCGGCAGCGCCAGCGCCTTCAGCGCGCCGGCCAGCGCCGCGCGCCCGTCGGCGATCCAGATCGCCGCGCCGGGTGGCGGCACCGCGTCGCCCTGGGTCCAGCGCCGCCAGAGATCATCGACCAGTTCCTCGCGCAAGGCGTCGCCGTCGACCAGGGTGGACGCGATGGGCGCGCTGCCGGCCTCCAGCGGATGGTCGGCCAACACGCGGCGACACAGCGCATGGATGGTGCCGATCGGCGCGAGGTCGAGTTCGGCACGGGCCAGCCGCAGGCGATGCAGCAGCAGGCCGGCGGGTCGTCCGTCGTCGCCCGGCGCTTCGGCGGCCAGCAGGTCGCGCAGCCAGCGCCGTTCCGGGGTTTCGTCCGCGGGCCGCGGCCGGCGGTGCCCACCCTCGCGCCAGTCCAGCGCTTCGGCCGCCGCCCATTCGAGGCGCGCGCGCAGGCGATCCTTCAGTTCCTGCGCCGCCGCCTCGGTGAAGGTGGTGACCACGATCGCGCGGGCGCCGAAGCCGCGCTCGAGCAGCAGGCGCAGGTAGAGCACCGCGATCGTCCACGTCTTGCCGGTGCCGGCACTGGCTTCGACCAGGCTGCGCCCGGACAGGGGCAGGCCGCGCCAGTCGGCGTGTTCGATCGCGCTCACGCCGGCGAGGCTCCGGGCCAGTCGACCAGCGTGCGCACGTGGGCGCCGAGCGCGCGCAGGCGCGCGACATCGGCGGGCGTCGGCGCGTCGAAGCCGCGGCCGCGCCCGAACAGGCGTCCATAGCCCGGCGCGCGCTCGGCTTCGCCGTCGCCGTTCCAGCCGCCGGACCAGGCCTGCGCCACCGCGCGCGCCGCGTCGGCGTCGTCGGTGGCGTCGAGGGCGGCCTCCGCGAGGGAGGGCAGGTACAGACTCGCCTGCGCGTGCGCGGCACGCCAGGTCGCGGCCAGCGCGGCCAGGCGCCGCCCGAGTTCCTCGCGCGCACGCGCATCGCCCGCGGCGCAGCGCAGGTCGAGCACCAGCTCGTCCTTGCCGGTGCCGATGCGCAGCACGCGGACCGCATCCCCCGGCCGCGCCAGCGCGAGGGCGGCGAAGGCCACGAACAGGGGCGCGCGCGCGCGCAGGTCGACGTTGCGCGCGTTCGAGCGCGTCAGGTCGACCAGGCACCAGTCGCCATCGACACCGCGGCGCAAGGCGCCGAGGTCGCCGGCCACCCGCGTGTCGCCGAGCGCGAGGTCGATCGACAGCGTCGCCACGGGCGCACGCAGCACGCCCAGCGCCTGCCGCGCCCGCGCCAACAGCAGGCCCGCCGATTCGCGCAGATCCGACCAGGCGCGCTCGCCGCTGCGACCCGGCGGCAGGATGCCGCCTTCGGCCAGCCACGCCGGCGGCGCCGCGGGCAGCGCGTCGCCCGTCGACAGGGCTTCGCCGACGAGGCGCTGGTCGACCCGCTCGAGGTGCGAAACCTCGGCATCGAGCGGCTCCGAATCGGACAGCGCGTCATCGTCGAGGGCATCGAGCCGCAGCCCGAGCGCGTCGACCAGCAGGTGCCGCGCCGGATCGCGGAAGTAATCGCGCAGCGCGCGCAGCGGCACCACGGTTGCCGGCTCGGCGTCCGCGACGGTCGCTGCATCCGGCACCAGCGGCGCTTCCGGACGCGACGGCGCGTCCAGCGCGGCGGCCAGCACGCGGTCGCGCGAGACCAGCCGCGGATCGTCGTGCTCGAAGTAGCGGCGATCGAAGGGCTGCAGCGGATGCTGCACGCGCCACGGGCGATCCGTTTCCGTGTCGGTGGCGGCGATGCCGTGCCGCGCGTCGAGGAAGGCCAGCAGTTCGGCCAGCGGCGCGGCCGGAGCGCGCGGCTTGCCGTCGTGCGCGCCCTCGCCGACGAAGCTCAGGTGCAGCCGTTCGCGCGCGGCCATCAGGGTTTCGAGGAACAGGTAGCGGTCGTCGCTGCGCGGGTCGCGATCGCCGAGCCGCGGATGGCGCGCCATCGGATCGAGCCCGCCGTCGCCGCGCGCGCGCGGGAACGCGCCGTCGTCGAGCCCGAGCACCGCGATCACGCGGTACGGCACGGCGCGCTGCGGCACCATGCCGCAGAACGCGATGCCGCCGGGCAGGAAGGGCGCACGGCCGGCGTCCGCATCGAGCCGCGCGCGCAGCGCCTCGCGCGCGCCGGCGAAGTCGATCGGTGGATCGCAGCCGGCGTCGGCGACCTCGCGGCGCAGCGCCTGCAGGTGGCGGTGCAGCAGCGCGTTCGCTTCGTCGGCGGCGCGGTCGTCGGGGTCGGCCGCGATGAAGGCGTCGAACAGCGCCTGCAGGCGCGCGAACCAGGCGCTCGCCGGGCGCGACTCGCCCGCCTCGCGGCGCAGTGCGTCGACCGCCAACAGCAGACGATCCAGCGCGCCCAGCGCCGGCGCGCCCGCGGCGTCGATGCCGTCGACCGGCAGCAGGCCGGGCGGCGGCAGTTCGCAGCCGGCGCGGTCGTCGCCGTACACGAAGCCCGCGAGCATGCGCGACAGGCCCCAGGCGAAGGTGTGCTGCGCGATCGGCGGCACGCCGAAGGCAGCGCGCGCCGCGCCGTCGAGGCCCCAGGCCACGCGCGCGCGGCCGAGCCAGCGCAGCAGCGCCTCGCGCGCGTCGGCGTCGAGGTCGAGCGCGCGCGCGACCGGTTCGAGCCCGAGCAGGCCGGCGACATCCGGCGCGGTCACCCGCGAGTCGGGCAACTCCATCAGCGCCAGCGCCGCCTCGAAAACCGGGTGCGTGCGCGACAGGCCGACGTCCGCCGCATGCCAGGGCAGCATGCCGCGCGCCGTGTTCGCGGGCCCGAACACCGCCGGCACCAGCGGCAGGTAGTCGTCGATGGCGGGCGCCATCACCACGATGTCGCGCGGCTCCAGCGAGGGATCCGCGGCGAGCGCGTCGAGCAGCGCCTCGCGCAACGCCTCCAGTTCGCGCAGCCGCGTGTGGCAGGCGTGCACGCGCAGCGAGGGATCGTGGCGCAGCGGCAGCGGATCGGCACCGCCTTCGGGCGCCTCCACCCACGACGGCCGCAACTGGCGGATGCTGTCCTGCACGCGGCCGAGCAGCGTGCGCGCATCCGCGGCGCGCGGCGCGAGGTCGGCCCAGTGGCGGGTGTCGGACGCCACGCCCTCCTCGCCCTCGTTGAGCACCAGCCCGAAGTGCTGACCCATGCGGCCGAAGGCGGCGAGCAGCGGATGGCCGAGGTCGCCGTACGCGCGCTCCGCGGCCTCCGACAGGCCGAGCCCGCCGAAGCGCGCGATCACCTCGCGCTCGTTGCGCAGCCCCGCCCAGTGCTGCACGCAGGGATCGGGCATGTGGATCGCCACCAGCGTGCCGCGCGCGACCAGGCGCAGGGCATCGAGCACCGGCTTCGGCAGGTGGCTGACGCCGAACACGTGCAGCACGCCGGGCTCGCCGGCGCGCGCGGGATCGTCACGCAGGGTCTCGAGCAGGCGCAGCATGCGCTCCGCGCGGTGCGGTGCACCGATCCCGTCGCGCAGGTGGCGCCACAGCGGCGCGAGCGGCGTCGGCTCGCGCGCATCGGGCACCTCGAACCGACCGCCCTGCCAGGCCAGCAGCCAGTCGGGCCGGTACACGAGGTACTGCGCATACAGGCCGGCCAGGCGATCGGCGAGCGCCAGCCGCTGGCGCGGCTCCTTCGCCGCGGCGAGCCAGGGCGCCAGCGCCGGCAGGTCCGCGTCCGCGAATGCATCGAGGATGCGCCAGCGCAGCGCCTCGCGGCGGTATGGCGCGAGCGCCAGCGCGCCTTCGCCCAGCACGCGCCGCGCGAGGTCGTCGATCCACAGGCTCGGCAGCCGCAGGTCGAGGTTCGCCACCACGCCGCCGGTGCCCGCGCGCCGCGCCAGCGCGCCGACCAGCCAGCGCTGGATGCCCGGATGCGCCGCGATCACCCGCGTGGGGCGCAGCGGATCGAGCGCGAGTTCGCTCGCGCGCAACGTCGCGAACGGCTCCAGCAGCGCCTCGAGGCGGCTGGCGCGGTAGACGACGATGCCGGTGGGTGGTGCGGTCACGTGCGGCGCGGGCTCCGTGCGAGCCACCGCGTCTTTGCTTGCACGATGCATCGCCTAGCTTGCCCACTCGCAGCCGATCCAACGTGATTCATCTTGATCTCGACAGCTCGCATGCCACATTGCGAGCCCAGGTGACTCCGCTCATTTCTGCTTCCAGCTAGTCTTGAATCCGAGGTCTCGATTCATCCTGAACGGGTCACACCACTTGACGCCAAGATCATCGCAAACATCGGGGACCCTCCGATTCTGTCGCTGGAGCTTCCGCTTGGAAACCTCGCACGTAACCACCCATCGCCCCGGAACATCGACGATGGCATATGCAATGAGAAAGGGATCCCTCCCAATCATCTCTACCTCGGTGTCAGTCAAGTCGCTTGCATAACCGCGCTCTACAACGTGACGAACCGCATGGACGTCCACGTCCTCTGCAAGCAACAAGGCGTTTCGCACACTCTCATCCTGCAACCAACCGTAGAGAAGATCTTTCTCGGCGTCATCGGGCCCATCCCTTATCTCCTCAAAAATCTCCTGCGGAATCTTTACCTTTCCTGATTCGCCCAGATACTCAAGCCAGCCCCAATACTCCGGCACCCGATCAATCGGGTAGTAGAGGTTGTTGGCCGTGATCAACACGCTGGCGTCGAGGAGGTAAATCACTTTCTGCCTCGCTCTTTCGTGAGGCCAGCAGCACTTCCAAGTAGCGGCGAAACACTACGGGGCTTGACGCCCAAGAGCTTCGCTGCCTTCGCAACCGTCAACGAACCGGACTTAAGTCCAGCGTCAACGAACGACAGCAAGGCGCTACCAAGTCGATGGGCCCTAACAACGTAGAAGCTCGGTCCCGCATCATCAGCCCGAGCTGCCTTTTCCTTTGCGCGCTCAGTCCTCCACATCGCCTGAATCTGCTGGTCTACGGCCATCCACTTTGCGCGGGATAATCGCCCTGCAAGGTACAGCCGATAGGCAACCAATTGCGTACTTACGTACCTTTTCGATGCGAACGCGCGTAGCAGCTCAACCAGATCGTTCGCATCGAGGGCCTCTGCATTCAAAAGCTCGCTAAGCTCGGCTGCCGGAAGCAGCAGTGCGCTCGCAACATCGTTGCAGAATCGCTCAGTGACGTGATCAGCGCTCGAGCCGCTAACGCCGGTCTCGCCGAGCCAGAGGTGCGCAAGCTCATGCAGCAACGTGAACGACCATGCCGTCTTCGAGTCCTGATCGTTGATCACGACAAAAGGGGCGACTGGATCAGCGATTGCGAACCCGCGAAACGTTTCGACTGGAATGGAGGAGTGGTGATTTCCCAGGTTGCCGAGAAGTAGGACAAAGACACCAGAGCGCTCGCTCAGCGCCCGCAAGTATCCGAACGCTTCGATCGTTGATCTTGCGGCACGGTATTCGTCAAGACGAAAGCCGATCTCTTGCGAGATGTTCTTTGCCAATCGCTCCACGCCGTCGTCAATCTTCCCTGATCGAACGAAGCGAAGCGGTTCCCTTTCTTCCTCCTCAACGAGCGTTGCCCGAACGAGCTCTTGCCGGCCCGCGACATCGCGCAAGAGCGCTCCTAAGCGTGCATCGGCAACCTCATCCCGGTCCGCAGGCAATGTTCTAAAGTCGCGACCGTGACCAGCCTCGCGCGGTGGCGCTTCAAGATAGAGCGTGAGGAGTGATCGACGGTACTGCTTCGACATTCGAAGCAGTAGAGACCTGGACGGCGCCGCATCACCGACCTCGTAACTTAGTAGACGGTCCGCTGACTTTATGCCCAGCGCCCTCGCGGCATCGTCCAGCGACAGGCCTGCGGTGTCGCGGGCCCATCGCAAGACGATCGGATTGACTGCGGGCGCGTTCATGTCGCTAGCCTATCGATTGGCTGCTCCAAACTGCGCCGAAGCTAGGCGCCTGTGGTCTCACACGGGGCGACTTCGGACTGGCGTCAGACTAGCCGAATGAGGCTATCAACGGGGCGATGCCATAGCAGCGCCGCGAGTGGCCACTGACCGCAACAAAAAACGAAGGCCCGCTTTCGCGGGCCTCCGGGTACTGGCTGGGGGACTAGGATTCGAACCTAGATAGGCAGAGTCAGAGTCTGCAGTCCTACCATTAGACGATCCCCCAGGGGAAAGTCGTGGGTCCGCGCTCTGACCGCGGGCGCCGGCGGCGCCGGCGCAGGAAACCCAGTTTGCTTTAGCGCTTCGAGTACTGCGTCGCGCGGCGGGCCTTGTGCAGGCCGACCTTCTTGCGCTCGACCTCGCGGGCGTCGCGGGTCATGAAGCCGGCCTTGCGCAGCGGCGACTTCAGGGTGTCGTCGTAGTCGACCAGCGCGCGCGCGATGCCGAGGCGGATCGCGCCGGCCTGGCCGGTCATGCCGCCGCCTTCCACCGTCACCAGGACGTCGAACTTGTCGCTGGTCTTGGTCAGTTCCAGCGGCTGGCGGACGATCATGCGCGAGGTCTCGCGGCCGAAGAAGGTGTCGAGCGAGCGGCCGTTGACGACGATCTGGCCCTTGCCCGGGCGCAGGAAGACGCGCGCGGCGGAGGACTTGCGACGGCCGGTGCCGTAGTTGTTCTGCGTGGTCGCCATGTCGGTTTCCTGGGTCAGGCCTTGATCTCGAGCGCCTGCGGCTGCTGCGCCGCGTGCGGGTGCTCGGAGCCCTTGTAGACCTTGAGCTTCTTGAACATCGCGCGGCCGAGCGGGTTCTTCGGCAGCATGCCCTTGACCGCGATCTCGATCGCGCGCTCGGGATGCGAGGCCAGCAGGTCGCGCAGGTTGGTGGTCTTCAGGTTGCCGATGTACCCCGTGGTGCGGTGGTACAGCTTGTCCTGCAGCTTGTTGCCCGTGACCGCGATCTTCTCGGCGTTGACCACCACGAGGTAGTCGCCGGTGTCGACGTGCGGCGTGTAGATGGGCTTGTGCTTGCCGCGCAGGCGGCGGGCCAGTTCGGTGGCAAGGCGGCCGAGCGTCTTGTTGGACGCGTCCACCAGATACCAGTCGCGCTGGACGGTCTCGTTCTTGGCGCTGACCGTTTTCATGATCTTGGGCTCCCCGGAAGGGAAATGGGGCGGAAAAGGCGCGAGAGAATATCTGCCCGCGCGCGGGCTGGCAAGTCCGCGCGTCGGCCGGGCGCCATGACGCCGCCTTCGCCTGCGACCGACAAGGATGCCGGCCCGCCGACCGGCGGTACCAACCAGCCGACGCGTGTTACAGTTGTTGACCTTCCGCGGAGATGTCGACCATGGCCGATCTGCACGACGACCGCCGCCTCGAACCGCGCTTCCGCACGGCCGGCAGCGCCACCCTGCGCGCCGGGCGCAAGGACTTCCGCGCCCTGGTGCTGGACCTGTCGCTGAACGGCCTGAAGCTGACCCGACCGGAGCGGTTCGATGGCGCCCGCGAGGGGCGCTTCCCGATCACCCTGACCATCGGCCAGGGCAACCCGTTCAAGGCCGAGGTCAAGCTGGTGCACGCCGAACCCGGCTGGCTGGGCCTCGAGTTCGTCGACATGCCGCCCTCCGACTTCGGCGTGCTGGCCGGGATCATCGAGCAGTTCGAGCGCCTCCAGCGCCAGTCGGGGGCGCGATGAACGCCGCGCGCCGGCTCATCGCGCTGCTGCTGGGCGCGCTGGTCGCGCTGCCGCTGGCCGGCTGCGCCGGCGAGGCGGCGCTGCCCGATGTCGGGCTCAAGGGCGAGCGCTTCAAGGTCGAGATCGCCGACACCCTGGAGGAGCAGGCGCGCGGCCTGATGTTCCGCCGCGAACTCGCGCGCGACCACGGCATGCTGTTCGTGTACGCGCAGGTGCAGCCGCAGTCGTTCTGGATGCGCAACTGCGAGATCGCGCTGGATATCCTGTATTTCGACGGCCAGGGCCGCTTCATCAACGGCCACTACGGCGCCCCGCCCTGCCGCGCGGCGACCTGCCCGACCTACGACAGCAAGCGCCCGGCGCGCTACGTGCTGGAACTGGGCGCCGGCGTCGGCCGCGCGCTCGACCTCAGGGAAGGCGATCCGCTGGAACTGCCGGCGGCGCTGGCGCCGTAGGCGGCGGCGCGGCCGCCCGCGCGGCGGCCGCCACGCTCGCCCACAGGGCCATCCCGGCGCGGTACGGCACCAGCCGCACGCCCGCCAGGGCCTGCGCGTCGAAACCCTCGTCGGGCATCGGCACGAACACCTGCATCGCCATCATCGTCCTCGTCCGGGGCGGGATGCCCCATGGCTTCCAGTGGACCAGCCGGTGGCGACCGCGTGATGACGCACAGGGGGCGGATCGCGGGCGGCGCGGGCGGCTGCGCGGGCAGCGCCGTCGTCACGCGACGTTGCTTGATTCGGGGCCGATTCCGCCCTATGAAGGGGTCGTGGACAGCCACCTGCCCCGGCCGGCGCCCGAGCGCGCCTGGGAATTCCTGCGCACCGCGCAGGATGACGACATCCCCCTCGTGTGGGCCGCGCTCACCATCGCGCGCGACGAGTACCCCGACCTCGACATCGACGCCTACGAGCAGCGCATCGCCGCGTGGAGCGAGCGCCTGCGCGGCGCCGGCGACGGCGACCCGATGCAGGGACTGCGCGCGCTCAACGCGCTGGTGTTCGACGAACTCGGCATGAGCGGCAACCAGCAGGACTACTACGACCCGCGCAACTCCTACCTCAACGAGGTGCTGGACCGCCGGCTCGGCATTCCGATCAGCCTCGGCGTGGTGCAGATGGACATCGCGCAGCGCGCCGGCCTGCCGCTGCAGGGCGTGTCCTTCCCCGGCCACTTTCTGGTCTCGCTGCCGGTCGACGGCGGGCTGCTGGTGCTCGATCCGTTCAGCCGCGGGCGCTCGATCGACGCGCAGGAGCTCAAGACGCGCGCCAAGCCGCACGTGGGCGACCAGGACATCCACGACGACCAGCTCTCGATGCTGCTCGCGCCGGCCAGCAAGCGCGCGATCCTGACCCGCATGCTGCGCAATCTGAAGGCGCTGTATGCGGAGAAGGAGGACTGGGCGCGCGCCCTGCGCTGCGCCGACCGCCTGCTGACGCTCGACCCCGCGCAACCCGAGGAGCGCCGCGACCGCGGCCTGCTCTACCTGCGCGTGGGCCACGTGGCGGCCGCGCGCGAGGACCTGTCGGCCTACCTCGCCCAGGTCCCGCCGCCCGACGACGCGCGCAAGGTGCGCGAGGTCATGCTGCAGTCGGCGCGCGAGAAGGGGCGCGTCAACTAGCCACCGCGGCGCGGGATGAATGCGTGCGGGCGGCCGTGACCGCCACGCCTGCCGCGTGGTTCGATGCTGCGGTCTCGCGCGAGCGCGCTCCTACATCCAACCGCGGCGACGAGGGGCCGCGCGCGCGTAGGAGCCCGCTTGCGGGCGACCATCCCCTCCACGCCCGCCGCACGTCGCGATGCTGCGATCGCGCGCAAGCGCGCTCCTACATCCAACCGCGGCGACGAAAGGCCGCGCGCGCGTAGGAGCCCGCTTGCGGGCGACTATCCCCTCCACGCCCGCCCCACGTCGCGATGCTGCGATCGCGCGCAAGCGCGCTCCTACATCCAACCGCGGCGACGAGGGGCCGCGCGCGTAGGAGCCCGCTTGCGGGCGACCGCCCCCTCCACGCCCGCCCCACGTCGCGATGCTGCGATCGCGCGCAAGCGCGCTCCTACATCCAACCGCGGCGACGAAAGGCCGCGCGCGCGTAGCAGCCCGCTTGCGGGCGACCACCCCCTCCAAGCCCGCCGCGCGATTCGATGGTGCGATCGCGCGCAAGCGCGCTCCTACATCGGCACCCGCGGCGACGGAGGCCGCGCCGGGCGCCGCTCAGACCTCGACCATCTCGAAGTCGGATTTCGACACGCCGCAGTCGGGGCAGGTCCAGGTGTCGGGGATGTCCTCCCAGCGCGTGCCGGCGGCGACGCCGTCGTTGGGCCAGCCTTCGGCTTCCTTGTAGATGAAGCCGCAGACCACGCACATGAAGGTCCGCCAGGGGCGCCCGTCGGGGCCCGCGTTCGCAGTGCTCATGGGAATGCTCGGGACAGGGGCAACCGCCGTATTCTGGCAGGCCCGGACCCGACGGCCAAACGATGAGCGACGACCCCGTGCGCTGGCAGCGCGGCCTGTACTGGATCACGCCGGAAACGGCCGATACGGCGGCCCTTTTGCGACGCGCCGCGGCGGTGCTGGCCGGTGGCGCGGTGCTGGTGCAGTACCGCGACAAGTCCGCCGCGCCCGGCCGCCGGCGCGAGCAGGCGGCGGCGCTGCAGGCACTGTGCGCGGCGCGCGGCGTACCGCTGCTGGTGAATGACGACGTGGCGCTGGCCGCCGCGGTGGGCGCCGCCGGCGTGCACCTCGGCGAGCACGACGCGACGCCCGCCGAGGCGCGCGCCGTGCTCGGTGCCGCCGCGATCGTGGGCGTGTCCTGCTACGACGACCTCGCCCGTGCCCGCGCGCTGGCCGCGGCGGGCGCGGACTATCTCGCCTTCGGGGCGTTCTTCCCCACCGCGACCAAGGCCACCACGCGCCGCGCGACCCCTGCGCTGCTGCGCGACGCCGCGGCCCTCGGCCGCCCCCGGGTCGCGATCGGCGGCATCACGGCGGACAACGCCGCACCGCTGGTGGACGCCGGTGCCGACCTGCTGGCGGTGGTCGGTGCGCTGGCCACAGCCGAGGATCCGCAGGCGGAGGCGCGTCGCATCGCTGCGCTGTTCGATGCGCCGCCGGCGATGTCCGCGCCGGGCGGTCGCCGCTGAAGGGACGTCCTTGCGCAGGCGTGGCGACCGAGGACGTCGCCGCTGAGGCGGCTCCCACAGGCGGGTTGCACGACTGAGGCGGTCGCCGCTGAAGCGGCTCCCACAGGCGGGTTGCGCGACTGAGGATGTCGCCGCTGAAGCGGCTCCCAGGCGGGCGCCGCGACAGCGGTCACCTTGTGGGAGCCGGCTCTGCCGGCGATCGGCTTGCGACCGTCGCCGGCGGGGCGATCTGCTTGCGACTGGCGCCGGCAGCAATGGTCCCCGGGGCGCCTGCTCAGCGACCCCAGGTCATCGGCTTCGGCGCGGACGCGGCGCCGGCGTCCCGCCGACCCGGCCGACCATCGTCGGTCAACCGCGGGCGTCCGCCGCCGTGCGCGCCGCGCGAGGCGCCCGGCTTGCCCTTGCCATGCGACGGCTTGCCCGAGCCGTGGCCGGGCTTGGCGTGCGCGGGCCGACCCGCGGGCTGGCCGCCGCGACCGGCCGGGCGCTGGCCGCGCTGCTGCGGCTTCTGCACCGGCCGTGCGTTGCCCGCCGCGCAGCTCAACTGGAGCGGGCTCGACGGTTCGTAGCCCGCCACCGGCTCGAGCGGGATCTCGCGCCCCAGCAGGCGCTGGATGTCGCGCAGCAGGCCCGTCTCGTCGTGGCTGACCAGCGATACCGCCTGGCCATCGGAACCGTTGCGGCCGGTGCGGCCGATGCGATGCACGTAGTCTTCCGCGACCATCGGCAGGTCGTGGTTGATCACCAGCGGCAGCTGGTCGATGTCGATCCCGCGCGCGGCGATGTCGGTGGCCACCAGCACGGTGATCGCGCCGGTCTTGAAGTCGCCCAGCGCGCGCGTGCGCGCGCCCTGGCTCTTGTTGCCGTGGATCGCCGCGGCACGCACGCCGAACTGCACGAGGTGCTTCACCAGCTTGTCCGCGCCGTGCTTGGTGCGCGAGAAGACCAGGGTCTGGCGGCGGCTGTCGGCGGCCAGCAGGTGCAGCAGCAGGTCCTTCTTGCGCGCCGAATCGACCGGGTGGACGCGGTGCTCGATCGCGGTCGCCGCGCTGTTGCGGCGCGCGACCTGCACCTCCACCGGCTCGCGCATGAACTGCCGCGCGAGGTCCTTGATCGGATCGGAGAAGGTGGCCGAGAACAGCAGGGTCTGCCGGCGCTGCTTGGGCAGCACGGCGAGGATGCGCTTCAACTGCGGCAGGAAGCCCATGTCGAGCATGCGGTCGGCTTCGTCCAGCACCAGCGCCTCGACGTGGCCGAGGTCGACGCCGCGCCGCTCGAGGTGGTCGATCAGGCGGCCCGGGGTGGCGACCAGGATGTCGACGCCGCGCCGCAGGGCATCGATCTGCGGGCCCATGCCGACGCCACCGAACACCACCGTGCTGCTGACGCCGCAGAAGCGGCCGTAGGCGCGGATGCTGTCGTGCACCTGGGCTGCGAGTTCGCGGGTCGGGGTCAGCACCAGCGCGCGGAAGCGCTTGGCGTCCGGCGGGCGCTTGCCGTCCGGGTACAGGCGATGCAGCAGCGGCAGCGAGAACGCCGCCGTCTTGCCGGTGCCGGTCTGCGCGCCGGCGAGCAGGTCGTGGCCCGCCAGCACCAGCGGGATCGCCTCGCGCTGGACGGGGGTGGGTTCGGTGTAGCCCTCTTGCGAAAGGGCGCGCAGCAGGGCGGGCGAAAGCCCGAGGGTTTCGAAGGTCATGGCAAAGCTCCTGTGACCACGGCGCGGGCATGACCCCACGCGTGGCTTTCTCCCGGAGCGTTCCCGCCCCCGCGAAACTGCGGGGAAACCGCGCTGCAGGCGAATCGATGGTCGGATGCCGCCGGCTGGCGGCCTAGGTTCCGGCTCGTTGGGACCGCCGGGCGGCGGGGCCGGCGGGACGCGCATCCATCGGGATCGCGACCGCCTGGGGCCTGGGGCTGCGCGCCGCGCGACACGGGGTCGAATGGCGCTCGGCTTCCGATGGGAAATCCTGCACGGAACCGCAGCGAGCCCGGGCACTGTACCCGGAATCGCCTGAACCCGCACATGAACGGCGGTCGGGGGCTGCCCGACGCGCGCCGCTCAGGGCTTGCCGGGACGCCGGCCGCTGCCGAACGGGGTGTCGCTCTCGGGCAGGCGTTCGAACGCTTCCAGCGCCTTGCGGAAGGCGTCGCTTTCGTCCGGCTTCCAGGTGCCGCCGAGGTGCGCGATGTCGCGCGCGGTCGGTTAGACCGGGAACTCCTCGCCCTCGCCCAGGCCGCGCCGGACCAGCGAGAGGATCACGTCGTTGATCGACCAGTTCCGCTCGCGGGCGATGTTCTTGATCCGCTCGGCGAGGGCGTTGTCGATGCCGCGAAGCAGGAAATCAGGCACGGCGCACGGTCCGGGGAAGCACCGGGTCGAATGCTAGCAGCGCCGCACCGCGACGCCAGCGACCCCCGTCACGCTGCAACCGCACGGCCCCGAATCGGCCTGCGGGCGCCTGTAGGATGCGCGCATGACCGAGTCCGCCTCCGGCTGGCGCGCGCGCCTGCCCGCCGCCTTTCGTCCCTATGTCGAGCGCGCGCCGCTGGGCGCGCTGCTGCTCGGCATGTCGTCGGGTTTCCCCTACGCGATGATCGGCGCCACCCTCACCACGCGGCTGGCGCAGGACGGCATCGACAAGCGCGCGGTCACCGCGTTCTCGCTCGCCTTCCTGGTCTACAACTTCAAGGTCCTGTGGGCGCCGGCGGTGGACCGCTACCGCCTGCCGTGGATCGGCCGCTACGGCCAGCGCCGCTCGTGGCTGTGGCTGGCCGCTTCCATGGTGGCGCTCGCGGTGGCCTTCCTCGCGCTGGCCGATCCGCAGGCGAGCCTGGGCACGGTCGCGATCGCCGCCGTGCTGGTCGGCGTGGCGGGCGCGACCTTCGACATCGTGATCGACGCCTACCGCATCGAGACGCTGGAGCCGCACCAGTTGGGCACCGGCAGCGGCATGTCGCAGTACGGCTGGCGCATCGGCTCGGTAGCGGCGGGCGCGCTGGCGCTGCTGGTCGCGGCGTCGTTCGACTGGACCGTCGCCTACCTCGTCTGCGCGCTGTTCGTGCTGCCGGCGGTGGCCGCCTCGCTGTGGCTGGGCGAACCCGCCCGCCACCGCGAGGCGCCGCACGATGCGCGCCTGCCGGGCTTCGTGGACGCGATCGTCGCGCCGCTGAAGGAGTTCTTCCTGCGCCGCGGCGCATGGCTGGTGCTGCTGTTCGTGCTGCTGCACAAGATCGGCGACACCCTGGGCCAGTTGACCTTGCGCCTGCTGCTCGACGACCTCGGCTACACCAACCAGGAGATCGCGACCTGGGATGTCGGGGTGGGCTTCTTCGCCTACCTGGTCGGCATCTTCATCGGCGGGGCGATGTACGCCGGCATGGGACTAAAGCGCTCACTGCTGGTGAGCCTGGTGCTGATGGCGGCCAGCAACGCGTCGTTCGCCCTGCTGGCCGCGCACGGCCACAGCAACCTCGGCCTGGCCGCCGCGATCGGCTTCGAGAACGTGGCCAGCGGCATCGGTGGCGTGGTCGTGGTGGCCTACCTGTCGGCGCTGTGCAACCTGTCGTTCACCGCCACCCAGTTCGCCCTGCTGTCGGCCGCGGCTTCGATCGTGGGCCGCCTCATCACCGGCACCTCGGCCGGCGCGCTGATCGAGGTGCTGGGTTACGTGAACTTCTACCTGCTGACCACGATCGCCGCCCTGCCCGGCATCGTGCTGTTCGTGCTGCTGATGCGCGCGGGGCTGGCGGAGACCTCGGCGGAGACCGCGGTGACCCGCGCCCCGTGATCACAGGCGCATCGGCGAGGCGCGCTCGGCGGCATCGCGGCGACGGAACGCGCTGGGCGACAGGCCGACCACGCGCTTGAACACGCGCGAGAAGCCGAACGCATCCTGGTAGCCGACCTCGGCGGCCACCGACTCCAGCGGGCGCGCGCTCTCGCCCAGCAGGCGCATCGCGCGCTGCATGCGCAGGCCGCGCAGGTAGTTCAGGGGCGTCTCCCCGGTGGCGGCGCGGAAGCGTAGCGCCAGCGCGCTGCGCGACAGGCCGGCGTCGCGCGCGAGCGCGGCCAGCGTCCAGTCCCTGCCGGGCTCGGCGTGCAGCAGGCCGATCGCGCGGCGTACGCGCGGATCGTCGATGCCGCGGCCCCAGCCGAGCACCGGCGTGCCGCGCAGGGCCGCACGCAGCAGGTACACGAAGGCGGCATCGAGCAGGCCATGCAGGATCGCTTCCGCGCCCGGCCCCTCGCGACCGGCCTCGGCGGCGAGCAGGGGCAGCAGGGCGGCGAGCGGCGCATCGGCGGGATCGTGTCCGGCCTGCACGCGGGTCCAGGCCGGGAGGCTGGCGAACAGCGGATGCACCGGGGCGTTCCAGAACTGGTAGGCGCCGCTGACCACCACGGTCGCCGTGTCCGGCACCGCGATCGGCACTCCGTTGGCGATCGTCGCGACGGCGATCTCGCCCGCAGGCTGCTGTGCGGTGGTCGCAAGCACATGCGTGCAGCCGCGCGCCATCAGCGCGATGTCGCCGGCGCCCAGCGCCAGCGGTTCGGCCAGGTCCGGTCCATGGACCCAGGCGCGGCCGCGCATCACCACGTGGAAGCCCATGCTGCGCTCGCAGGGAAAGCGCAGCGCGCCGCGCGCATGGAATGCGCGCTGGTCGAGCAGCCGCCGGCGCAGGCCGGCATCACGCAGCACGTCGGACAGGGCATCCATCGCCAGCAACCTAGCAGATTATGGACGCTTGAGCATGCATGATGGATGGATCGGCATTAATCGTCCCGACCGAATCCGTCAGGCTGGTGCTCCCTTCCTGCGTGGAGCGTTGCGATGAAGCATTTCCTGGTGGTCGGCGGCACCGGCATGGTCGGCGCGGGCGTGGCCCAGCGACTGGCCGAGGCCGGACACGCCGTGCGTCGTGGCAGCCGGCAGGCCGACCCGGCCAGCGGCCGGGTCGCCTTGGACCTCGTGCGCGGCGAAGGCCTGGATGCGGCGCTGGCCGGCGTGGACGGTGTGTTCCTGATGAGCCCGCCCGGTCAGGTCGAAGCAGACCGCCTGCTGGCGCCGGTGATCGCCGCCGCGCGGCGCGCCGGCGTGCGCAAGGCGGTGCTGATGTCGGCGATGGGCGCCGATGCCGACCCGCAAGCCCCGCTGCGCAAGGCGGAACTGCTGCTCGAGGGATCCGGGCTGGCCTGGAACGTGGTGCGCCCGAACTGGTTCATGCAGAACTTCCACACCTACTGGCTCGGCGGGATCCTCGGCGAGGACGCGATCCTGCTGCCGACCGCGCGCGGGCGCGGCAGCTTCATCGATATGCGCGACATCGCCGACGTCGCCGCCACGCTGCTGCTGCGCGACGGGCACGAGGGCCAGGCCTTCGATCTCACCGGCGCCGAAGCGCTCGACCACGACCAGGCGGCGGCGATCCTCTCGCGGGCAGCCGGCCGCACGATCCGCTACGAGGACATCGCGCCCGAGCGCATGCGCGGCATCCTCGTCGGCGCCGGACTCGCACCCGACTACGCGGAATTCCTGCTGCTGATCCTCGGCTTCTTCAAGGCCGGCTACGCCGAGCGCACCACCGACGCGGTGGCGCGGATCACCGGCCGGCCGCCGCGGCGCTTCGAGGACTACGCGCGCGAGCACGCCGCCGCGTGGCGGCGCTGAGCGCCGACCCGGCGGCCGCGGCGCGCGCTCAGAGGTCGTAGTCGATGGTCAGCGGGGCGTGGTCGGAGAACTTCTTCTCGCGGTAGACCTTGGCACCGCGCAGCGCCGGCGCAAGATCGGGCGTGACCACGTGGTAGTCGATCCGCCAGCCGACGTCGTTGGCCCAGGCGTTGGCGCGGTTCGACCACCAGGTGTATTCGGCCACGCCCGGCTTGAGCGCGCGGTGCGCATCCACCCAGCCGGTCTCGCCGAACACGCGGTCCAGCCAGGCGCGCTCGTCGGGCAGGAAGCCGGAGTTCTTCTGGTTGGAGCGCCAGTTCTTCAGGTCCAGCGGCGTGTGCGCGATGTTCCAGTCACCGCACAGCACCCAGCGGCGCCCGGAAGCGCGCCATTCGCGCATCTTCGGCAGCAGCCAGTCCATGACCTGGTACTTGAAGGCTTGGCGTTCCTCGCTGGACGAACCCGAGGGCAGGTAGAGCGAGACCACGGACAGATCGCCGAAGCGCGCCTCGAGGTAGCGCCCCTCGGCGTCGAACGGCGCCCAGCCGAGCTTGTCGACCACCGCGTCCGGCTCGCGCTTGCTGTAGACCGCGACGCCGCTGTAGCCCTTGGCCTCGGCGTCGTGGAAGTGCGCATGCCAGCCCTTGGGGAAGAACGCCTTGTCGACCAACTGGTGGCGCTGCGCCTTGGTCTCCTGCAGGCACAGCACGTCCGCCTTCTGCCTTGCGAACCAGTCGAAGAAGCCTTTTTCGGTGGCGGAGCGGATGCCGTTGAGGTTGGCGGTGATGATGCGCATGCGGAGTCAGTGGTCTTGCGTGCGGTGCCAGCGAGCGTAGCGAACTGCATCGATGGGGGGCGAGGGTATAGGGCCCAGGGTACAGGGCCCAGGGCCCAGCCGAAGGGACACGAGCGCGCTGCCGCATGCTGCCCACGGGGGACAGCTCATGCGTGGCCCATGGCGTGGCGCGGCAACGGATCCCCGGCGCCCTGCACCCCGCCTACTGGGCCCTGAGCCCTGGGCCCTGGGCCCTATACCCTATGCCCTTCCCCCTCTCGAACCCCGACACGTCCCGATGCTCGACCACCAACGCACCTTCCTCGACCTCGCCCTGCGCTGCGACGTGCTGCGCTTCGGTGAATTCACGCTCAAGTCCGGTCGCGTGAGCCCGTATTTCTTCAACGCCGGGCTGTTCAACTCGGGGCGCGCGCTGCGCGAGCTCGGCCAGGCGTACGCGGCCAGCGCGGTGGCCTCGGGGATCGGCTTCGACATGCTGTTCGGCCCCGCCTACAAGGGCATCGCGCTGGCGGCGGCCACCGCCATCGCGCTGTCGGAAGCCCACGGCCGCGACGTCCCCGTCGCCTTCAACCGCAAGGAGGCCAAGGACCACGGCGAGGCCGGGGTGCTGATCGGCGCGCCGCTGGCCGGCCGTGTGCTGATCGTCGACGACGTCATCACGGCCGGCACCTCGGTGCGCGAATCGGTGGCCCTGATCCGTGCCCATGGGGCCGAACCCGCCGGCGTGCTGATCGCGCTCGACCGCCAGGAACGCGGCACCGGCGCGCTGTCGGCCGCCGACGAGGTGCGCCAGTCCTATGGCCTGCCGGTGGTGGCGATCGCCGGGCTGGACGAACTGCTGCAGTTCACCGCCGAGCGGCCGGCGCTCGTTCAGCACCGGGACGCCCTGCTCGGGTATCGTGCGCGCTACGGGACCAGCGGCACCTGAGCCGCCCCGCGGAGACCCCATGAATCGCGTCGCCTCCCTGCTGGCCCTCGCCGCGCTGGCCCTGGCCGCGCCCGCGCAGGCGCAGGCGCAGAAGATCTACAAGTGCAAGAACGAGAAGGGCGAGATCTACTACTCGCAGGCCTTCGACCGCACGCGCTGCGCCGGCGGCGGCGCGCAGTTGAACCAGCAGGGCCTGGCGGTGAAGGAGATCCCGCGCGTGAAGTCGGCGGAGGAACTCGCCGCGGAGAAGAAGGCCGCCGAGGAGAAGGCCGAGGCCGACCGCATCGCCGCCGAACAGGCGGAGTCCGATCGCATCCTGCTGACGGCCTACTCCAGCGAGGACGACCTCAAGCGCGTGCACGACCAGCAGATGCAGATGATCGACACCGCGGTGGAAACCGCGAAGCTGCAGCTGGCCTACCAGCAGGGTTCGCTGGCCGACCTGCTCGCCATCGCCGCCGAGTCGGAGCGCGCCAAGAAGCCGGTGCCGGAGAACATCGCGACCAGCATCGCCACCGTGCGCCGGCAGATCGAGGAACAGAACGCCACCATCACCCGCAAGGAAGCCGAGCGGGTGACGGCGACGGCCGACTTCGAGGCCAAGCTCGACCGCTACCGCAAGCTCATCGAGGCGCAGAAGGCGCGGATGTGACCGCGCCGCGCGCGCCACTGGCGCGCGCTCAGGTCAGCAGGATGGTGGCGAGGCCCAGGAAAGCGCCCATGCTCACCACGTCGGTGGCGGTGGTGAGGAAGATGCTCGATGCGGTCGCGGGGTCGGCGCCGAGGCGCTTGAGGCCCAGCGGGATCAGCGCGCCGCTGATGCCGCTGACCACGCACGAGATCGTCATCGCCGCCATCACGATCAGCCCCAGCACGATCGCGTCCGTGCGGCCCTGCTGGCCGGCGTAGAACCACATGCCGGCGCCGGCCACCGCGCCCACGGTGATCCCGTTGAGGAAGCCGAGCCAGGCCTCCTTCGACACCACCGCCCAGGTCTTGCCGGCCTTGAGTTCGCCCAGCGTCATGCCGCGCAGGGTCACCGCCAGCGCCTGGCAGCCGGTGTTGCCCGACTGCCCCGAGAGCACCGACAGGAACACCGCCAGCACCACGATCTGCTCCAGCGTGGCCTCGAAGAACCCGACCACCGCGGCGGCGACGAAGGCGGTGAGCAGGTTCAACTGCAGCCAGGGATGGCGCATCAGCCAGCTGCGCTGCCACGGGGTGGCGAGCCGTTCTTCCTTCTCCACGCCGACCATCGAACCGGCCTGGGCGGAGATCTCGAACGCCTGCTGCTCGAACAGCACCTGGCCGCGCACCATGCCGAGCAGCCGCTTGCCCTCGTCGCACACCGGATACACCGGGTAGTGCCGGGTCACGACCTCCTGCATGGCCTCCACCAGCGGCTTTTCCGGGCGCAGGAAGAACGGCTCGCGCAGCATCACCTCCGACAGCGCCTGCTCGCGTCCCGCGAACAGCAGTTCGCGGAACGCGACCACGCCGACCAGAGTGCCGTCGGCTTCGGTGACGAAGATGTAGGTCACCATCCGCTTCTTGACGATCTCGCGCAGCTCGTCGGTCACGCGGCCGATGGTCGCATCGGGCCGGAACACCGCCGGCGGGCGCTCGATCAGTCGCCCGACCGTGCCCTCGTCGTAGGTGTGTCCCTTCAGCCAGAGCTGCCCCTGGCCGAAGGGCGTGGCCGCCGCGATGCGCTCGCGCCGCGCCGGCTCGAACTCCTCCAGCACCTCGACCGCATGCCCGGTGTGCAGCTTGGTCAGGAGATCGGCGATCTGGGTGTCGGTCGCGTCCTCGAGCCGCCTGGCGGCGGTCTTGGGGTCGAGGTCGCGAACCGTGTCGGGTGTGATGTCCAAGCAATCGCTCCAGGCGATACGAACGCAAGCGGCAGATTGCGCACTAGGCGGGCGCGCGATCCTTCGGCTCCTACTGCGCGTGCGTCAGGTAGAGGAAGTAGGGATCGATGATGATCTCCGGATCGTGCGGACGATCCGAGCCATCGAAGAACACATCGTAGACCAGGCTCTTGGGCTTGCTGAAGCCGCCGACCTCTACCAAGAGCCGGTGGAATCCGCCGGCAGGGTCCTGGGTACTGCTGAAATCCACTTGCGTGCCCCCCGCCAATGGCGGCTCGCGGAACTTCACCCGGAACTGCGAGCGGCTGCGCCAGGCGATTTCGCCACCGCCCACGAAGTAGAGCGGCGCCTTGTCGGCCTTGACCTTGCCGAGCACGCGGCTGAGTTTCTGCGGCCCGACGCTGAAGGCGGCATAGCGAGTGCCCGCGATCTCCACCTCGCCGACCTTGAACGCGAGGCGACGCGACAGCAGTCGCGCGAGTTCCCGCGTGTCTCGAAACAGCGGCCTGCCATCGCCGGACCGTGCCGGCTTGCGGGCCGGCGCAGTTTTTTTCGTGCGCTTCGCAGTCGCCGGGGCTTTCGGCGCAGGCACTGCCTTCCGTCGTTTGGTCGTGGCCATCTCGCTTCCTCCGATGTGGGGCATCCCGTCCGGACGCCGTGGTTGGAACCCTTTCCTTACCGAGGCGTCTCCGCCGGATCGCCCCGCACTGCACCCTCGGTGGCGAGCAGCGGCCTCAGCCAAGGCGTGCCGGCAATCATACGTGCCGAATAGTCCAATGCGATCGCGCGATCAAGCTGCGCGCGCGCGCGCTCGATATCGCCGAGGCGCAGCCATGCACCCGCAAGCCGGTATGGCACGGCGCCGTCGGACACTTCACGCTCGGCTGCCCCGAGCAGCAGGGCGCGCGCGCCCTCGGTGCGACCGGTATTGACCCAGAACCAGGCCAGCGAGGCGGCGGCCTCAATCGAGTCGCCCTGTACGTCCAGATAGCCCTTGGCGCCGTTGGCTGCCCGCTCGTACAGCGCCCGCACTTCCGCCGGTTCGCCGCCGGCGGCGGACAACGCGTCGGCGAGGTTGCCGTACATGCGATAGTCGTTGGGCTGCATGGCCAGCGCCTGCCGAAAGAGTTCAGCGGCCCCTTGGTAGTTGCCGAGGAAGAAGCGCACCGAGCCGAGGTTGCTGATCGCGGAATGGGTGACGCGGAGCTCGAGCGCCCGCGAGTATGCGGCCTCAGCCTCCTTGAGCCGGTCGGCGCCTAACAGAGCGCTGCCCAACCCATTGTGGACGCGTGCATCAGTGTCGCCGCCGAGCGCCAGCGCCGCCTGGAAAGCGTCGGCGGCATCCGCGTAGCGCGAGGTCGCGATGTAGAAATTCCCCAGTTCGGCGTACTGCACCCACTGTCCGGGCAAGAGCGACTGTGCCCGCCGGTAACTTCGCTCCGCCTCCGCGTTGCGACCCAGTGCGGCCTGTGAACGCGCCATTCCCAGCAGCGCGTCGCCACGCAGCGCGGGATCGTCCAGCACCCGTTCGAAGTAACTGATCGCGATCGCGTGCTCGCCCTGCACACTATGGAAGCGTCCGAGCAAGACCTGCACGTCCGGACTGTCGGCGTCGATGGCGACAGCTTGATCACAGGCCTGCTTCGCCAGCTGGAACTCCGAGGGATCCCGTGTGATCTTGAAAGCATCCAAGCCGGCACGACAGGCCGCGGCGTACGCTGGCGCGAACGACGGGTCGATGGTCAGTGCCTGCTCGAACGCCGCACGCGCGGCCTGCAGATCCGAAATCCCCGCGGCTTCGGCCTGCAGGGTGCGGCCGCGCTGGTAGGCGGCGTTCGCATCGCGCGATGAAGAAGCGCGCAACTCGAGCCGGGGCGCCTCACGGCCGGGCAACAGCTCGGCAGCCAACCAGTCGAGCAGTTCGCCTTCCGCCGAGGAGAGGCGGTCCAGAGGCGCGCTGGCTTGCGTTCCACCGCGCTGGCTGCCGGTCCTGCCATCGACCAACTGCAGGTGGATGCCGATCTCGCCGCCCGCATTGCGACGCACCGACCCCTCCACCAGCAGTCCGGCGCCCAGGCGTTGCGCGACCGTCTGCGCGTCCTGCGGCGACTGCGTAACGGCGAGCACCGACGTCCGGGCGACCACCTGCAGGCCTTCGAGCCGGGCCAGTTGCACCGTGAGGTCTTCCGCCACCACCGAAGCGAGTCGGGTGAGTTCGGGATCCTGGCCGTCGGCGTGCAGCGGCAAGACGGCGATCACCGGCGCGCTCGGCGGCGGCGGGGCATCACCGCTGCCAGGCGGGAGGCGTCCGCTGGCGAACAGTCCGAGCGCGGCCAATCCGATGAAGGCAAGGAGCAGGACGAACGCCCAAGATGGCGAGATGCGATGTACAGGCTCCGCCGATGGCTTCGGTGCCCGGACCTCGGTCGAAACAGGCGTCGCCGCAGCCGAGAACGGCCACTCCGCCAGCAGCCGCGTCTCCCCGCTCGATGTCCGCTCCCCGCCCCCGATCTCCCGCTCCAGCACCTGCACGTGCGCCACCAGCGCCGCCGCGTCCGGATGCCGGTCGGCGGGGTCCTTGGCCAGCAGGCGGGCGAGCAGGCCCTGCAGGGCTTCGAATGGCGCGGGCAGCAGCGGGATCGGCTCGTTGAGGTGCTTGTGGCCCAGCGCGAGGAGCTCGCTGGCGGCATAAGGGGGCCGCGCCGTGAGCAGGGCGTGCAGCACGCAGCCCAGGGCGTAGAAGTCGCTGCGGCCGTCGACCGCGCCATCGCGCCAGCGCTCGGGGGCCATGTAGGCCGGCGTGCCGAAGGCGAGACCGGGCCCGGTGGGCGCGGCGAGCGCGCCCGCGTCCGACACCCGCGCGATGCCGAAGTCACCGAGCACGAAGCCGCCGTCCTCGCCGCGCAGGATGTTCTCCGGCTTGACGTCGCGATGCACGATGCCACGCGCATGGGCGTGGCCCAGCGCCTCGGCGATCTCGCGCACGCAGCGCAGCGCGGTGGCCGCGTCGCACTGCCCGCACAGCGGCACGATCGAGCCGCCCGGCACGTACTCCATGGCGAGGTAGGGCACGCCCTCGGCCAGGCCCACGTCGTGGATGGCCACGATGTGGCGGTGGCGCAGCGCCGCCAGCACCCGCGCCTCGCGCAGGAAGCGCTCGACGAAGGCCTGGTCGGCGGCCAGCGCCGGATCGAGCACCTTCAGCGCGACCTCGCGGCCCAGCGACAACTGCGACGCCAGCCACGCGGTCGCCATGCCGCCCTCGCCCAGCGCCCGCTCGAGGCGGTAGCCGGGGATCCGGGGCGGTGATTGGCGATCGCGGGGCGGCATGCCCGGACTTTACCGCGCGCATGGGTCGGCATGACCAGCACGCCGGGGGCCTGGACGCCGCCCGGCCGCAGCCGTGCGCCATGGCGGCGCGAGGCCGGGCGCCGACCGTGCGGCGGCGCACGCAGGCGATCGCGGCGTGCGGTGGCGGCGTCATCCGACGCGGAACCGCAGCGGCGCCGCCCGCGGCGTGGTCGTTTCGCGGCGGGCCGCCTGCGCGCGCCGCCAGCGCGTCCACGCCCGCGCCCGTGCCGCCAGCCACTGCCGCCGCGACGGATGGCAGTCGGCGTCGTCGACCCCACGGGCGGCCGCCCGTTCGGCGCGATACGCGCGGAAGTCGCGCCAGTCGTCGAGTTCGACCTGCAGTGCGGCCCAGCAGCGATCGACCAGCAGTGCATCACCGTCGCGCGGCATGCCGGTCGCGCGCCAGTGGTCGAGCAGGATGCGCGCGCGCCGGCGGTGCAGGTCGCACAGGCACCAGTCCTCGTCCGCCATCATCGACAGCACGTCCGATTGCCGCGCCCAGCGCGTCCGTGCGTCGCGCGCCTCGGCCAGCACCTCGCAAGCGACGCGGGCGATCTCCGGATCGCCTGCTGCCGCCGCGGCGGCGGTGCCGGCCGGGGGCTCGAACAGGCCGGCCAGGTCGGTGGCGTGCGAAAGGATGGTCGGATGGAACATCGCCCTGCCCCCATGCGGACGGCCGCCCCCGGGCGCATCGGGTGATGCGCAGCCGGACCGGGACCCGATGGGACGGCCGCCTGCGCGCGGGGCCCGGTACCGCGCGCGGGGCCGGGATCGCCCGGTTCCGCGCTGCGGCAACAGGGGCTTCCGCAAACGGCGGCCACGATGACAGGGCGCCGCAGGCGCCCGGGGACGGCGTGGTTCAGCGCCCGCCCAGCGCGCCGCGCAGGGCGCCCATCTCCTCGGCCAGCGCGACGGGATCGGCCACCGTCTCGCGCAGTTCGGCCTCCACCAGCTCGCGCAGGCGGGCGCGCAGGCGGTGCACCACCACGGCGACCGTGTTCGGGCGCATGCCGAGTCGCTCGGCGGCCTGGGCGTAGTCGGAACGCTCGGCGCTTTCCACCACGTACTCGCGCAGGGCGTCGAACATCACCCGCTTGCCGCTCTGCGTGGCCTCGTCGGTGAGCCGGCGCAGCGCGCGGTCGAGCACGGTCAGCGCCCAGGCACGGTCGAAACTGCGCTCCGGCGAGTCCTCGGCGGCGAGGAAGCGCTCGAGATCGGCATCCTCGTCGTCCAGCGAGGCGTGCTTTTGGCCGCCGCCGCGCTTCTGCGCGTTGGCGGCCGCCGCTTCGTGGGCGAGGAAATGCTTGAGCGCGCCGAGCAGGAAGTTGCGGAAGCGCCCGCGCTCGCGATCGGCGTTGGCGAACGCGCGCTGTTCGATCAGGTGCGCGAAGAAGGCCTGCACCAGGTCCTCGGCGGCGTCGGGCGCGTGCCCGTTGCGGCGCAGGTAGACCAGCACCGGGCGGCGGTAGGCGCGGCACAGGGTCTCCAGCGCGGCGCGCGCGCGATCACCCTCGCTGCGGGTATCGACCAGAACGCTCCAGTGCGTGGTGCCGAACAACGCCATCGTGGCCCCCGCGGGCGCCGGACGGTGCGCCGGTCGGCGCGCCGGGCCGCGCGACGCGGCCGGCGCGATGGTATCGCGGCGCGGTGGCGCGCCGCGCGCCGCTCACCAGATCGCCACCCGCGTCGCCTGCGGGCGCACCATCGGGTCGCCGTCCTTGCAGCCGAAGGCGGCCTTGAAGGTCGGCAGGTTGGACAGCGGGCCGTTGACCCGGAACTTGCCGGGCGCGTGCGGGCCGGTGTTGACCTGCAGCTTGAGCGCCGCATCGGTCCAGTTGCGCCGCCACACCTGCGCCCAGCCGAGGTAGAAGCGCTGCTCGGCCGTGAAGCCGTCGATTTCCTCCTGCGGGTCCTTGGCCAGGCGCGCCTGCAGCGCGTCGTAAGCGACCTTGAGGCCCCCGAGGTCGGCGATGTTCTCGCCCAGCGAGACGCGGCCGTTGAGCCGCATGTCGCCGATCGCAACGAACTCGCCGGCCTGGTCGACCAGCCGCTGCGCGCGGCCGTCGAAGGCCTTGCGGTCGTCGGCAGTCCACCACATGCGCAACCGGCCCTGCGAATCGAACCGACTGCCGGCGTCGTCGAAGCCGTGCATCAGTTCATGGCCAATCACGCCGCCGATCGCGCCGTAGTTGAGCGCGTCGTCGGCGGCCATGTCGAAGAACGGCGGCTGCAGGATGCCGGCCGGGAACACGATCTCGTTCCACACCGGGTTGTAGTATGCGTTGACCTGCTGCGGCGGCATGCCCCACTCGCTGCGGTCGATGGGCTGGCCGATCTTGGCCAGGTCGTAGGCCTGCTCGAACGCCGCCAGCCGACGCACGTTGCCGGCGAAGTCGTCGCGCGCGAGCTCGACGCCCGAGAAGTCGCGCCACCGGTCGGGGTAGCCGATCTTGGGCGTGAAGCTGGCCCACTTCTCCAGCGCCTGCCGGCGCGTGTCGTCGCCCATCCAGTCGAGCTTCTCCAGCCGCGCGCGCAGCGCGACCTTGAGGTCCTCGATCATGACCATCATCCGCGCCTTGGCCTCCGGCGGGAAATGGCGCGCGACGAACAGCCGGCCCAGCGGCTCGCCGAGGACGCCGTTCATCTGGTCGATGGCGCGCTCGGCGCGCGGCTTGAGCTCCTTCTGGCCGCGCAGCACCTGGCCGTAGAAGCGGAAGTTCTCCTGCACGAAGGCCTTGCCGAGGTAGGGCGCGGCGTCGCGCAGCAGGTTCCAGCGCAGGTAGGCCTGCCAGGTCGCGACCGGGGTGTCGGCGAGCGCTTCGTCCATCTCGGCGAAGAACGCCGGGTGCGATAACGAGAAGTCCTCCATGCCCTCGACGCCCAGCGCGGCGAAGTAGTCGCTCCAGGAGAAGTTCGGGGTGGCCGCGTCGGCCTGCGCGACCGGCACCACGTTGTAGCTCTTGTTCGGATCGCGCATCTCCTCGCGCGGCAGGAACACCTTCGCCAGGCGCGCCTCCAGCGCGAGGATGGCCTCGGCATCGGCCGCAGCCTGCTTCGCCGCGACCCCCGACAGCACCAGCATCTTCGCCACGTGCTCGCGGTACTGCGCGAGCTGCTGCTTCGAAGCCTCGTCGTCGCGCAGGTAGAAGTCGCGGTTGGGCAGGCCCAGCCCGCCCTGGGTGGCGTAGGCGATGACACGCGTGTTGTCCTTGAGGTCCTGCCGCACGCCGAGGCTGAACAGCACCGGATCCGCCGCGCGGTGCATCGCGACCACGTGCGCGACCACGTCCTTGGTCGTCTCGATGGCCTCGATCGCGGCGAGGTCGGCCTCGATCTGCGCGAGCCCGCGCTTTTCGATCGTCGCCTCGTCGATCGCGGCGGCGTAGAACGCGCCGACCAGCGCTTCGGGGCTACCGGCCGGAGCGTCGACCCGGGCCGCCGCCTCGATCGCGATCGCCTTCAGGCGATCGGAATTGCGCTTCTCGAGCTCGGTGAAGGTGCCCCAGCTCGAATACGCCGCCGGCACGGGATTGTTCCGCAGCCACCTGCCGTTCGCGTAGGCGTAGAAGTCGGTGCAGGCCGGCGTGGCCTTGTCGAAATTGGCGAGTTCGAGCCCGCGCTCGTTGGTCTTCGGGGCGGCGGCGACCGGCGCGGCGAGGGCGACGGCGATCAACAGGGCAAGGGGACGCAGGCGCATCGGGATCGGACTCTCGCTGGAGACGGCCGCGGGCGCGGCCCAACCCTGCGAGTTTCCGCGCGCAGGGGTGGAGGGACAGTGCAGGTGGTCACGAACGACGCGGCCGGCCGTGCGATGCGCACGGCGGGACACGGCGCGCTCGCGACCGGCACCGCACACCGGTGCTCAGGGCATCGGATAGAGGACCTCGGGCACCTGGCCGTCGCCGCCCGCCCAGGCCGCGCGCCACAGGGACCGGCCCTGCGCATCCAGGGTCGCCGCCCGGGTCGCGTCGCGCGGCGCCAAAGCCTCCGCGAGGGCCATGCGCAGCAATCCGCCCCGCCAATCCCCGGGATCGATCGCCTCGACGGCCGGCAGCAGCCGTTCGGCGCGCGCTGCGGCCTCTTCGGCCGCGCCCGCGCGCGCGAGCGCCAGCGTGAACATCACCTGGGCGCGCAATGCGGTGGTCGGACTGTTGCCGATCATGGCCGCCTCGAAAGCGGCTGCCGCCGCGCGCAGTCGCGGCAACGCTTCGTCGACCCGCCCCAAGGCCAGCAGCGCCTCGCCCGCCTGCAGCCCGGCCGCGCGCGTCACCTCGCCGTCCGCGGGCGGCGGCAGCGCGCGCAGCGGATCGGCCAGCGCGACTGCGGCAGCGGCATCGCCCCGTGCAAGGGCGACGTCTGCAAGGATGCCCTGGTTGCGCAAGGCCACGACCTGGCGCTCGCCGAGCGTTCGCCGGGCGATCTCCAGGCCCTGGCGCGCCAGCGCCTGCGCCTGTTCGAGCCGGCCGCTGCCCAAGGCGCTGCGCGCCATGCCGCCGAGCACATAGGCCTGGCGCGACTCGGGCGCCTTCGGATCGGCACGCAGCAGGGCGAGCGAACGCTCGAACGCCTCGAGCGCGCCGACGTGGCGCGCCCGCGCGCTGAGCGTCTGGCCGAGGTTGTTCCAGTCCACCGCGAGCCGCGGATCGTCGGCGCCCCACAGCGCGGTGCGATCCTCGATCTGCGCGCGCCCGATGCGCTCCGCCGCCGCGTAGTCGCCGCGCGCGTTGGCCAGCGTGAGCAGGTACGTGTTGACGTGCTGGCGCTCTTCGCGTCGCCGCCTTTCGTCCGGCTCAGACTCCAGTTCGCGCAGTGCCGATTCCAGGGCGGCGCCGGCCTCGTCGAAGCGCTCTTCGCGCCGGGCGACCTGTGACAATTCCATCAGGGCGCTGACCAGGTCGTGCCGAGGCGGTGGCTCATGGGCGCGGAACCAGTCGATGGCCGGCTCCAGGACCGCACGGGCCTCCTTCAGCGCCCCGAACTCCACCAGCGCCGAGCCGATCGTGGCGCGGATCTCGGCGCGCGCATCCGGCGCGTCCACCAGCGACTCGTCGATGTGCCTGCCGGCCTCGGCCAGCCAATCCCGCACCGTCAATTGCGCGCCGCCCTCCGACGAGACCGGATCGGCTGCGGTGAACAGGCCGACGAAGTAGCGCTTGATCGCCTGTGCGCGCCGCGCCTCGGCTTCCGCCCGTTGCGCCTGGGCGAGCGCCACCTGCGCCTGCCACAACGCCGTGCCGAAGCCGGCGACCAGCGCCAGCAGCACCGCGCTCGCGCTGCCCACCGCCAGCCGGTGGCGGGCGACGAACTTGCGTACGCGATACGACGCGGTGTCGGCCTGCGCCGCCACCGGCCTGCCGTCCAGCCAGCGCCGGAGATCGTCGGCGAAAGCGGCGGCGCTGGCATAGCGCCGCTCCGGTTCGCGGCGAAGCGCCGCCAGCACGATCGTGTCCAACTCGCCCGCCACCGCCCGCGCGAAGCGCTGCATGGTGGCCGCGTCGCCGTCCGGCGCAGTCGACGTCGCTTCGGTGCGTCGCATCCGAAGACTCGGGCGATCCGGCGCCTCGCCGCGCACCCGCTCGGCCAGCGACTCCAGCGTCGCGCCCTCGCGCTCATGCGGCAGCGTGCCCGTAAGCAGCTCGTAAAGCACCAAGCCCAGCGCGTAGACGTCGGTCGCCGCGCTCACATCGCCGTCGAGGATCTGCTCGGGCGCCGCATAGGCGGGGCTCATCGCGCGCACGCCGGTCGCCGTCGCGCCCGCATCCGGCGCTTCGTCAAGCAGCTTGGCGATGCCGAAGTCCAGCAGCCGCACCCGGCCTTGCGGATCGACCAGGATGTTCGACGGCTTCAGGTCGCGGTGCACCACCAGCCGGTTCTGCGCGTAGGCCACCGCTTCCGCCACCGACGCGACCAGCTCGACCCGTGCGCGCACGTCGAGGGCGCGCTGCCGCGCATGTTCGGTCAGCGGCACGCCTTCGACGTACTCCATCGCGTACCACGGCGCGCCGTCGTCGCCGACGCCGCCGTCGATGAAACGCGCGATGCCGGGGTGCGAGAGCCCGGCGAGGATGCGCCGCTCCTGCACGAACCGGCGCAGCAGGTCCTCGCTGTCCATGCCGCGCTTGAGCAGCTTGAGCGCCACCTCCTGCCGGAACCCCGATTCCTCGCGCGCGGCGAGCCAGACTTCGCCCATGCCGCCACGACCGAGCAGGCGCTCCAGCGAGAACGGCCCGACGCGACGGCCCGGCGCCGCGCCCGCCGCGCGCACGCCGCGATCGAGCTCGCCCGCCACCGTGGCCGCCATCGCCGCCATCCCGCGGTCGAGCACGCCGCTGGCGCCGTCGGCGGCCAGCATGCGCGAGAGTTCGTCGGCCAGCACGGCGTCCTCGCCGCGCAGCGCCGACAGGCGCGCCGCGCACGCCACCGGCGACAGATCCACCAGTTCGTCGAACAGCGCCAGCAGGCGCTCAGGCATCGGCGTCATGGATCGGTTCCAAGCCGAGGTGGGTGTGCCGCAAGGTTCGCGTCCTGCGGATGTCGCATTTCGAGAAGCTCAGGACCTTCGGCGATCTTCGTCCCTCTGGGAGACATCGCTGAACCCTGGGTCTTCGCTGGCTCCAGGAGCGGATGACGGGTCGCTCGAAGCGGAGGGCTGGGAAGGAAGCGTTCATCACTCCCCAGCCCCCGCGAGCCTCAGGTCGGGGCGGGTGCGCGGGCGCGGTGCGGTATCCGGGCGCATGCCTCCACGCCGCGCAACGCCTCGACCATTCGCAGCAGACCCATCACCACATCAGGAACGTTCGATCCGGTTCCTGCCTCAGCGGCTCAACGTCCTCCGACGCAGGATCCGGTCCGTCGGCACTGAGGCCCGCGTTCGACCGCGTACCTCTCGTGAGGTACGTTGCCAACGACTTCAACTCCATTGTTCGCGCGTATTCGTGCAGCCACTCCGCAAACGGGCTTCCTCCCTACTGCCCGGCGACACCTGCCGCTTCAACGCCGCGCGCACTGGCGAGACCCGTGACCACGAGCAGCGACACTGCGAAAATCACTCGCTTGACGTCCATTTTCCGATCTCCTTGATCGCGCCACGATGGCGCTCTCCCACGCTAGGCGAGGCGACGGCGTACCGTCAAGGACTCACCGCCGAAGCACAGGAAGGAACCCGAAGGAATGCGCCGGTCGCGCCCCGCCTGGGTCGCTCTGTACGGAGTGCGAAGGCTCATTCATCCCATGGGCGGTTCGGGCCATCGGGATCGCGGATGACGGACGTCCCGGCCCGGGCGCTGAACGGGCCACTCGGCTGGTCAGGAGCTGGCTGAAAACGCTGGTGCGAGCGACCGCAGTTGCACCATCAGCCGCCGCTCGCGCAGGGTCCGGGGTTCCCGTATCAGTTCGAGCGCCTGGCGGGCATATCCCACCGACACCTGCGAGTCGATGGCGGCGGCGAGCCGCGCCAGCCCGGCCAGCGCCCGTGCGCGCTGCAGGTTGCGTCCAGCCGCCGGCGGATGCAGGGCATCGACCAGCGCGGGCTGCAACACGCGCTCGAACTGCTGCTGCGCCGCGGCATCGCCGAGCCGTTCCAGCACCTCGGCCAGCACCAGGCGCGCGTGCCGCGCGAGCAGGGTGTCCGGGCCGGCTGCGTCGTGGATCGCGAGCGCGCGCTCCACGGCCGGGCGCGCGGCCGACGCGTCGCCCGCCAGCAGTTCCGCCTCCGCGAGCAGCAACTGGATGTTGGCGAAGGTTCCGCCGGTGGCATCCTGCGGCCAGCGTGCCGCCTGTTCGCGCGCGAGCCGCTGTGCGGCCGCGGCGTTGCCTTCGGCGAGGTAGCCCATGAGCAGGGCGATTCGGGCCCGATCATCGAGCCCCCGCCCGGGCTCCGCGGCGGGATGGTGCCGCGCGATCTCGAGCGCGGCGTCCACGTCGGCCCGTGCGGCCTCGGAAAGGCCAAGCTCGGCCTTCGCGCGTGCCCGATTGGCCAGCAGTACCGCCCGATCCGGGTCGCGGCCGCCGGCATCGACCTCCGCGAGCAGCGCCGATGCGCGATCGTATTTGGCCAGCGCGGCCACAAAGTCGCCTTTGCGCGACAGTGCATCGCCAAGGTAGAGCCGCGCCAGGCCCTCGGAGTTCTCCGCGCGGCGGCTCCCGCCCGCCACTGCGAGCGCGCGGTGCAGCGCGACTTCCGCTGCATCAAACCGGTCGCACAACTGGTGCACGTTGGCCTGCCACTGCAGCGCGAGCCCATGGGTGGGGTCAGTCGGCCGAAGCTCGCGGCACACGGTCTCGGCGCGCTCGAACAGACCGAGCGCCTCGTCGAGCCGTTCCATGCGGTACGCGTTCAATCCGCGCATCCACAGCGCGAAGGGGTAGCTCTCCGTGTCGCGCAGGCCGGCCGACTCCATGATCGCGATCGCCTCGTCGAGCACGGCATTCGATTCGTCGCGGCGTCCGATCTGCGGCAGGTTGGTGCCGCGCTCGACCAGCGCATAGACGTACCTCTCACTGGCCGGGCCGTAGTGCTCGCGTGCGATTTCGATCGCCTTCACTTGCAATGGCTCGGCCTGCGCATTGAGGCCGTTGATGCGCTGCAGCTCACCCAGCGCGGTGAGCAGCTCGAGTCGCGCCTCGACATCGATGCCAGTGTCTTCGAGCAGCGCCTGGCCGCTGCGTTCGATGAGCTGAAGCACGGTGGTTGCGGCACCCTCGCCTTCGGTCTTCTCGCCGATCTACGCGGTGTTGAAGGACGCGAGCAGGAAGTCCTTGATCGCGGTGGCCTTGGTGGACTCTGCCTGCGCCCGCGTGGCCTCCTCGCGCGCCAGGTTCGCCTGCCAGAGCGCGGTGCCGAAGCCCGCGACCAGCGCCAGCAGCACCGCGCTGGCGCTGCCGACCGCGAAGCGGTGGCGGGAAACGAACTTGCGCGCGCGGTAGCCGGCGGTGTCGGGCTGCGCGGCCACCGGTCGGCCGTCGAGCCAGCGCCGCAGGTCGTCGGCCAGCGCGGCGGCGGAGGGATAGCGCCGCTCCGGCTCGCGGCGCAACGCGGCCAGCACGATGGTGTCGAGTTCGCCCGCGACCTGGCGCGCGAAACGCTGCGCCGTGTCGGCGCCCAGCGTCGTGGTGGAGGTGGCGTCGCCACGCAGCCGCGCGCTGGGGCGTTCGGTCTCCTCGTGGCGCACGCGCTCGGCCAGTGTCTCCAGCGTGGCACTCGCGCGCTCGTGCGGCAGCACGCCGGTCAGCAGTTCGTACAGCACCACGCCGAGCGCGTAGACATCGGTGGCGGCGCTGACCGGCGCGTCGAGGATCTGTTCGGGCGCGGCGTAGGCGGCGCTCATCGCGCGCAGGCCGGTGGCGGTGGCCGTCGCGTCGGGTGCTTCGTCGAGCAGCTTGGCGATGCCGAAGTCGAGCAGGCGTACCCGACCCTGGGCGTCGACGAGGATGTTCGAAGGCTTCAGGTCGCGGTGCACGACGAGGCGGTTCTGCGCGTAGGCCACCGCCTCGGCGACCTCGGCGACCAGGGCCACGCGCTCGCGCACGCCGAGCGCGCGGGCGCGGGCGTGCTCGGCCAGCGACTCGCCCTCGACGTACTCCATCGCGTACCACGGCACGCCGTCCTCGCCCACGCCGCCGTCGATGAAGCGGGCGATGCCGGGGTGCGAGAGCGCGGCGAGGATCCGCCGCTCCTGCGTGAAGCGGCGCACCAGATCGTCGCCGTCGAGGCCGCGCTTGAGCAGCTTGACCGCCACCTGCTGCCGGAAGCCGTCCTGCTCGCGCGCGGCCAGCCAGACCTCGCCCATGCCGCCGCGGCCGAGCAGGCGTTCCAGCACGAACGGCTCGACGCGGCGCCCGGTCGCGTCCTCCACGGCGCTCGGCCGCGGTTCGAGCCCGCCGACCACGGTCGGCGCCATCGCCTGCATGCCGCGGTCGAGCACGCCGCTGGCATCGTCGGCCGCCAGCATGCGCGACAGTTCCTGCGCGAGCGCCGGTTCCTGACCGAACAGCACGCCGAGGCGCGCCGCGCGCGCGTCTTCGTCGAGCTCGACCAGTTCGTCGAACAGCGCCAGCAGCCGCTCAGGATTCGCGCTCATCCAGCGGTCCCGGCCCGAGTCGCGCATGCAGGAAGGCGCGCGCCTTGCGGAAGTCGCGCTTGAGCGTGGTTGGTGACAGGCCGAGCAGTTCGCCGGCTTCCTCCAGCGACATGCCGGCGAAGAAGCGCAGTTCGACCAGCCGGGCGAGGCGCGCATCGGCGGCCTCCAGGGCGTCGAGCGCCTCGTTGAGCGCCACCATCTGGTCGTGGCGGCCGTCGTCGTCCGCCGGCACGCGGTCGGCCGCACCCAGCGTGGTGTCCGGCAACCCGCCCCCGCGCTTGGCCGCCAGCCGCTCGCGCGCATGGTCCACCGCGATCTGCCGCATCGCGCGCGCGGCGACCGCGAAGAAGTGCGAGCGGTCGCCCATGCCCAGCGCCTCGGGCTTCGCGAGCCGCAGGTAGGCCTCGTGCACCAGCGAGGTGCTGCCGAGCCCGCCGCCCTCGCCGCGCCCGACCTGGCGCGCGGCCAACCGGTGCAGGTCCTCGTAGACCGCGCGGAACAGCGCGTGCGAGGCGTCGCGGTCGCCCTCGCGCGCGCGTCCGATCAACTGCGTGACCTCGACCATCCGCCCCGCTCCCCCGCCGCCGGCAGGCGGAACCTGCCACAGCGGGGGGACGACGGCAATCGGCGGCGCGTCGGGTCATGGCGTGGGGGTTTCGAAGCCGTTGCGGAACAAGGCGTCGTCACCTGGCGCGGGACTCGCAGCCTCGGGCGCCGCCGACAGCGATTCGCTCAGGCTCGACTCGACGCCGCGCGCTGAGTAGCTGGCCACCGCATAGGTCCGCGGCACGCCGAACTGCGCCGACAGGTCGAGGAACCCCTTTTCGAGCGTTGCGCCCAGCGGCTCCCAGTCGCCAGCCGCGCTGCGGCGGTAGACGCGCCAGCCGATCACGCGCGGGTCATCGGGCGCATCCCAGTTCAACTGCACCGCGGCGACGCCGGGTGCGGTCACGAAGCGCAGTGCCTCCGGAATCGGCAACCCGGCGAATTCGAAGCGCGCTTCGTTGTTCCCGCCGTCGACCTCGGCCAGCGAGGCCGCAGGCACGATCCGCGCGTACAGGACGTGCGACTCGTCGGAGAATGCGGCGGCGGGCGTGGTGAACGCCACTGGCACGGTGCGCGACGCACCGGCCGCGAGGCTGGCGAGTTCGACCTGGGCCAGCGGCTGGCCGGTTCCGGTCGGCGCGTTCCAGCGCAGTTCGAGCCTCGCGATGCCGTCGGTGGCGGTGTCGTAGGCGGCGGCGAGGTTGCTGATCGTCACGTTGGCGGTCAACGGCTGGCCCGGCGCCACCTGGCTCGCCGCGATCCCGATCCCGATGATCGCCAGGTCGGGCAGCTCCGGCAGCATCGAGAGTTCGACGCCGTCGACCACCGCGATGGACTTGGCGGCGCCGCGGTGGTCCAGGGCGTCGACCGACTTCAGCAGCCGGGCCATCAGCGGCGGCGCCATCGCCGCCGGGTTGGGCGAACCGATCGAGATGACGCGCTCGTTGACCGCATCGAACGCCGCCACCAGGCCGTAGTAGCCGAGGCCGTCCACGGTCAGCGCGATCGGCGTGACCTCGCCGGTCGCGTAGTCGATCGAGAAGCGCATCTGGTCACCGGCGCCATTGAGCAGCCCGGCCGTCACCAGCATCGTGGATGGGCCGACATACCCGATGCCACCCGCCTTGGGCGCGGGCGCAGCCGCGGCCTTGTCGACCGTGTCGGGCTCCTTCGGCTTGAGGCCGAACACGCGCGCGACGCCGATCCGACCCCGATTGCGCAGGGTCGGACGGTCGGCGTATACCGCACTCTCGGGCTCTCCCTGGACGCGCGCGCGTCGCACCTGCCAGGTGCAGGTACCGGCACCCGTGTCGCAGTTGGCCGAGCCCACGTGCAGCGCCTGGCCGATGCCGATCGGCCCGGTCGTCGGGTCTGGCGCAAAGAAGGCGAGAAACGCGTCCCGTTCGCCGGCACTGGCGACCGAAGCGCGACCTGACAGCGTGAGGGCGTTGGCACCCGGCGGCAGCAGGTCGTGGACCTGCACCGGACCGGTGCCGACGAAGCGCGTGACCAGTCGGCGCGGGGCGAGGATCGGATCGGTGCCCGTGCTGCGCACCCAGGCGGCCAGCGGCGCGCTGCCGACGTAGGTCGCCACCGGGGCCATGTCCTGCACGCCGCCGGTGGTCGAGACGGCGGCCGGCGTCGACCATCCGGTGATTGGCTGCCAGCGTGCCGAGAATACGCGATGCGCCGGTGCCGTGTGGTCGGCGCTGGTGTTGCGCTGGAAGACGAGGAACACCTCGCCTGCCTGCGGACAGCCTGCTACCCCGGCGCGGCAGGCGGCGAGGTCGACGAAGCCTTCGCCGGCGGCACCGGAGGTCAGGAACTGCTTCGGGCTCCACGCCGTGCCGTTGAACTGCGCCCACGCAAGCCGCTGGCGACTGACCACTTCGCGAAAGCCTGCGCTGGCGAAGCCCAGCGGGTTGAGGGCCTGGATCTGCGGCGCGGTGAGCGCGTTCTCGGCCCAGACCGCGATCGCGCGGTTCGGCGCGTAGTGGACGATCCGCGCGTTGCGGATCACCGGCGCGCTGCTGAGAACGGTGGGCGCCCCGGGCGCGCCGTCGACGAGCGCACGCGCGACCAGGCGCCGGGAGTCGTCGAGCACCAGCATGGAGCCGTTGCCCACGGTATCGAACGACACTGCCGGGTGCCGGCGCAGGCTGCGCTGCATGGCCAGGTCGAACACCGGCTCGGCCCCCCTCTGCGCGGCGGACTGCGCCAATGCATTCAGCAGCGGCGAGCGACCAACGATGTCCGGACAGTCGAAGATGTCCTCGCGGAAGATGTTGTAGGTCTCCTCGATCGCCGGCGTGGGGCAGATCGGGCAGGGGTCGAAGTAGACGAAGAAGTCGAGCGTGAAGTTGAGGCACGAGTCGACCCGCGTCGGGCGCCGGGTCTCCACGAGGGCCTGCATGCTCGAGGTCGCCAGGCCGGCGAGACCGAACCCGGCATCGAACAGCAGGCCGAACAGCACGTCGAGGTCGACACCCGCGGCGATGCCGACCCCGAATGCCGCGTCGGTGGCGAGCTTCAGGTAGGGATCGCCGTCGACCAACCCGGCCTGGCCGAAGTACAGGTACTGCGCGAGCAGGCGCAGCGAGGCGTATGCATCGGCGCCGGCGAGCCCGGGGATGCCGAAGGTCACCTGCAGCAGCGGAATCTCCTTGTCCAGCACAGTCTCGTACTGCTGCGAACCGAAGCTCACGAGCGCCGCACCATTGGGCTGAACCTCCTTGCTGCGATCCGAAGCGCCCTTGTTCAACTGCCGGTCCACCTGCCCGTCGAGCGTGCTGCGCGAGCCACCGCTCTGGCCGTCGCGGCGCTCGATCACGCGCGAGTTGTTGCGCTTGACCGGATCGCCACGGAACTGGTTGCCGTCGATGTTGGACGGGAAACGTTTGCCGGTCCTCGCGGTTGCTGTGCACCACGGGTTGCGCCTCGGACAGCTCGCTGCCGAGAATCGTGTCGTCGACGAGCACGTCCGGACACGGCAGCCGAACCGGCGGCGACTGCGAGTCGTCGAACTGGCACAGCGCCTCCTCGAACGGACGCCACGTGAAGCTCACCGGCCGCGTGCCCGTCACGCCCTGCTGGTTGCGGTACTCGATCCGGCCACGCAGCGTCACCGGAAGATCGGCGTAGGGAATCAACTGCCGTGTTCCCGGAAACCGCCACAGCGCAGGATCGAGTTCGAGCTGGTACAGCAGTCGGCCAGCGGTGCTGCCGTCGTCCTGGATGTTGCAGGCGAGCGGGTTCGCGACCGGCGCGAAGTCACCGAGCACCAGTTCGGGCTGTCCCGGATATGCAGCCTCGAGCACCAGGCGCGCCTGCGTCAGCGGGCCACCGGCGTCCGCGCGATGGCGAAAAGCGATGATGTTGCGCGGCGGCAGGTTGGTGAACGTGTAGTTGGGATTGCCGTTTCCGCCGCCCAAGCCGCCGCCGGAATCGAAGCCGGTCGAGAAATGCGCCCAGCCGGAGAAGTGCGCGGAACGGCCATCAGGCCCGATCTCGCGGCTGATCACGCCGCCGGCTGGCGCCGCGCGGTACATGAACGGATGCTCGATCGTCACCATCGAACCCAGCGACTGCACGGGCGCGATCACGGTGTAGTTGGCCGAACCGGTCTGCTCGGTCACCTCGCCGGTGCGCAGGTCGGTGAAGCGGAAGAGGCCGGTGTCGCGGAAGTAGGTCACGCGCAGTCGCGTGGGCGACTCGCTGCCTTCCGCATTGAGGAAGCCCGCGCCCTTGTGCAGGGTGAACACCGTGATGTCGAACACCGATGCCGGCGTCGGCAGGGCGCTGCCGCAGCCGGCGGCGCCATTGCAGTCGGACGCGACGAAGCCGAGGGTCGAGAGGGCGAAGAACGATCCCGGCGCGCCCTGGGTCTCGCCTTCGACATTGAAACTCGCGCGGCCCTGGGCGTCGGTGTAGCGCCGGTAGAGATCCAGCCCGCAGGGCGGCGGCGGCAGGCTGACCCCGCCGAGCACGTTGCTGGCCTGGTTCACCGCACCGAGCCCCCCGACCACCGTACTGGGGCTGGCGAAACTTGCGTTGGACAGCTGCGACACCGCGGCACCCGTGGTCTGGTACTGCGAAGTCCCGCCCCCGGACGGTGGCGGCGGCGGCAACTGGAAGCCCTGCAGCGGTGCCGTGGGCTCGACCACGATGTAGGCGCCTTCGATCGGCGTCAGCTGGTTGTTCGCGCCGCGCGCGCGCACCAGAAGCGTAATGTCGCGCTGCGGGTCGGTGTCGTACACGGTCGACAGCGTCGGGCCGTCGACGGTGCTGTACTCCGGGCGCCCCAGCGCGTTGATCCGGCGCGTCACCACGCGCAGGCGGCCGGGCCCGGCGGTATTGACGGCTGTCATGCCGGCCAGCGACACCGGCCGCGTACTGAGGTTGAACGTGCCGTCGGCATTCACCTGCAGGGCGGTCGTGGGCAGCGGCGTGATGCGGCCGTCGTTGCCGACCCAGAACACGCTGACGTCGACGTCGTTCGGCGTCGTGCCGTCGGCGAGGTTGAGCTGGCCGCTCACCTGCACGCGGTCGCGGGGTCGCGGCGTCGGGTTGTTGCTGGCGATGCCGGTGGGCAGCGCGAACACGCCGGTGAACGGCGCGGCCACGTTGACCGTGGTGCTGCCGTTGCGCGCCACCAGCCGGCCGGAAAGCAGCTCCGCGACCAGGGTGACGTTGGCGGGCAGGCTGGCCGGGATGTCGGCGGGCGCGACGAAGCGCAGCGCCTGGCTGGCGCCGGCGACGTTCACCGGACCGGCGACCACGCGGCCGGCATAGCGCAGCTGCAGCGAACCGGGAGCCAGGTTGCCGACGTTCACCACCATCGACTTGCCCGCCTGCGGGTTCGCGGTGGACACCGACACCGTCAGGCGCGGCGCGATGGTCGCCGCGGCGGTGGCATGGGTGCGGGTCTGCAGAAACAGGCTGTACTGCAGGGCCAGCCGGTAGTCGCCGGCAGGCAGGTCGGGCATCTGGAACGTGCGCCGCACGACGCCCGCGCCGGCGGTGAAGGTGTCGAGCACCGTGTCGGGGGTCCGCGAGCCCATGCGCAGGGTGTAGGTGCGACCGAGGACGAGGTCGCTCGCGGTGTAGGAGACCTGCCCACCGACGCTGGCCGTGGCCGGGGAAACGCTGAGGCTCGGCAGCCCGGAGAGCGTGTCGACGTCGCCCGCCGACAGCGCGCGGTCGTAGAGCCGCAGCTCGTCGATCTGCCCTGCGAAGCGCACCGTGCCGTCGCCGAACGTGATGCAGGGCGTGATGCTGATGCCGAACGGCGCCGTCACGGCGGACAGGTTCATCGAGGCGGTGGTGTTCGCCGTGCCGGCCACGCCGTCGGTGTACACGCGGACCGTGCCGCCATCGCGCACCACGGCGACATGCGTCCACTGGCCGGGCGTCAGCGCACGGCCGAACGCATCCGTGAAGCCGGCGCCGTAGACCGCACTGAACCGCGTGCGGCTGGGCGTCTCGTCCGTGGTGCGGATATCGAAAGCGTTGGTGAGGTTGCAGCTCCCGCGCTTGCTCAGCACGGCATACTTCGCGTGCGCGGGCACCCGCATGAACCACGAGATGCTGAAGTTGCCGGCGAAGGCGGCGTTGGGGATGCCCGGGAACGTCACCGCGTCGTCCACGCCGTCGAAGGTCATCGCGCGGCCGCGCACCCCCGCGACGTAGTTCGGCGCGCCAACCACCGTGCCGTCATGGCCACTGGGCCCGCTGTCTTCGGCGTTTTCCTCGAACGCGTAGTAGGCGACCAGGCCCTGGTCGAGGTCCTGTGCGACCAGCGGTCTCGACACCGCGGCGAGGGCAACCAGGACCATCCATCCGAATACCGCGCGAATGCCCATATCCGATTCCCCGGGCGGCCGACGTGGCGCCTCGTCTCCGGAACCACGGATTCCGGCGCCGAACGGGACCATCGACCGGGGACCCGGTCGGGCGAGGCGGGCGGGTGGTCCCCCGGCCGCGCTTTTTCCGTGGATGGATTGATCCCCACCGGACGAGAAAGGCCCCGCCATGGCGACCCGCAAGACCCCGACCTCCCGCAAGTCCCCGACCACCCGCCGCCCGGGCCCCGTGGCCGGCGGCGGCGCGACGCCCTCGGTGTCGCTGCGCGCGCTGGCCCTCGACGTGGTGCTGCGCGACTACGGCTTCGGCGTGACGGTGAGCGTGCTCGCCATCGACCGCGCCAGCGGGCTGGTGGTGGATGGCCTCGACGCACCGAACTTCGCGGTCGCCGCGGTGCAGTCGCCGACCGGTTGGGCCCACGACCGTGCGCTCACGATCTCGTCCGGCGTCAACCGCAACGCCGGCGTGCACCAGTTCAGCGTCGAGCGTGACGGCAAGAAGCTCGCTGCAGGCCCGTGGACTCTTTGCGTCGCGGTTCGCGGCACGCACGAGGGCAAGGTGCTGGTCGGCGCGACGCTGGCGGCGATCGACGTCTGAACGCGTGCACCACGGGGTCGCTGGACGACCTCCGGAGGCCCCCGTGGGATCGCGCGGGGCGTGGCGCTAGATCGGGTCCATGCGCTCGGTCTGCCCGCCGTCGAACCATGGCCACAGGTTGCGCGGGCGGATCGCGAAGGCGGGGCGATGCACGCGCCAGGCATCGCAGGCCGCGAGCGCGAAGTACGCCGCGACGAACCACGGCGCAAGACCCTGCACGCGGCCGCCGGCGTCGCTGACGATGGATTCCAGCAGCCACGCCAGCACGAAGGTGCCGGCGACCACGAGGCCGCTGAACAATCGCCCGAAGGTCAGCGCACGACGGCGCAGTTTTTCGATCCGCGGGCTGCCGGGCAGGGTCCACAATTCGCGCAGGCGTTCGATCATCGACCATGCGAACGGCAACGCCACCCACAGGCCTTCGTGAAGGGCGCCGATCAACAGGCCCGGCACCTCGGGGTACAGCACCAGCAGCGCGCCGCAGCCCAGCAGCCCGAGCCACCACGGCGGCGCGCGGCGCAGGCGGGTCGCGACATCGACCAGGATGCACAGGAACATCAGCGTCACCGCTTCGAAGGCCACGATCCCGTCGAGCATCCGCCGTACCGATCCGGCCAGCCCTTCGGGCAGCAGTCCGAGCGCGAGCGCCAGCGCGGTGGCGCAGGCCACGATCTCCGGCAGCAGGCGCGCGAGGTACTGCCCGCGATCGGCGTGGGCGGATGGCGACGCGGCGGCGGTATCGGGCGCGCTGGCGTTCATCGGGCGGGGCCTGGCAAGGGATGCTTCATCCATGACCACGGAGAATCGCGCGCGGAAAGCCCATGGCGGGGCTGCCCCGCTCGACCTCGTCGCGACGCCCCGAATGCGCCTGCAACGCGGCGGCCACGCGCCGCGCCGCCACGAGCCGATCGCACGCGACCGCGTCGCGGGCCCTGGGCGCAGCGCGCGGCAACAGGCCGCCGTGCTCAGCGTGGCGCTTGCTCCACGGGCAACCAGCGCGCCCACAGCGCGACGGCTTCCTCGCGCGGCATGTTCTCCGCCAGCGCCGCGACGGCGGCCTCGCGAAAGCCCTGCGCGGCGGACCTGTCGCCTTCCGCGGCAGCAGCGAGCGATCCCGCAAGCGCGGCGGTTGCGCGATAGTAGGCGACGACCTGCGGACGCTCGAGCATCGACGCGGCGATCCGGCGCGCTTCGGTCACCGCCCCGTCGTGGCCGGAGCGCATGCCGCGCGCCAGCGACGTGAAGGCGTCCGCGAGCAGTCGTTCATCGGCGACCGCGTCCGCCGTGGGTGGCGGCAGCATGCTGCGCAAGCGCTCGCCTTCCGCTTCGACCCGCTTCCAGTCGGCATCGCGCACGGCCAGGCGCATCCGCACCGTCGCCACCAGCAGCACGTCGACCTTGCGCTGCGCAGCGACCAGGCGCGGCTCCGCGTCGTCGAGCAAGGCGCGCGCGGCGTCGGAGTCGCCGGCGGCGAAGGCAACGTGCGCGCGGCTCGAATCGACCGAAGCGATCTCGATGGAATCGGGACCGAGCGACTCGGTGTATCGCGCTCGGGCCGCCTGGCACGACGCCTCGGCGTCCGCGTAGCGCGCGCGCTGCACGGCGAGCATGCACAGGTTCGTGTGCACGAAGGCGATCCGCGCGACCGGACGCTCGGGGTTGCGCTCCAACAGCGCCAACGACTTGCGCTGCGCCGTCTCGGCCTCGGCCAGGCGGCCGAGCCGGTTGTAGGAGCTGGCGAGGTTGTTGTAATCGACCGCGAGTTGGGGGTCGTCGGCGCCGAACAGCGCCGCGCGCTCTTCGAGGTTGCGCTCGGCCAGCGTGAGCGCCATGGCATGGTCGCCACCGAGGCTGTGGATCCGCAACAGGGTGGTGCGCGCCTGGATGCGGTCCAGGCGGACGTCGTTCGTGCTCGGCAGGCCGTCGAGCATGACGATCGCCGCCTCGGCGCGCCGCCGCGACTCCGCCGGCTCGCCGACGGCATACAAGGCGCTGCCGAGCAGCGTCGTCGCGACCGCCGTCTGCAGCGAATCACCATAAGCCGCCGCGTTCTCGGCGACCGCGGTCTCCAGGACCTCGCGTGCGCGCGCACTCGCGCCGAGCTGGTGCAGCGCTGCGCCCAGTTCCCGGCGCAGCGTCGCGCGGGCGGCGGGCGCGTCCTTGAGGGCCTCGTCGAGCCTGGGCACCGCGGCCAGCACCCAGTCCTTCACGGTCAGGGCCGCGCCAGCACCCTGGTCCTGCGCACGCGCATCGACCAGCATGCGGCCGAAGAACTGATTGATCGCTTCCGCATCGGCTTGCGCCTTGCGCGCCACTTCCGCCTGCTGCTGCGCGCGCGCCGCCTCGCTGCGCGCCACGCTCGCCTGCCACAACGCGGTGCCGAAGCCGGCGATCAGGGCCAGCAGCACGGCGCTCGCGCTGCCCACCGCCAGCCGGTGGCGCGCCACGAACTTGCGCATGCGGTAGCCGGTGGTGTCGGCCTGTGCCGCGATCGGCCGGCCGTCGAGCCAGCGACGCAGGTCGCGCGCGAAGTCGGCGGCCGACGCATAGCGGCGCTCCGGTTCGCGCCGCAGGGCCATCAGCGCGATGGTATCGAGGTCGCCGCGCAGCGTGCGCAGGGTCCGCGACGCGGCGCCGCCGGTGCCACTGCCGCCCGCGCCGACGCGGCGCAGACGCGCGCTCGGCCGCTCGGGCACCTCGGTGCGCACCGCGTCGACCAGCGACTCCAGGCTGGCCGCGCCGCGGGTGTGCGGCAGGTCGCCGGTCAGCAGTTGGTACAGCACCACGCCCAGCGCGTAGACATCGGTCGCCGCGCTGACCGGCGCACCGAGGATCTGTTCCGGCGCCGCATAGTCCGGCGTCATCGCACGCAGCCCGGCGGCGGTCTCGCCCTCGCCCGCCGCCGCGGCATCGAGCAGCTTGGCGATCCCGAAGTCAAGCAGCCGCGGCCGCCCCTCGGCGTCGATCAGGATGTTCGAGGGCTTGAGGTCGCGGTGCACGACCAGGTGGTTCTGCGCGTAGGCCACGGCCTCGGCGACCTCGGCCAGCAGCGCCACGCGCGCGCGCGCGTCGAGGCCACGCGCGGCGGCGTGCTCGGTGATCGGCACGCCCTGCACGTACTCCATCGCGTACCAGGGCGCACCCGCATCGTCGATGCCGCCGTCGATGAAGCGCGCGATGCCGGGGTGCGAGAGCTCCGCCAGGATGCGCCGCTCCTGCACGAAGCGGCGGCGCAGGTCCTCGCTGTCGCGCCCGCTGCGCAGGCGCTTGAGCGCCACCTGCTGGCGGAAGCCATCGTGGTCGCGCTCGGCCAGCCACACCTCGCCCATGCCGCCGCGGCCGAGCAGGCGCAGCAGGGTGAAGGGACCCGCCTGGCGCGATCCTTCCGCCGCGGCACCGGTCGCCGCGGCCACCAGTTCGCCGACCACCGACTCGATGCCGAAGGCATCGGTGACGGCCGGGCCGGCATCGACCGCGAGCATCGACCGCAGCCGCGTCGCGATGCCGGGATCCTCGCGCTCGTGGCGCGCGATCCGCGCCTCGCGCGCCGCGCCATCGACCGCCATGCAGTCATCGTAGGCGGCGAGCAGGCGGCGTGCGTCGTCGGGGCTGCGATTCGTGCAAAAGGGCCTTTGGCGCGCGCATGGCCCGCGACTCCGCAGTCGGCGGGCGACACCGTGTTGCACGGGGGATCGAGCATCAAAGCCATCATCCTGGCCGGTCCGGTGCGCGTGCGTGCACGCTGACACGACGCCCGCCGGGGCACAAGGCGGCGGGCGGCGAGCTCGCGACTTGCCGGCGCCGAATTGGCGGCTGCAGAGGCAATCATCCCGCCTACTCGAAGCCGCTGCCGAAGATCGCGTCAATCGGCGCGCCGCCGAACGACGCCAGCGCAAACGGCGACAACGAGTCCACCGTACCGCATACCCTGCGCGGGCTGCCTGGCTGATCGATGCGCAGTGTCGTTCGGTCGACCCACTGCCCGTTCGCGCCATGCAGCAGGCGAAGCTGCTGGAAGGTGGCGGCCGGCACGCCCGCGGGCACCGCGATGCACACGGTGATCGGTGGCACCACGACGGCGGTGGTCGTGATGTCGTAGGCGAGACAGGTCGCGCACAGCGTGTAGCCCGCCGGCATGCCGTTCGGATCCGGCTGGATCGCGGTGAAGGTCGTCACGCCCGCGCCGGTCACCGTGCCGAACTCGACACTGCCGGCCGGTGCCTGCACCACCACTGGTGCACCGACCGCGGTCGCTGCATCGAAGGCCGGATCGCAGGCATCGCCGGTGCCGTCGCCATCGGCATCGGCCTGCGGCGCCAGCGTCGGGCGGTCGTAGTTCGTGCCGCGGGTGATCTGGCGCACGCCCGTGCCGTCGCGGTTCATGGCGTGCAGCTGGAGGCTGCCGTCGTAGTCGGCCATGAACACGATCTGCGCGCCATCGGGCGAGAAAGTGGGCCTGGATTCGCGGAAGGTCGTGCGTGTGATGCGCTGCGGATCGGTGCCGTCGGCGCGCATGATGTAGATCTCGCCGTTGTTCGCCGCGCCGTCGCGGTACGAGATGAACACGATCCGCCTGCCGTCGGGGCTGTAGGCGGGTTCCATGTCGATCCCGGCTGTGCTGGTGAGACGAACCTCGTCGCTGCCGTCGGCGCGGATCGTATAGATGTCGCGGTTGTTGCCGGTGAGCAGATCGCGGACCGTGTCGAAGGCGATGCGCGTGCCGTCGCCGTTGAACACCGGGTTGTTGGCCTGTCCGTTGAAGCCCTGGCTGGTCGTGAGCCTGAGCGGATTGCTGCCGTCGGCATCCATGACCCAGACATTGCGACGGAACCCGTTCATCGACGGGCGTGTCCCCAGGAACGCGAACCGGGTGCCGTCGGGGCTGAACGCGGGCTCTTCGTCGGCGCCGGCGACGCTGGTGAGGCGGACTACGCCGCTGCCGTCGGCGTTCATCCGGTAAATCTCGAAGTCGTTGGCGGCGCGACTCGAGGAGAAGATGATGTGCCGGCCGGTGGCGTCGAAGCGCGGTTGCACGTCGGCCGCGGAGCTGGTGGTGAGGCGGACCTGCTGCGAACCGTCGTAGTTCATCGTCCACACGTCGAGCGGCGCCAGTTCCACCGCGATGCGATAGCCGTTGGGCACCGCGGGGCACGAATCGGCGCCGTCGATCACGCCGTCGCCGTCGACGTCGGGTCGGCCGAAGGCCCCGAAGGGGACGTTGTCCGTGGCGCTGCCGTAGGTCACGGCGTTGCCGCCGTCGAGATCCACCACCCGCGTGGCATTGGTGCAGTCGCCGCCGCTGGAGAAACACAACTGGAACGCGACGCGACTGCCGTCGGGACTGAACCGCGCATTGTTGACGAACACGCGCTCGGCCGCCGGGTCGTCGTAGAGCGCGACCACGCCACTGCCGTCGGTGCGCGCGAGGTAAAGCACCGGCGGCACGGTGAAGCCCACCGGATCGGGCCGGTTGATGAACAGCACCCGGCTGCCGTCGGGGCTGACCACCAGGTCGGACTTGCCACCGACGATGTCGGTCAGGCGCAGCCCGCCGCCGCCATTGCCATCCATGCGATACAGGTCGTTGAACCGCGGCCCCTGCGTCGCGGCACGACCGGAGGCATACACGATGCGGCCATCGGGCAGGTAGACGGGCTCGTCGTTGAAGCGGCTGTCGATGTCGGGATCGGTGAGTGCGACGACCGTGTTGCCGTCCAGCGTGGACCGATACACCTGCCGCGACCCGCTCGTGCCGGCCAGCGAGGTGAACACCACGAATTGGCCATCAGGGCTGAACGCCGGCTTTTCCTGCTGGTTGGCGGTGGGATCGTTGCTGACCGGTGGCGCTGTCGTCAGCAGGCGCTGGTTGCCGCCGTCGTTGTCCATCAGCCAGATCTTGTCGTCGAGATCGGTCGGGCCGCAGTTGCGCTGGTAGGCGATTCGCGCGCCGTCGGGCGAGAGCGCGAACTCGTCCGTGAAGCAGCCATCCTCGGTCAGATTGTCCAGTCCCGTGCCATCGACCCGGATCCTGAACACATTGGTGTCGAAGTTGCTCGTCCCCGAGGCAATGAAATAAAGGTGGCGCGAGGCGGCATCAAAGCGCAAGCCCCGGGCGAAGTTGCCGCTGGACGGTCCGAAATCCGCCAGCAGGGTGCGCCGCGCACCGTCGAAGTCCTGCAGCCACAGCCGGTACGACTGCGCGCCGTCGCGCACGTATTCGCCCCAGGCCACGCGTCCGCATTCGAAGCCCGTGCTGCAGTCGCCTTGGGCCTGTGCAGGGGCCGCATCGAACAGGCACGACGCGGCCAGCGTCGCCGCCACGGCGAATCCGCGTCGGACGTGCCCTGAGCGCTCTATCGGCATGTCGAAGATCCTCGCGGGTCGGCCCCGCGGAATCGGGGCTACAGGCGAGGTAACGGCGGATCCGGCCGCCGGAGCTCACCGCAGGGCGAAGGCGCCTCCCGGCGCCTCGCGAGCCCGTTCGCTCAGCCCGAGCCGTCCGATCGTGGCTCGCCATCGCCGAGCCAGGCATGCAGGAAGGCGCGTGCCTTCGCGTAGTCGCGCTTGAGCGTGGCCTCGGACAGACCCAGCACCTCGCCGGCTTCGTCCAGTTGCAGGCCGGAGAAATGGCGCAGCTCGACCAGCCGCGCGAGCCGCTCGTCGCTGGCCTCGAGCGCCTTCATCGCCTCGTCGAGGTCGAGCAGTCGCTCGAGCCGGGCGTCGTCGGCGGCCTGCGCGTCGACCGCCCCGAGCGTGGTCATCGGTGCACCCGCGCCGCGCTTGACCGCCAATCGCTCGCGCGCGTGGTCGACCGCGATCTGCCGCATCGCGCGCGCCGCCACCGCGAAGAAGTGCCGGCGGTCGTTCAAGGCCAGCGCCTCGGGCTTCGCCAGCGGGAAGTAGGCTTCGTGCACCAGCGAGGTCGCGCCGTGCGCGCCGGCCCCGGCGCCCGCGGCCTGCCGTCCGGCGATGCGCCGCAGGTCGTCGTAGACCGCCCGGAACAGCGCGTCGGCGGCCTCCCGGTCGCCGTCCCGCGCGCGTCCGATCAACAGCGTGACCTCGCCCATCGCCCGCCCCGGCATGACCCGGGGCGGACGTTGACACAGCGAATCGCACGACGCAATTCACGAAGTCGCACCCGTGGCCGCCTGCACGCGTGAGGCCTTGCGCGAACACCGGCGCGATGGGACCCCACGCTTGCGGCTGGCAATTCACGCGCGCCGCGGCGCAGTCCCGACCACGCGGCCGACGCAGGTCGATCCCGGCGATGCGCGCCGCACGTCGACGTCGGCGCAGCACTGGCGGTTGGCGACTTTTAGTCACGGCGCTGGCACTTCGAAACTGTCACGGAAAAGAGCATCACCCCGCGAAACGGAAATGAAGCCGTCGGCCACCGCGCTGGGAACCGACTCGACGCCGTTGCCGGAGTAGGCCGCGACGCGGTACTGCACGGCACCGCCGATGGTGCCGAGAAGGTCCATGTAGCCCGCCACCCGCGTGCTGCCGAGATGCTGCCACTCGCCCGTCGCGCTGCGCTTCCACACGCGCCACCCGGCGATCCGCGCATCGTTGGGATCAGACCATGTGATGTCGACCAAGGGAGAATCGCGGCGGGTGTGCACGCGCACGGATTGCGGCACCGGCATTTCGTTCAAGGTCACCAGCACGCGATCGGCGGTGCCACCCACGTGTTCGCCTCGTCGCCAGCCACGATGTCGACGAACAGTGTCTGCCGCTGATCGTTGCGCAGCCCGGCCGGCACCGTCAGGGGAATGGTGAGGTTGCGGCCGCCGTTTGCGGGTTGGGAGTCGGTCAGCTCGAACTGGCCCGCCACGTCGCCGACCCCTGCCGGACCGTTCCAGCTCACCACCACCCTCAGACCGCCGTGCGTGGCCGGATCATAGGCTTGGCCCTGATTGACGAGCCCGAGGCGAAGGTTGAGCGACTGTCCTGCGGCCACCACGCTGCGCGACGGCTGCGGGTCACGCAAGCTGAAATCGGGCCCGCTCGGCACGATTCGCAGCACGGCGCCGTCGTTCAACGATTGCCCCTTCGCGATGCGCTCACCGATGTCCCCCATCACGGCCTTGGCGAAGCGCATCGGCCCGCTCGCGTTCACCGGCGCCTGGGCCTGCATCGAGACCACGAGCAGGCTGCCGCTGACATCGTCGAATGCGTAATCGGGCTTCCAGTGCTGCAGACCATTGTCGCTGAGCGGCACGAACTGTGCGGTGTAGATCGGCTGGGCAAAGCTGTGCACTCGCACGGAACCCAGCTCATCGGTGCCCAGCAGGGTACCGGGCATGTCACCGGGCAAACCGACCTGGCCGGACGTGGTGGGGCCGAAGCCCACCGCACGGAAGCCGATGATCGGCGTCCCTTCGTCGTCGAACTCGACCCGCGGACGCTCGACCCGGAACTGGCGGCCATTGCCGTCGCGCGGCTGCGTGACAAGGAAGCTGCAGGTGCCTGCCGCTTCATCGCAGCTGGTCGCGCGCGCGCCGAAAAGCGCCTGCCGATTGCCGACGAACCCCTGCGGATCCTGCGCCAGCGTGTAGGCGATCACGACCGCGTCAGCAGGACTCACGCCGATCGACAGCCAGCCGACGCCGGATCCGAGAGCGCTGGCGATTACCGGCTCGCTTCGCCCGTCAAGGAAGCGATAGGCAGCTTGTCGTCCTCCGAGATTGACGAAGTGCCCGGATCGATTGTGTGCCCACACCACGATCGGCGTCGCGTTGCGGTAGGCCACGGAGGGCAGCATGTCGCTGCTTGCCCCAGCGGCGCTGACCCGCGACGGCGTCGTCCAGCCGCGGGCCGACTGCCAGCGCGAGCTCCAGACTTCGATGTCCGGGTTGTCCAGGTTGGCATTGGCGTCGCGTTCCCATACTGCGGTGACTTCGCCACCGCTCGGGCACGCCGAAGTGCCGACCAACCGCGGCGCCGGGAGGCAACCAGCCAACTGCGGCTTGCCATCGTTGCCTACAGCGGTCAAGTCTGCAGGCGTCGACCATACGCGGCCATCGAACGATGAGAATCGAAGGCGCTGAGTACGTGCGATGGCGTCGAACGCGCGCTCGCGCTGACTGCGGATCAAGTCCTGCAATTGCAGTGGGGTACGGGTGTTCTCCGACCAGACGGCGACGATCCTGTTGGTGGCGTGGTACGCAACGTCGATGTGCTGCACTCCTGCGGTCTGGGCGGCGATGGTGCGGGTCGCCACAGGCGACGAACCCGACAGGTGGGTTGCCACCAGCGTGCCGCTCGCCGTGACACCGACGGTGACGCTGTTGGCGCGCCCATCGTTGGCGAGTGCGGTTGCGGTGTAGAAGGGACGGGCGAGATCGAACCCGCCTGGCTCGGGCATGCGCAAGGCCAGCGGCAACCGGTCGCGACTGGAAGTCGAGCAGTTGTCGGGCTCGCGCTCCTCGATCAGCGGCTCACGGCCGCCGCCGCAGATTCCAGCGGCACAGGCTTCCCATACCGCGTCGAGGTCGAATCTGAAGCATGCCCCGGACTGTTGCGTCACGCCTTGGTGGGCGAGCCCCCCGTCGTTGATGATCGACCGCATGGTCAGGCCGATTTCGGTCTCGGCGGCGATGCTGGCGCTGATCAACCCGAGCAGGACATCGAGATCGAAGAAGATTTTGACGCCGCCTTCGACGGTTGGATCGATGGTGGCGTTCATGCCCGCACTCATCAATTGCCCATAGAAAGCAAGCTCCGACCGCATCCAGAAATCGGCACCCAAGGTGGCCGCGGCGAGCGGCGGGATGCCCCATACATAACGAAAAAGCGGAATCACGCCGGTGTCGAACAGCGTGACGGGGTCTGGCGTGGAGTGATCGGCGTTGGTGAAGCCGAAGAAAACCCCTGAAGCAGGCTGCGGCCCGCCGGCGCGACCCGCCACGTCATTGTTGGACGTCGAACTCGGCAGAGTGTTGACGGCGTTGTCCGGTGCGCGAGTCACGCTGAACGTCCCGTCATTCTGCGAGACATTGTCCATGTTCCCGATGCCGTGGCCGGGAGGCGGCACGGGAATATCGATCCCGCCATAGTTGAACTCCACGGTCAACGAATCGCGTTGTCCGTTGATTCGCAGCATGGTCACCTGAGGGTTGGTGACGTCGAGGCCGGTCGGCGGGAGTTCGGTCGCGATCTTGATCGGGATGGTGCGCAGCGCAGTCATGCCGAAGCGAAGTTCGACTTCACCGTTGATGCCGCCGCTGGAGACACCGGTGTTGTGGTTGGTTGTGACGCCCGCCACCGGCAGGCGCGTGAGATCGGGCAGTGCGGCCACGTACTCTATGGGCGTGGTTTGGTCGAACACGCATGCTGGCGTGCCCTGACCGGGCACGAAGTTGATCCAGGGCCCGCCATGAATACGCATGCGGCCGACGGCCATCGGCCCGGTCACGGCCGGGTCCACCTGCAGCCGCATCACGCGGCCCTGGTTCAAGGGGTTGAACACGCTGGCCGGCCACTTGTTGCCGTCGGGATAGGTGTACATGGTTCCGAAGGTGAAGGGCTGCAGATAACACTCGCCACCGCTGCCAGGCGGACAAGGGCTCTGCGCGCTGTCGACCTTGCGCCAGGGTGCGCCGAGGTTGTCGATGCGCAGGTTTCGCAGGTCGAAATCGGCTTGCTCGCTGGGCGTGAGACGCACGGTCACCCGGTCGTTGGGGAACGGCTGACCGGTGTTGGGATCGACCACGCGACCGATGGCGCCGTCGTAGGCCAGCTCGACAAAGTCGTTTCGATATCCGACGTGGGCCGAATAAATCTGCATGATGAAGCGGGTTTGATCCGGTGACAGCGCGCCGCTGCCGCCGGGCGCCGCCGGGCGGCAGTTCTGACTCGTGTATCGACACGGATCATTGGCGAAACTGGAGATGTTGGTGTTGGCGATGGCTTCGGGGCGGAAGGTGAATGTCGCTTCGCCGCTGGCGTTGGTCTGGCGGCGGAAGATCGTCGCGCTGCAGCCATAGGTCTGCGACGAATAGGGGTTGATGAAACTCGACGTGTTCCGGAACTGGTTGGGGTTCGACGTGCCCAATGCCTGCATGTCGTTGACCGGGCCGCCGCCATCGCCGTTGGGGTTGTTCCAGACGCCAGAGCCATCCGGCGCGCCTCCGAAATCGGATCGCCATTGCTGTTGCGCCTCGACGAACACGCCGCCGAGCAGCGGGTCGTTGTTGCCCGGCTGGTTGCCCTGCACGACGACGGTGAACTGCGCCGACGCCGGATTGCGACCCACGAATTCGACTTCGAATGGGCTGTCGTTCGTCGACAGGTCGTCGAACGGCGAGTCGGTGTGCGGGTCTTGACCCCGGTTGACGAAGGTGATCCGTCCCCGTTCTGACTGGTACAGCGGATAGCCGTCCAGAAAATTGCTGGGCGCACGCGCGCTCATCGTGAACGCGCCGTCGGCAGCAAGGGAGATCGTCTGGTCCAGCGGCATGACAACGCCGCGCGCGTCCCTCCAGTACGCGCTCTGCGCGCCCTGTGGCGCGAGCCCCTCGTCGGTCTGGAGTCGACCTGCCAGCGTGAAGGATCGGCCTGGCCGGACCGGTGTGGGAGGCGTTCCGCTCAGCGAAAGGCGAAGGCGCGGCTGTCCGCTGGACGCCAGGGCCTGAAACGTCGTGGTGGCACGCGCGACCACCACCCGGCCCACGAGGTTTTCGACCACTACCGCCACTGCAGCCGGCAGACTCGGGGGTCGATCGCGCGGCACCACGAACTTGCCGCTCCAGGTTCCCGCCGCCACCGGGATCGGACCCAGGATGGTGCTCCCCGAATAGATCACACGCAGCGAGCCCGCAACCAGATTACCGGCCTGGACGCGCACCGATTTTCCCGGGCGCGCACTGTCGGATGTCAGGCTGATGCTGGGTCCCGCGACGACCGTAACCGGCGTCTCAGCGACCTTGGTGAGGCCCAACTGCACGCGATAGAGCACGAGAGCGTAGTTGCCCAGCGGAGCGTCCGGAATCGCAGCCGTCAACGAGGGCTGCGTACTCGACCCGGAGTTGAAATTCAGCAGGTCGAACTCAGCGGCGCCGGGCCGCGCCTGCTCCAGGCGCACGCGATAGTTCGTGGAAACGGCCAGCCGTTCGGTCGCGACCCTGATTCGCGCGCCATTGCTGAAGCTTGCGGGCACGGCGGCGATCTCGGACTGGGCGCGCGCCGGCATGGGCAGGCCAGTGGCGATCACCAACAGCACGCCGACAACGATTCCCGCAAGGGCACCAAGCCCGCGAGGGCACACCCAGTTGAACATGATCCGCTCCCGCTCAGGTGGTTCAGGGGGAGAAACGCGATTTCCGCGCAGCGGGGCTCACGCAGGTCAGTCGCCGCCCCGCGAGACGGCATCGACGTGATCCGGGTGCTTGCCGACGATGATCCGCACGAGAGCCGCGGCGGCTGGCGCGGCCTCATGGACGACTAACCGCATTCGGGGCGGGGCCGAACCCGGGTCCACGCGCCAGGAGGGCCCCGGCCGGGCTCAACCCCGCATCGCCTGCATCAGGATCTTCCCGGTCGCGGTCATCGGCATCGCGGCCACCACCTCGACGATACGTGGGTACTTGTAGGCCGCCATGCGTTCCTTGCACCAGGCGATCAGGTCCTCGGGCGCGATGCTCGCGCCCGATGTCGGCACGACCACGGCCTTGACCTCCTCGCCGAGCGTCGCGTCGGGCACGCCGAGCACGGCGGCCTGGGCATTTGCCTCGGCGTTGCGGTCACCCCATACTCGAATCGGCAGCCGGCCCCGAGTTCATGCCGTGATCGATGCGTAACGTCGAATCCGGCCGCCGCGGGGTTTCCCCGCGGTGAGACACCGCACATCGGGCTCTACATGGCAGCGACGTACCTGCGACACGTCGCAGAGCGGTCGCCGCAGACGAAGACGTCGGGGCCGTGCTGCCACCCCGTCGGATCATCAGGCAACGGAGCGCTTGCATGCCGCCCACCCGGAGCGCCCGCGCGCCGGCACTCGACTCCCTGGATCAGCTTCGCCGATGGCTGCGTCTCAGCACGGGCGAATTGCTGTGGTTCTGCGACGTCTACGGCAACGGTCGGCGGGCGTGTGCAACCGCACTGCGGCACTACCGCCATCGTTGGATCGCCAAGCGCTCCGGTGGGCTGCGCCTGTTGGAAATCCCGAAGGCGCGGCTCAAGCGGATGCAGCGGCGAATCCTCGACGAACTGCTGTCGCATGCCGCGATCCATCCGGCAGCGACGGGCTTCGTGCGCGGACGTTCCTGCCTGGACCATGCGCGAACGCACGTCGGCGCACGCTGGGTCGTCACCAGCGACCTGCGCGACTGGTTCGGCAGCATTCCGCGCGCGCGCATCGCCGCGCAGTTTCGCCGCAGCGGGGCGAGCAAGCATGTCGCCGACGCGCTCGCGCGCCTGTGCACCGCGTGCACACCGAGCGCGATCGTCGACCTGGCCGCCGTGCCGGATCGTGCGCACCTGCGTGTGCCGCACCTGCCTCAGGGCGCGCCGACCTCGCCCGCGCTGGCCAACCTGGTCGCGTCCAGACTCGATCGCCGCCTCGCGGGCTACGCCCGTCATGCCGGCTTGAACTACTCGCGCTACGCCGACGACATCGCGCTTTCACCGCAACCCGGCGTCGAGACGCCGCCGCAGCGCGCGCTGGAGGCCTTGCAGCGGATCGCGCGCAGCGAAGGCTTCCGGGTCAATCCGCGCAAGATCCGGATCAAGCGCCATGGCTCGCGCATGACCGTATGCGGCATCGTGATCAATGAGCGCCTGAACCTCGCGCGAGACGCCTACGACCGACTGCGCGCAGCCGTGCATCGGCTCGCGAGTTCGACCGACGTCGACCCGCTGGAGATCGCCCGGGTTCGTGGCCGCCTGTCGTGGCTGGAATCGCTCAATCCGAGGCGGGCGGCGAAACTCCGCCGACTGCTTGAAAGCCGGGGCACGCCTTCGACCTGATCGACCGGCGTTGTCCCGCAAAGCGGACGGCCGATCGGCGACTCGAACCGAGCGCGCCGCTGGCCATCGTACCGAGCACTGCGAGGACGATGCGAGGCATGCAGAACGATGCTGCCTCAGGTTTCAGGGTCCGTTTCCATGCGACCACGCCGCATGGGCTCACGAAGCATCCGCCCTCGGCGGCTCGCCCTGCGCCTGCGCGTGGCGACGACGTGCGCTGCCAGCGGCCGGGAGTGCCGCGCGTCCAGCGGGCTTCACCGATCCCGAGCGATCGGCGGCTCGCGGGAGAGGACGAACTTCTTGTCGCCCCTCAGCCGCGCATCGCGCGCTTGAGGATCTTCCCGGTCGCCGTCATCGGCATCGCCGCCACCACCTCGACGATGCGCGGGTACTTGTAGGCCGCCATGCGTTCCTTGCACCAGGCGATGAGCGCCTCCGGCGTGATCGACGCGCCGGCCTTGGGCACCACCACGGCCTTCACTTCCTCGCCCAGCGTGGCGTCGGGCACACCGAGCACCGCGACCTGCGCGATGGCCGGGTGGGTCATGATGACCTCCTCCAGTTCGCGCGGGTACACGTTGAAGCCGCCGCGGATCACCATGTCCTTGAGGCGATCGACGATGTAGAGGTTGCCCGCGGCATCGCGCTTGCCGAGGTCGCCGGAGTGGAACCAGCCGTCGCGCATCGCCTGCGCGGTGGCATCCGGTTTGCGCCAGTAGCCCTTCATGATGTTGTGGCCGCGGATCGCGACTTCACCGACCTCGTCGGACGGCAGCGTGCGGCCCTCGGGATCGACGATGCGCACCTCCACGCCGTGCAGCGGCTGGCCCACGCTGCCGGGGATGCGTGGGAACTCGAGGTGGTTGAAGGTGGCGACCGGGCTGGTCTCGGACAGCCCATAGCCTTCGAGGATCGGCACCTCGAAGCGCGCCTCGAACTGCCTGATGACCTCGACCGGGATCGCCGCGCCGCCGGAGATGCCGATGCGCAGCGTGGCCGCGATCTTCTTCAGGTCATGGCGCGACTCCGCGTCCGGCACGTTGAGCAGGCCGATGTACATCGTCGGCACGCCGGAGAACATCGTGACCGCGTGCTTCTCCATCAGGCCCAGCGCGGCGTCCGGGTCGAAGCGCGCCATCAGCACCATCGCGGCGCCGCACAGCACGGCGGTGTTCATCTGCACCACCTGGCCGAAGGAGTGGAACAGCGGCAGGCAGATCAGGGTGACGTCGCGCGCGTCCTGCTTGGTCAGCGCCTGCACGCCCTGCGCGTTGTGCATCACGTTGGCGTGGGTGAGTTCCGCGCCCTTCGGCCGGCCGGTGGTGCCCGAGGTGTAGAGGATCACCGCGGTGTCGTCGCCGGCCGTGCGCACCGGATCGAAGGCCTCGGGCATGCCGTGCATCAGCGCGCCCAGCGTCGTCGCGCCCTCGAAGGGGCTCTTCGCGGCGGGATCGACGGTGATGGCGACGAAGTGCGCGCAGGTGCCCGCCTCCTGGAAGCCCGCCCAGCCGGCCTCACCCAGCGGCAGGTCCGCCGTGCCCTCGAAGCACAGGAAGGCCTTGGCCTGCGAATCCTGCAGGTGGTAGGCGATCTCCGGGCCCTTGAGCAGCACGTTGATCGGCACCACCACCGCGCCGAGCTTGAGGATCGCGTAGTAGGCGAACGGGAACCACGGCAGGTTCGGGCAGGCCAGCGCCACATGGTCGCCGCGGCCGACGCCGCGCGCGGCCAGCCCATGCGCGATGCGGCTGGACAGGGCTTCGAACTGCGCCCAGGTCCAGGCCCGGTCGCCGAAGCGGATCGCGGTGCGGTCGGGGATGAGCTGCGCGTTGCGCGCGAGGTTGTGCGCCAGGTTCAGCATGCCATGACCTCCCGATGGGGGAATCCCCGTGGAAGGTTAGAGCGTCCCGCGCCCGCGGGCCAAGGCTTGCCGCAATGCAGCGCACGATTGCGCGGCCACCTCACCGCAAAAGGCTGCACGGGCCTGCGGATTCCCACACCAGCGCCAGCACGGCTGGCGTAGCGATCCGGGGTCGGTCGTCCTCGCCGCCGGCGGCATCCTGCCCGGCGTACGCAAGGTCCGAGTGCCGCGGATCAGCGTTCGAGCGCGCCCTTGCCGGCCAGGATGCGGGCGCGGAAGCGCAGGACGCGCGCCACGCGCGTCGCCTCGGTCTTTGCGGAAGCAAGCTGGATCACGTAGCTGCGCTGCCGACCGGGGGTGAGGCGAAGGAACGCCTCGGCAAGCGCCGGGTCGGCGCCCATCGCTTCGACCAGCGCATCGGGCAGTTCGACCGGCTGCGGCTCCCGCGATGGCCGGATGCCGGCCTCGGCGTAACCCATCGCCTCGTGCAGGTAGGCGCGCACGACGGCGGCGCGCTCGGCGACCTGGGACGCAGCGGTGAAGCGCAGCGTGTCGGCGTGGCGGCTGTTCGGGCCCTGGCGCTCCAGCACGCCGGCGGGGTCCTTCAGCAGGGCGGCGTCGAAGAAGCCGAGCCGGAAGCTGTCGCGCAGCGCACCGAGGATCGCGATGCTGCGACCGGCATGCATGTAGCAGGGATGCCCCCACTTCGCCGTCTCCGTGAGACCCGCGTCGCGGCAGATTTGGCGCAGCGCGTGCAACCCGTCGGACCAGCGCCGTGTCGCGCAATCCGCGGTGGCGAAGCGCTCGCAGCGGCCGCAGCCACGGGCGAAATAGACGTCGACATCGTCGATCATGGACGATTTCCGGCATAGCCGCTCGACCGCGGCAGGACATCCACCGCCATGGCGGCTGACGTGGCGGGCATTCTACGACCGCCGCCACCCGGCGCCGCGCGGACGCGTCACCCGGCGCGCCGTCCCAGGTCGCGCGCGATCTCGCGCGCGGCGTTCATCCCGGGCACGCCGGTCACGCCACCACCGGGATGCGCACCGGCGCCGCACAGGTACAGCCCGCGCACCGGCGTGCGGTAGTTCGCCGCCCCCAGCAGCGGGCGCGCGCTGAACATCTGGTCCAGCCCGAGCGAGCCATGGAAGATGTCGCCGCCGACCAGGCCGAACTCGCGCTCCAGGTCGAGCGGCGACAGCGCGCGAAACCCAAGCACGCTGCGGCGGAAGTTCGGCGCCACGCGGTCGACGGTGTCGATCATCAGGTTCGCCACCGTGTCGCGGTGCGCGTCCCAGCCGGCGTCGACCTGCGGGTCGACGTGCTGGCAGAACAGGCTCGCCACGTGCTGCCCCGCCGACGCCAGCGTGTCGTCGAGCGTACTGGAGATGACCAGCTCCACGATCGGCTCGCGCGCCCAGCCGGCGTTGTGCTCCTTAGAGCGCGCGTCGAAATAGGCGCGCTCGAAGTAGCGCAGCGAGTGGCCGACCAGGATGCCGCTCTGGTGGTGGGGCTGCTGCGTGGCGCCGGGCGCGGCACGGAAGTCCGGCAGTTCCGACAGCGCCACGTTCATGCGGAAGGTGGCGCTGCCGTTGCGATGGCGACCGATGCGGGCGCGGAAATCGTCGTCCAGCGCCGTGGCGGGCACCAGCCGGGTGAACAGCGTCTTGGGGTGCAGGTTGGCCGCGACCACGCGCGCGGTGAACGCACGGCCGTCGGCCAGCACGGCACCACTAGCGCGGCCGTCGGCGACGGTGACCTGCGCGACCGCGGCGTCGGTGAGCACCTCCACCCCGCGCGCGGCGCACTCCTTCGCGATCGCCTGGGTGATCGCGCCCATGCCGCCGATCGCATGCCCCCAGGCGCCGGACTTGCCGTTGACCTCGCCGAACACGTGGTGCAGCAGCACGTAGGCCGAACCCGGCGTGTAGGGCGAGGCGTAGTTGCCGACCACCGAGTCCCAGCCCAGCGCAGCCTTGAGCGGATCGGACTCGAACCAGTCGTCGAGCAGCTCGCCGGCGCTCTTGGTGAACAGGTCGAGCAGCTCCGCCTTGCCGCGCAGGTCGAGCCCGCGCAGGTGTTTCGCCACCTTCGCGGTCGCGAGCCAGTCGGCCAGCACGAAACCGTCGCTGACATTGGGCGGGGTGAGCGACAGCAGCGCGCGCAGCACGGCGACCACGCGATCGAGCATCGCGTAGTACTGCGGCAGGCGCTCGGCATCGCGGCGCGAGAAGCGCGCGACTTCCTCCGCACCATGCGGTCCGCCGAGGCGGAACGCGCGGCCGTCGGGCAGCGGCAGGAAGTTGCTGTACGGGCGCTCCACCACGCGCAGGCCGTGCTGCGCGAGGCGCAGGTCGGCGATCACCTTCGGGTTGAGCAGGCTGACCGTGTAGGACGCGGTCGAGTTGCGGAAGCCGGGGTGGAATTCCTCGGTCACCGCCGCGCCGCCGACCACCGCGCGCCGCTCCAGGACCCGCACCTTCAGGCCGGCGCCCGCGAGGTAGGCCGCGCAGACCAGGCCGTTGTGGCCGCCACCGAGGATCAGGACATCGCTGTGCGAGGGGGCCATGGGGTCGTGCGCTGCCGGAGTCGCGCAGGATAGCGAGCGCTGGCGGGGTGCGTCATCCGTGGCCGGACGGGCGCGTTCGATTCCACGGCGCTGCGGCGTTCTTCCTCCCGAGGGGTCGCCGTGCGCGCGGCCCGCCCACCGTGGAGCAACCGCCATGCAACGACATGCCCGCACTGCCCTCGCCCTGTCGGTCGCGCTCGCGACCGCGACGGCCACCGCCGCCCCGCCCGCCACCGGCACCTTCACCATCGACGGCGAGACGTTCACCATCGCCGACGCGATCGCCTATCCGGACGGCGACGACACCGCGGTCGTGGTCAGCAACCGCGCTTTCGATCGCAAGGCGCTGGCCAAGGACGGCAAGCTCGACGACTTCGACGTGCTGCGCCACGTCGGCGACGGCGTCGCCGCGTTCACGGTGTCGATCGATGCCGAGGGGGCGTTCTCGGGCTACTCGATCAGCAGCAGCCAGGGGGGTGGTGGCGGCTACAGCAGCGACATGGCCGACGGCTTCACCCTGTCGCGCCGCGAAACCGGTCATGTGGCGGGCGCCCTGCGCTTCGACGGCGCCGAGCGCAGCGCCGACCTGCGCTTCGACCTGCCCGTGCAGGCCACGCTCGCGCGCGCCGGCACGCCGCTGCCGGCGGGCGGTGGCGGGATCGGCAAGGCGCTGCTCGAACACTTCGCGGCGATGGCCTCCGGCGACAAGGCGCAACTGCTGGCGATGACGCCGCCCGATCGGCGCGCGCAGCAGCAGGCGATGATGGACGAGCCCGATGCGGCCGGCATGATCGCCTTCCTCGCCGCGATGGCGCCGCGGGAGGTGACCGTCGTCGGCGGCTCGGTCGATGGCGACAGCGCGGTGCTGGAGTTCACCGGCACGCGCGACGGATCGCCGCTGAAAGGCACCGTGGACGGCACGCGGATCGACGGCCGCTGGTACTTCAACAACGTCAGCGAGACCTCCGGCGACTGACCACGCCGATGCGTCGGCAAGCCCCGTGAACCTCCGGGCGCTGGCGTGATCGCTGCAGCAGTGTCTTCGCGCGCGACCGCGCCATCGCGACCCCGCCGCGAGCGCCGGTCGCTGCGGTCACCCCCGTGGCGCGCACGGACGCAGGGGCTGCGCCCCGGTGGTCACGGCGGGGCAGCGGTCGGTCAAGGCAGCGGTGCGTGGCGCCAGTGGCCGGCGCCCCGCGTGCCGGCGGGATCGGCGCGGAACGCCTCGACCCAGGCCTGCGACTCGCGGGCCAGCGGATGTCCGGGGCCGAAGCGTTCGGCGCGCTGGGCGATCGCGGTCGCCAGCAGTTCCTCGTAGGCCTGTCCTTGCGCGCGCCGCAACCAAGCCCGCAGCAGCAGCGCTTCGGCGAGTCGTGGATGTGGTGCCTCGGAGACGGCGCGCAGGATGCGCTCGGCGGCGTCGAGGTCGGCCGACGCGGCGTCGAACGCGCCGAGCAGCGCGCGCGCCTGCGCGCGGTCGAGGTGCACGTAGGCGCGCAGCACGTTGCCGGGCGCCGTGCCGGCATAGTCCCGCTCGAGCACGCGCGTGAACCCGCCCTCGGCCTCGGCATGCGCGCCGTCGCGCAGGTCGGCCAGCGCCACCACGTGGTGCGCCATGCCGGATACGGCCTGGCCATCTGCGTAGATGCGCAGGATCGCCGGCAGCGCCTGTGCGATCAGGCGCCGCGCGGTGGACGGATCGCCATCGCGCGCATGCCAGCGCGCCAGCGCGAGCTGCACCGTGGCTTTCGACAGCGCATCGGACCCGAGTCGGTCGAGCACGTCCAGCGACGCCTCGAGCGCCGCGCGCGCGGCCGCGGGCTCGGCGGCATCGCGCGCGAGGATGCCGGCGTCGCGGAGCTTGATGGCGGCCGCGTAGGAATCGGCCGGCACGCGGATCTCGTCGAGCACGGCGCGGGCGCGCTCGAAGTCGCCGCGGCTGTGCAGCAGGTCGAAGTAGGCGCGCGGCACCTCGAGCCCGCGGCGCGCGGCGCGCCAGGCCGACATCGCCTCGCCGAGCACCACGTCGGCCTCGGCGTAGCGCGCGCCATAGTGCAGCACCTCGCCGAGGCGCCCGAGCAGCGCAAGTCGCTGTTCGCGTGGCGCGAGCGGCAGGGCCTCGCGCAGCAGGCTTTCGGCGGCCGCGTAGTCGCCGCGCCGGACATCCGCGCCCGCGCCCAGCGCGAGCACTTCGGACAGCAGCGCGGGCTGGCTGGCCAGCTCGCGTCGCGCCAGCGCGAGCGCCGGCCGCAGCCAGGGCGAGACGTCGACGTCCGGCTGGCGGAGTACAGCGGATCGGCCTGCCGCAGCAGCGACACCAGGGTGTCGCGCACCGCGACGTTCTCCTGCGCCTGGCGCGCGATCGCGCGCGCCTGCTGCACGTAGAGCAGCGCGTAGGCGACGGTGGCGATGCCCAGCAGCGCGAACGCCACGACCGCGTAGCGGTGCCGCCCGACGAAGCGCAGCGCGCGATAGCGCCAGCCGCCACGGCGCGCGTGCACCGGCCGACCTTCCAGCAGCGCGCCGAGGTCGTCGGCCATCTGCAGGGCGCTCGCGTAGCGCAGCGCCGGCTCCGGCCGCGTGGCGAGGTCGATGATCGCCTGCACGTCGCCGCGCAATTCGCGCTGCAGCGAGGCGGGCGTTGCCGCGCGCGCCTCGGCGACCGCGTGGCCGCCGCGCGCGGCGG
>JAJTHZ010000093.1 GCA_021299185.1 Lysobacteraceae bacterium | reverse complement strand
GCGACGCCCAGCGCGCGCAGGTCCGCGATGGCTTCGGCGGCGCTGGCGCGCGGCGCGTCGCCGAAGGCGAGCAGGCCGCGCAGCGCGAGGCCGCCGCCCTGCGCCGCGGCGAGCCAGGACATCGTGCGTCCCTGCGCGGCGAGCGCGTCGGCGGCGCTGGCGAGCGGGCCGAGATCCACGCCGAGTTCGCCCATCCAGCGCGCGCTGCCGAGCACGTGGCGTGCGCCGCCGACCGCACCGTCCACGCCCCGGCCCGGCACCGCCGACACGCCGGTGGCAGCCGGCACCGCGATCCCGCGCTCGCGCGCCGCGCCTTCGACCGCACGCGCGAGCGGGTGCTCGCTGCCCGCCTGCAGCGCCGCGGCGGCGGCCAGCAGCGCGGACGCGTCGCCGTCGACGGCGTGCTGGTCGACCAGGCGCGGCTTGCCCTCGGTCAGGGTGCCGGTCTTGTCGAAGGCCACCGTGCGCAGCCTGCGCGTGGTCTCCAGCGCCTCCGCATCCTTGACCAGGATGCCGATCCGCGCCGCCACGCCGGTGCCGGCGACGATCGCGATCGGCGTCGCCAGCCCCAGCGCGCACGGACAGGCGATCACCAGCACGGCGACCGCGTGCAGCACGGCCTGCGTCCAGTCGCCGTCGGCGAGGCCCCAGCCGAGCAGGGTCGCCAGCGCGATCGCCACCACCACCGGCACGAACACCGCGCTGATCCGGTCGACCAGGCGCTGGATCGGCGCCTTCTTCGCCTGCGCGTCCTCGACCAGGCGGATGATGTGCGACAGCGCGCTGTCCGCGCCGACCGCCACCACGCGCAGCAGCAGCCGGCCCTCGCCGTTGATCGCGCCGCCGGTGACGCGGTCGCCGACGCCCCGGGCCACCGGCAGCGATTCGCCGGTGAGCAGCGATTCGTCGGTGTGGCTGTCGCCCTCGACCACCGTGCCGTCGGCGGGGATGCGTTCGCCTGGCCGCACCACCGCGAGGTCGCCGATCGCCAGCGCCTCGATGGCCACCTCGACCTCGACGTCTCCGCGCCGCACGCGCGCGGTCAGCGGGCGCAGGGCCTGCAGGGCGTGGATCGCCGCGGCCGCCCGGTGCTTGGCGCGCGCCTCCAGCCACTTGCCGAGCAGCACCAGGGTGATCACCACCGCCGAGGCCTCGAAGTACAGGTGCGCCGTGCCGTGGTCCGGCGGGTCGAACACGAGGTGCCACACGGACAGTCCATAGGCTGCGGTGGTGCCGAGCGCCACCAGCAGGTCCATGTTGCCGGTGCCCGCGCGCAGCGCCCGCCACCCGGCACGGTAGAAGCGCGCGCCAAGCCAGAACTGCACCGGGGTGGCGAGCAGGAGCTGCATCCAGCCGGGCAGCGCAAGATCGACGCCGAACGGCAGGCCGAGCATCGGCAGCGCCAGCGGCAGCGAGAGCAGCACGCCGGCGAGCAGGTGACGGCGTTCGCGCCGCGCCGCGGGCGTCCGGGCGGGCGCGGGTGCGGCGGCGCCGGTCGGTGCGGCGGATGCGGCGGATGGGGCCGATGCGACCGATGCAGCGGGCGCGACGGGCGGGTCCGGTGCGACCTCGTAGCCGGCCGCGCCGATCGCGGCGCGCAGGGCCTCGCGCGGTGCGACGCCCAGCACCTGCACGCGGGCGCTGTCGGTCGCGAGGTTGACGCTCGCCGACGCCACGCCGGGCACCGCGGCCAGCGCCTTCTCGACCCGGCCGACGCAGGACGCGCAGGTCATGCCGAGGATGCCCATCGACACCTCGGCGATCTCGGCCTCGTAGCCCGCCTCGCGCACGGCGCGAGCCAGTGCGGCGGCCGGAACCGAGCCGTCGACCTCGACGGTCGCCGCTTCGGTGGCGAGGTTGACCGTCGCCGCCAGCACGCCCGGCACCGCGCGCAGCGCCCGTTCGACGCGGCCGACGCAGGACGCGCAGCTCATGCCGACGATGCCGAAGCGCAGCGTGGTGGTCGGCCCTGTGCCGTCGCTGGACCGCGCGGCGGCGGGGTGGGGGGTGGCGTTCATGGCGAGGCTCCTTGCAGTGGGGTCGACGCAGCCTCCGGCTTCCCATCGTGGCAAGGTCAAGATAGTCCATCCGCGACCCGTCCACGCGGCCGTCCTACAATGCGACGATGCAAGACCTGTCGCCCTGGCGTCTGTGCGTCGCCCCGATGATGGATTGGACGGATCGGCACTGCCGGTACTTCCACCGTCGGCTGGCCCCGCACGCGCGGCTCTACACCGAGATGGTGCACGCCCACGCGGTGCTGCGCGGCGACCGCGCGCGCCTGCTCGGCTTCGACGCCTGCGAGCACCCGGTGGCGCTGCAGCTCGGCGGCAGCGAGCCGCATCTCCTGGCGCAGGCGGCGCGGATCGGCGCCGAGTGGGGCTACGACGAGATCAACCTCAACGTCGGCTGCCCGTCCGACCGCGTGCAGGCCGGCCGCTTCGGCGCCTGCCTGATGCGCGAGCCGACCCTGGTCGCCGACTGCGTGGCGGCGATGCGCGCCGCAGTGCCGGGCACGCTGCCGGTGACCGTGAAGTGCCGCATCGGCGTCGACGAGCAGGACGAGGACGCGGCCTTCCAGCACTTCATCGACACCGTGGCCGCGGCCGGCTGCACGGTGTTCGTGGTGCACGCGCGCAAGGCCTGGCTCAAGGGCCTGTCGCCGAAGGAGAACCGCGAGGTCCCGCCGCTCAACTACGCGCGGGTGGCGCGCCTCAAGCGCGACCGGCCCGACCTGACAGTGGTGCTCAACGGCGGCATCGCGACGGTTGCCGACGCGGTGGCGCACCTCGATGCCTTCGACGGCGTGATGCTCGGCCGCGCGGCCTACCACGAGCCGTGGGTGCTGGCGGAACTCGAACACGCCCTGTGGGGTACGCCGCTGCGTGAACGCCGGGCGCTGCTGAACGACCTTGCGCCTTACGCACACGAACTGGTCGCGCGCGGCGAGCGCCTGCACCACCTCACGCGCCACCTGGTCGGACTCTTCCAGGGCGAATGGGGCGCGCGCGCCTGGCGGCGCGTGCTCAGCGAGGAAGGCAACCGTCCCGGCGCCGACTGGGAGGTGGTGCTGCGCGCGCTGGCCGCGATGGCGTCCGGCCCGGGCCGCGAAGCGGCCTGAGCCCGGTCAGGGCGCGCGCCCGAGGCGCTCGCGCAGTTCGCCCACCTCGCGCCGCAGGGCGCGCAGTTCGTCCAGCAGCACCTGCCGCTCGGCCTGCGCGGCGGCGGCGTGGGCGCCCTCCTCCTCGCGCAGTTCGTCGGCCACCTGTTCCTGCATCGCGTTCACCACCACCGCGATGAACAGGTTGAGCACGGTGAAGGTGCTGACCAGGATGAACACCAGGAAGAAGATCCAGGCGAACGGCGCCTGCGCCATGATGTCGCGCGCGATGTCCGCCCAGCCCTCCATGGTCATGATCTGGAACAGGGTGAACAGCGAGCCGCCGAGGCTGCCGAAATAGTCCGGCGAGATCGCGCCGAACAGCTTGGTGGCCATCACCGCCGCGACGTACAGCACGAGCGCCAGCAGCGCCGCGATCGAGCCCATGCCCGGCAGCGCGCCGAGCAGCGCGCCGACCACGCCGCGCATGCTCTTCACCGCCGACACCAGGCGCAGCACCCGCAGCACGCGCAGCGCGCGCAACACCGCGAGCGGGCCCGACGCGGGCACCAGCGCGATCGCGACGATCACCAGGTCGAACACGCTCCACGGGTCGCGGAAGAACGCCGCGCGATGGGCGAACAGGCGCAGCAGCAGTTCGACCACGAACACCGCCAGCATCGCGTGGTCGAGGGCGTGCAGGGTCGACCCGTGTGAGGCCATCAGGGTGGGCGAGGTCTCCAGCCCCAGCACGATGGCATTGAGCACGATCAGCACGATGATCACGCGCTGGAAGGGGCTGGACTCGACGAGCGCGAGGACGCGCCCGCGCAGGCCGATGGCTTCGGTCATGGCGGATGGCTGGCTGCGGGGTGGCGGGCGGATGATGCGGGCAGCGGATGGCAGGCACAAGTCCGCGGTTACTATTCGCGTCCGCCCCTCGAGGACCCCGCGATGTCGACCCCCTGCATCCTCCACACCTCCCCCGGCAGCGCCGGCCTGTGCGTGCACTGGCTGCTGATCGATGCCGGCATCGCGCACGAGTTGCGCCTGCTCGACCTCGCGGCGGGCCAGCACAAGACGCCGGCCTACCTGGCGCTCAACCCCAACGGCGTGGTGCCCACGCTGGAGCTCGACGGCCAGCCGGTCTACGAGGCCGCCGCCCTGATCCTGCTGCTGGCCGAGCGCCACCCCGCCGCGGGCCTGCGCCCCGCGCGCGGCAGCCGCGCCGAAGCGCAGTACCTGCAGTGGACCCTGCACCTCGCCAACACGCTGCAGCCCGCCTTCCGCACCTGGTTCTACCCGCACGAAGCCGCCGGCGAGGCGGTCGCCGCGCAGGCGAAGGAACTGGCCCGCGCGCGCGTCGAGAGCGCCTTCGACCGCCTCGACGCGCACCTCGCCGCGCACGGTCCCTACGTCTGCGGCGAAGCGATCAGCGCGGTCGACTTCCTCGCCACCATGCTGATGCGCTGGTCGCGCAACATGCCGAAGCCCGCCACGTCGTGGCCGACGCTCGCGGCCTACATCGCGCGGATGAAGGCGCGGCCGTCGTTCAAGGTGCTGTACGAGCGCGAGGGATTGACCGAGTGGGCGTAGGGATGACCGCAGCGCCCCCGCCGTCGCAGGAGCGCGCTTGCGCGCGACCGCCACGTCCCGATCTTGCCGCAGGCGTCTTGCAGCGCGTCCTCGCCCGTAGGAGCGCGCTTGCGCGCGACCGCCACGTCGCGATCTTGCCGTAAGCGTCTTGCGTCGAGGTCTCCGGTGTAGGAGCGCTGCGTGCAGCGCGACCGTCACGTATCGATCTCGCCGTTGGCGTCTTGAGCGCCAGGTTGTGTTGCATTCGCAAGCGACAAAGCGTTTTCGTGCCGCTGCCGCGGCCCGACCAGTGGGTCTTGCTTGTCCACGACCTCCTGGCCCCCCAAGGACACCCCGGAGCGCCGCCCTGGCTTCGTTGCGCTGTTCGGCAAGCATCCATCCCTGGATCGTCCGCCCGCCCGGCCATCCCTGGCCGGGCCTTCGCGGGGGCGCGGCGGTGCCGCGCCAATTCCCCGCTCCGCCTGCGATGCTCGGCGGCGCTCAGGGGCCCCAATCAACGAACCCGCCATCCATGGCTGGTCCAAGCGAGTTAGCGAGGGAATCGCTTCGGCCGTGGCGTGCACCCAGCAGAAGAAGCAAAACGATCGGCAACCCGAAGCAACCAGCCATGGATGGCGGGTTCGTCCACCGGGGCCCCCTAAGGTCCGCCGAGCATCGCAGGGCCCCCAGGGTTTCCGCCCCGAAGGGGTCGCGGCCAGGGATGGCTGCGAGTCGGCCGCGTGCGCAGGATGCGCACTCGGCCGACTCCCTGGGGGACCGAGAAGCGCAGGGCACCGCGCGCCAGGAAGGCGCGCGGCGGACCGCCGGGGGTGTGTTGGAGGTGCAGGAG